>NZ_JBFUJO010000010.1:0-187224 GCF_056401355.1 Polaromonas sp. P4_F4 | reverse complement strand
GCGCAACATCCAGGCCAAGGCTGATGCCTTGGCTGATGTTGCAACGCCGCAGACCGCCCGAGAATCCACTTGCCCTGCGGGTTGGGACGAAATCGGGCGATTTGCTCACCAAATCCCTTGCATGGGCATCAGCCCATGCCGCGTGATGTTGGCAAGCAACTCATCCCGATTGCGTCCCAACGCGACCCCACATAGATCGTAAACAGGTTCTTACTGTGCAGGCGCGGCCGGCTGTCCGCCGGGATCCTTGAGGCCGAGCAATGCCGCGAGGGCCGGGGTGCGCAAGGCGCCTTCCTGCGTGACCACGGCGCCAGTCTGTGCATGCGTGCCAACGATGGTCGGGATGGAAGCGAAGCCGAAACGGTTCATCAATTCGGTGTTCTTTGCCACCGAGGCCTTTTGCATATCAATGTTGCTACCGGGATTGATACCGCCCCGCTTGGCGAGAAGCGAGGTTTCGTGCTCATCCATTGCGGCAATAGGGTCAGCGGCCGCCAGCAGGGTTGCCCCCTGGGAAGTACTGGACGAATTCAGCATACCCACCGGTATCCAGACAAATTTGGCTTGCGGCTTCAGGGGTTTGGCAGCGTTCCACAAGGCGGCGCAATGCGGGCACTGGGCATCAAAGAAAACATACACGGTGCGCGTGCTCAGGGTTGAGCCGACGGTAAAGCCCTTGGCCTCTGCGGCAATGGCATCTAGTGAGACCGGCGTGGCTGCAGCTTTTGCCGCCGTTGCGCCCGACGCTGCGTTCGGAGCGTCATTGCAGCCCGAAAGCAGCAGGCCTGCCGCAATGAGCACGGTGGGGAAAAATTTGAATGTCATGGCGGGATGAAATGAACAGCGGGAATGGGTTGGAAATGGGGCAGGAAATAGAGAGCAATAAAGGCAAGGATAGCGCAGTGCTCCGGTGTCCACCTGTCATCGCATTCTGTACCCTTCTAGATGCAATACGGTTCAGTTAGCACACCGCGTGCATTGCCGCTCATCTCCTTCCCCCGCTGGGGGAAGGCCGGGATGGGGGCTCACGGCGTGGGCATCGGGCCGCCGTACTGACCTGGTCGTCGCTGGCCCCCACCCCAACCCTCCCCCGGAAGGGGAGGGAGCTTCACGGGTCCTTAACTGAACCGTATTGCTTCTAGATGCCACCGTGTTGCCAGCCAGGCTGCGCGCAGCGCCTACTTGGGTTGTTGGCCCATCCCGGGCTTGTCGGCCAATGGGTCGGCCGGAGTACGCGCCTGCGGGGGTGACCTGTCGTCGTCGAACAGACCGGGCGCACCGCCAATCTGTGCGCCTTCGATCTGCAGCATGCGCAGCTTGGTCGCCACGCCACCGCCGGCCGAGAAGCCTCCCGAGCGGGCGCCCACGGCCAGCACACGATGGCAGGGCACGACGGGCGCAAAGGGGTTGTGCCCCAAGGCCTGCCCCACAGCGCGGGCGGCGCCCGGCTCGCCGAGCTGCGCGGCCACTTCACCATAGGTGAGCGTGCGGCCCGGCGCAATGGCGCGAGCGACCTCGTACACACGCTGGTGAAACGGCGGCACATCGCGCATGTCCAGCGCGATGTCGCTCAGGTCGTCCCGCTCGCCGTTCAGCAGAGCCGTGATGCGGGTGATCGCGGCCTGGGCTTCGGGCGAAGGAGGCATTTCGTGCATTCGCGGAAACAAGCGCTTCATGCGGGCGCGGGTCTGCGCCAGGCTGTGCTCGGGCAGCAGCAGGCCGGCCAGCCCACGCTCGCCCCAGGCGATGCCGCAGTGACCAATGGGGGTGTCGAAAAGCGCGAAGCCTTCGGTTGTCATAAATCATGATTATGGAAGCTTCCAGGCACGAGTGCTCAGTCCGGAAAATCCTGGCAAAGGCTGCAGGCCAATGTTTTATACAAGCCGACTAACCCGGCATGCCAACCGGCAAGGCGGCGCCTCGCCTTGACCTGCTGCGCGCAGCTCGTCAACCACCTCAAGCCGCGCGCAAAGCCTGCTTGAGCTGCTGTCCAATTTCAGGCTTGTCGGCGAACGGGTCGGTCGGATTGCGCGCCTGCAGCACATCCTCGAGGCGGGTCTGTACCGAATGGATGGCCTTGGGGTGGCTGTAGATGTAAAACTGGTTGGCCGCGATGGCGTTAAACACCAGTTGCGCAACATGGGCTGCGGTGACCTTGCCGGAACCGACGGCCTTGCCCGTCATGGCCTGCTGGATCATCTGGCTCTTGGTGGGCTTGTTGCTGGCAAGCTCCGCCGGGCGGTTGCGGTGACTCATGCCGATCCCGGTGGCCACAAAAAACGGGCACAGCACCGACGCGCCGATCTGGTCGGTCACCAGCGACAAGTCCTGGTACAGGGTTTCGCTCAAGGAGACCACGGCATGTTTGCTCACGTTGTACACGCCCATGTTGGGTGGGTTGAGCAGGCCGGCCATGCTGGCGGTGTTGACGATGTGGCCTTGCCAGGCGGGATCTTTGGCTGCAGCCTTCAGCATCATGGGCGTGAAGATGCGCACGCCGTGCACCACGCCCATGACGTTGACGCCCAGCACCCACTCCCAGTCCTTGACGGTGTTCTCCCAGATCAGCCCGCCGGAGCCGACCCCGGCGTTGTTAAAAACAAAATGCGGTGCGCCAAAACGCTCAAATACCGCCTTGCCCATGGCCTCCATCTGTTCGGCACTGGAAACATCCAGCCTGAAGGACAGCACCTGGGCCCCGGTGGCCTTGATCTCGGCGCTTGCCTGGTCCAGCGCATCCTGCTGCACATCAACAAGCACCAGGTTCATGCCCAGTTTGGCGCCCAGGCGCGCGCACTCCAGGCCAAAACCCGATCCCGCGCCGGTCAGCACCGCTGTCTTGCCTTTGAAATCCGTGATCATCTATCGCTCCTTCATACCTGAAATTTAAAAAATCGACCTTGGCCCAATACGGTTCAGTCAAGCCCTTGCCTCTGGTTTGTCACCCGGACTTGATCCGGGATCCATGGATTGCGGGTCAAGGTTTTGGTCATTCCGATTCAGGGTGAATAACTTAACTAAACAATATTGACCCTAGGCCGGGCGCAGCATTTCGATGTGGGGAATGTCGTCCTCGCTGTAAGGCGCCCCCGTTTTCACGAAGCCATGCTGCCGGTAAAACTGCTCCAGCCGCGCCTGGGCGCCGATCCGGATGGGTTGTGGGCCCCATTGCTGCGTCACGCTCGTGATGGCTTGGCGCATCAGCGCGTGTCCCGCGCCGCTGCCACGCTGCGAGCCAGGCGTGACCACGCGGCCTATGCTGGCCTCGGCGAATTTCACGCCGGCCGCAAAGCAGCGCGCATAGGCCGCCAGCTGGCCGGACACCGTGCCCAGCAAATGCATGGCCTGGACGTCAGCGCCATCGATGTCCTGAAAGACACAAGCCTGCTCGACCACAAAAACAGCACTGCGCAACTGCAGTACCTCGTACAGCTCCCGGCAGGTCAGCGCGTCAAAGGGAACAAATCGCCATGTGATCTCGCTCATGCGGGTGTGGCCGCTTTCAGTGAATAACCAATGCGCGGGAAGTGCACATGAACCGTGCCGGCCCGCTCGTCGGTGCGGCGCAGGGTGAAGTGCATGCGAGTGGCGGCGATCAGCTCGCCCTCGGTGGGCTCGGGGCCAAAGCTCTCGCCGCTGACCAGCACCCGGCTGCCCAGGGGGATGCCGTGCTCGTCTTGAAAAATATCGTCATGCAGCGGCGCCGGCGTGGAGGCGGTGGCCACGGCGATGGCCTCGGTGGAGCTGAATTTCTCCATGCTGCCGTGGCCAATGGCGGCCATTCGGTCCATCCACTCCAGCACGGCGGGCGTGGCGTTCAGGATGTCTGCCAGCACAGACGTGCGCACGCGGGTGAACCACAGCGGGTGGTACATCGCAAAGTCGGCAATGCACGGCACCTCTCCCAGCAGAAATGGCAGGTCATCGAGCATGTCGGATATCCGGCGCAGGTAGGACCTGTAAGCCGCTGCCGCGTCAGCCGGGCGCAGGCGCGGCATGCCTGCGCTCATGGCCTTGCGGTCTTCGCCAAAGGCTCGGGCCGCGTCGGGCCCGGCGTTGCCAAACATCTGTGCCATGCCCTTGGGCTGCGTGTTGAAGGCCATCGACGTCCAGAACAGCGTGTGGTCGGCCCAGTGCGCCAGGATGCGCGCCAGGCCCTTGCTCGGCTCCGGGTAGAGCTCGGGCATGGGCCGCAGGTGCTCCAGCACATCGCAGATCAGGGCGGAATCGCAGTAAATGTCTGCGCCTATTTGCAGCACGGGGGTCTTGCGGTAGCCGCCCGTCAGCGCCAGTACGTCGGGTTTGGGCATGATCATCGGGATGACGACGGACTTCCAGGGCAGGTTTTTGTAGCCCAGAATCAAGCGGACTTTCTCGGAAAAGGGCGACGTCGGGTAGTGGTGAAGAATCAGCTCTTGCATGGATGTCTCCTGGATCTGTCTGTGTCTATCGGGGCATCGCCCGAGCGATGATGCCGTCGAAATCGGTGCCCGCAGCCAGCGTGCCGAAGGCCTGGCCCCAGTTGCCGGAAATGCGCGAATCGCAAAATGCGCTGAACACCGGAGGCGGTGCTACTTGGTACAGCAACGACGCCTGCACGGCTAGCGCAACATCCTGCGCCAGCCGGCGGGCCTCCAGTTCGGTGGCCATGTTCTCCACCCGGGCCGGCAAGGCGGTGGCGAGGCGGTCCAGCGCCGGGTGCGCACCTTTGGCGGGTGATAGCTCATGCTCCAGTGCCGCCACGGCATCGGCCTTGCGCAGGGCGCGCAGCAAATCCAGCGCCATGATGTTGCCGGCGCCCTCCCAGATGGAGTTAAGCGGCATTTCGCGGTAGATGCGCGCCATGACGCCAGCGCCACCCTCCTCCACATAACCGTTGCCGCCCAGGCATTCCATGGCTTCCTGCGCAAAATGGCTGCCGCGCTTGCAGATCCAGAACTTGGCGATCGGGGTGAGCAGGCGCGCCATCACCGCTTCGTGCGCGTCAGCGGCCTTGTCGAACGCACGGGCCAGGCGAAGAGCCAGCGCCGTGGCGGCTTCCGACTCCAGCGCCAGGTCGGCCAGCACGTTGCGCATCAGCGGCTGGTCTATCAACAATTTGCCGAAGGCCTTGCGCTGCGACGTGTGGTTGAGCGCGAGACTCAAGGCCTGGCGCATCAGGCCGCTGGTGCCCAGGGCGCAGTCCAGCCGCGTCATGGTGCCCATCTCCAGAATTTGCGGAATGCCGCGGCCTTCTTCGCCAACCAGCCAGGCCTGGGCACCCTCGAACTCCACTTCGGAACTGGCATTGGCCTTGTTGCCCAACTTGTCCTTGAGGCGCTGGATACGGATGGCGTTCATGCTGCCATCAGAAAGAACGCGCGGCAGGAAAAAGCAGCTCAAGCCAGCCGGGGTTTGGGCCAGCACCAGGAAAGCGTCGCACATGGGGGCCGAGAAAAACCATTTGTGGCCCGTCAGGGTGTAACGCGCTCCCCAGCCGTCATGGCCCGCGGGCTCGGCGCGCGTGGTGTTGGCCCGCACGTCCGAGCCACCCTGCTTTTCGGTCATGCCCATGCCCATGGTGAGGCCGGCTTTGCCCTGCCATGGCTTGAGTTCAGGGTCATAGGCGCGGCGGGTAAGCCCGGGAGCCCAGTCGGCATAGATGGCTGGGTTGCTGCGCAACGCCGGCGTGACCGCATAGGTCATGGAAATCGGGCACAGCACCGATGGTTCGAGTTCCGTGAAGAGCATGAAGCCAGCGGCGCGTTCGACGTGCGGGGAGCCCTCACCCCTGCCCTCTCCCAGAGGGAGAGGGAGAGAATTCGCCGCGCTTACCCCCTCTCCCTTTGGGAGAGGGCTAGGGTGAGGGCTCCCCCAGGGCGTGCCATGCAGGCCCGCGCCTGTGGCCAATTTCATGAGCTCGTGGTAGCTCGGATGAAACTCCACTTGGTCCAGCCGTCGGCCAAAGCGGTCGTGGCTGTGCAGCTCGGGAACATGAATATTTGCCAGCCGCGCATGTGTTTGCATTTCTGCACTGCCCAGCGTGGCGCCCAGGGCTGCCAGCTCGGTGGTGTCCAGTGCCGGTGCATTGAACTTCAGCGCGTCGCGCAATGGCCGGTTGGTTTCGAACAGGTTGTAGCCTGCCAACGGCTCCGGCTGGTTGAAGACTTCATGGGTGATGTCCATGGCACGACTCCTGGCCTGATGGCTACAGGCTAAATAAGCTTGACCAGCTGTTTGCCGAAGTTCCTGCCCTTGAGCAGACCAAGGAAGGCCTCAGGTGCGGCTTGCAGGCCCTGCGCAATGGTCTCTCGCGGCTTGAGCTTGCCGGTGGCCACCAGCGTGCCGAGTTCTTTCAGGGCTTCAGGCCAGACCTCCATGTGTTCGCTGACGATAAAGCCCTGAACCTTCAGACGGCTCCGCAAGATCAGCGCCGGATACGTGATGGGCGTGGGCTCACCGTCGTAGCCCGCGATCATGCCGCACACGGCAATGCGGCCAAAGTCGTTCATCAGCGGCAGCACGGCATTGAGCACCATGCCACCCACATTTTCAAAGTAGCCGTCAATGCCGCTGGGGCAAGCCTGTCGCAGGGCCGCGGAAAGCGATGCGGCATCCTGGTGCTGTTTGTAGTCAATACAGGCATCAAAGCCCAGTTCCTTCTCCGCATACCGGCACTTTTCCGGGCCGCCCGCTATGCCCACGGTGCGGCAGCCGCGTGCTTTGGCCAGCGCGGCAAAGGCGCTGCCCACGGCCCCTGTCGCGGCACTGATGGCAACAGTTTGACCCGCCTTGGGCTCGATGATTTTCACCAATCCATAGTACGCCGTGACGCCCGGCATGCCCACTGCGCCGAGGTAATACGAGAGCGGCACATGCGTGGTGTCAACCTTGCGCAGTGCCCCGGGTTGTTCGGCATCGACCACGCTGTACTGCTGCCAGCCACCCATGCCGACGACCTGATCGCCCGGCTGAAACTTCGGCGAGCGGCTTTCCACCACCTCACCGGCAGTGCCGCCAATCATGACTTGCCCCAGCGGCTGCGCTGCGGCGTAGTTTTTGCTGTCGTTCATGCGACCCCGCATGTAGGGGTCCAGGCTCAAAAAATGATGGCGCACCAGCACCTGACCGTCCTTCAGGGCGGGTGTTTCGCTACTGACCAGCTTGAAGTTACCGGCAACGGCTTCGCCTGTGGGCCGGTTGTCCAGCAGGATTTGTTGATTGATGGGCATGGGAGTCTCCTGGAAAGGATTTTTTCGGTTCTATCAATGCTATATTTTTGATAGCTTACAGCGACCATTCCTGAAAGGCTTGATCCGGGTTTGATCCGGGTTTGACATCCAAAAAAGTTCAGTCCGTCGAGATGGGACTGACGGGCGCATTGAGCCCATTGGCGGCTTTAGGCCCCGTTGGCAAGCGCTTGACGTATTTGAAGGTGCCCGTGGCGTGTGCGCAGGCGCGGCCCTTGTCGTCGTAGAGCGTGGCTTCTGTGAACGCCATCGTGGCGGTGCGGTGCATGAGCCGGCCCTTGCCCGTGAGCTTGCCGCCGTCGCCCGGTGCGGGTTGCATGAAGCTGGTCTTCATCTCGATGGTGACCACGCCCATGTCTTTTTGCACGCTGCGCGCGGCAGTGGCCATGGTCACGTCCAGCAACGTCATGACCGCGCCACCGTGCGTGACGGAAAACGAGTTCAGGTGTTCCGGCCGCGGCGTGTAGCCAATGGCAGATTCACCCCCCTCAAACAGCTCCAGCTGGAAGCCCAGATGGGTGACGAAGGGGATTTCGGCGCCAAAATTCATCACAAACTCCTGATCAGCCGCCCGTGACGACACTCACGCCACCATCCACCGCCAGCCACTGGCCAGTGATGTGCTTGCCTGCATCTGACGCGTAGAGCACACACAGGCCCTTGAGGTCTTCGTCATCGCCCAGGCGGCCCAATGGCGCGTGGGCGGCGAGTTTTTCTTCGCCCAGTGCCTTGAGCGTGCCCACGGTCATCTTGCTCGGGAAAAACCCCGGGCAAATCGCGTTGACGGTGATGTTGTACTTGCCCCATTCGCAACCGAGGGCGCGGGTGAAGTTGATGACCGCGCCCTTGGACGTGTTGTAGGCGACGGTGGTCATCTCGGGCGGGTTGCCGCCCAGGCCGGCGATGGACGCCACGTTGATGATGCGACCGGACTTTCGCGCAATCATGCTGTGCTTGGCGATGTGCTGCGCAAGGATGAAGTAACCGCGGATGTTGAGATTCATCACCTTGTCCCATGCCTCCACCGGATGGTCTTCAGCTGGCGCGCCCCAGGCGGCACCGGCGTTATTGACCAGGATATCCACGTGTCCCAGGCGCTTGATGGCTTCATCAGCCAGCGCGCGGATGTCTTCTTCCTTCGAGCAGTCGGCGGCAATCCAGTCGACGTCAATGCCAGCGGCGTTCAACTCGGCTGCGGACTCCACCAGGTCTTCGGCCTTGCGTGAGCTCAAAATGACTTTGGCGCCGGCTTCACCCAACGCCTGTGCCATCTGCAGGCCCAAGCCGCGCGAGCCGCCCGTGACAAGTGCGGTTTTGCCTGTGAGGTCAAACAGCTGTTGAATGGAACGGGGCTTGCTGGCAGTCATGGGTCGTCTCCTTTGATTGTTGAACTTCGTGATCAAGCACGGTTCGGGTGATTTTGGTAGGCCGTCAAAGCGGCGCTGTTTTCAAACTCTGAGTAAAGCACAACATCGCAGTTGGCTTCCAGTCCGGGTGTCCTGATGGCGACTTCAAATGCGTGCATTCCAGGCACCAGCTGGCGGCGGGTGTCCAGGTGCAGACGCGCCTTGAAATCGGGGGCATTGGCGGTGTCGTTGAGTTTTTGCATCGCGATGTGCCTGATCATGGCCCGACCTTGATTCTGGAGCGGACATAGATCAGGATGAAACCGAGCCCAGCCACCACCGCACCGCCCACCACCAGCGACCAGCCCAGTGCCTCATCCGTACGCTCCACCGACAGGCCCAGGACGAGCGTCAGCAGGCCGCCATAGATCAGGACCCAGATCAGGCCTTGTAGGCGCGCCACGGATTTGCTGGAAGCGGTTGTGGACGACGGTTTGAAAAAAGCCATTAAAACGCCTCCTCAGGCAAGTCGGCACAGGTCAGGTCGCGCGTTTCAGCCACCCGGAGCCAGGCTTCTATTTTGGGTAGCTCGTAATGATAAAAATAACGGGTGGCCGCCAGTCTGCCCACAGTGGCAGCCAGCGATTTTGCAGAATCGACGGCCAAGGCCGCCAGCGCCACGTCGAGCCAGACCCAGGCCAGCACGGTATGACCGAAGCCCTGCATATAGGGTACCGCATTGGCGAGGGCCTCGCCAGCCTTGCCGCTGGCCCAGGCGGCTTGGGTGGCGCGGCCAACCCGCTGCAGGGCCTTGCCCAACGCATGGGCATGGGTTGCCAGTTCGGGCACCTGGGCGGCTTTTTCCACCGTGGCATTGATGCGCGCCCCCAACAGTTGCAGGCCCCTGCCCCCTTCCATCAACACCTTTCGCCCCAGCAAATCCATCGCCTGGATGCCGTGGGTGCCTTCGTGGATCATGTTCAGGCGGTTGTCACGCCAGTATTGCTCCACCGGAAAGTCACGCGTATAGCCATAGCCGCCATGCACCTGGATCGCCAGCGAGTTGGCCTCCAGGCACCATTCGCTGGGCCAGCTTTTGGCAATGGGTGTCAGCACCTCCAGCAGCAGGCGCGCGTCGTCGGCGGCCTGGGGCTCGCCAGTATGGTGTTCGTCGACCAGGCGGGCGCAATACAGCTCCAGCGCCAGCGCGCCTTCACAGTAGGCCTTTTGCGCCAGCAGCATGCGCTTGACGTCGGCATGCTCGATGATGCGGATTTGCGGCTGGGCAGCATCCTTGCCTCCAGGGCCGACGGGCCGGCCCTGGGGCCGGTTCCGGGCATAGTCGAGGCTGGCGTAGTAGCCCGCCATGCCCAGCATGGTCGCCGCCGTGCCTACGCCGATGCGCGCCTCGTTCATCATGTGGAACATGCAGCGCAGTCCTTCATGCGGCTTGCCAACCAGGTAGCCGATGGCACCCGCCTCGCCGTTCACCGGGTACTTGCCTTCGCCGAAATTGAGCAGCGTGTTGGTGGTGCCGCGCCAGCCCAGCTTGTGGTTCAGGCCGGCCAGCGCCACGTCATTGCGAACGCCGGTGAGCTGGCCCGCTGGATCGACCAGCTTCTTGGGCACGATGAACAGCGAAATGCCCCGCGTTCCCGGGATCAGCTTTCCGTCGGGGCCGGGGATCTTGGCCAGCACCAGGTGGATGATGTTCTCGGTCAGCTCATGCTCGCCCGCCGAAATCCACATCTTGTTGCCCTTGAGGCGATAGCGCGGGCCGAGCGGGTCAGTTTCAAAGCCTGCGCCATCGGGCACGGCACGCGTGATGACGTCACTGAGGGATGAACCGGCCTGCGGCTCCGACAGGCACATGGTGCCCGAGAAGCGCCCCGAAAACTCATTTTTGGCAAACACATCCTTTTGCGCGTCGGTACCGTGCACCATCAGCAAATTGGCATTGCCTGTGGTCAACATGCCCGAGCCGATGCTGACCGAGGCCATGGCAAAAAAAGCGTTGGCCGCCGCTTCCACGGTGTAGGGCAACTGCATGCCGCCGACCTCATAGTCCTGCGCGGCGCTCAGCATGCCGGAGGCCGCATAGGCTTTTTGGGCGTCGTGCGTGGCCTGCGGGAGGATGACTTTTTCACCGTCGAAGTGGGGCTCCTGGGCGTCGACCGTGCGATTGAACGGTGCGTATTTTTCGCGGGCAATGCGCTCGCAGGTGTCAAACACCGCATCAAAGGTCTCGCGCGAGTGGTCGGCAAAGCGTTCGCGCCGGTTCAGCGACTCGGCGTCCAGCCACTGGTAAAGCAGGAAATCAAGGGTGGGCCTGAGGCTCATGGCGAGCTCCCCGGCACACATGAAGGCGGCAAGGCAGGAAACGCCTGCCCTTTCTGAAGGAGCAGGGTTTCATTCATGGTGATTGCCCGGTTTAGAGGACTTCGTAAACGCCGGCCGCACCCATGCCACCGCCAATGCACATGGTCACACAAACACGCTTGGCACCGCGGCGCTTGCCTTCGATCAGGGCGTGGCCGGTGAGGCGCTGACCCGTAACGCCGTAAGGGTGGCCGACGGCAATCGCGCCGCCATTGACATTGAGCCTGTCCATGGGAATGCCCAGCTTGTCGGCGCAGTACAGCACCTGCACGGCGAAGGCTTCATTCAGTTCCCAGAGGTCGATGTCGCTGATCTTCAGGCCCAGTTTGGCCAGCACCTTGGGAATGGCGAAAACCGGACCGATGCCCATTTCATCGGGCTCGCAGCCAGCCACCGCAAAGCCGAGGAAGCGGCCCAGCGGTTGCAGGCCCTTTTTCTCGGCCACTTTTTCGTGCATCACCACCACCGCGCCACCACCGTCGGAAAACTGGCTGGCATTGCCGGCCGCGATGACACCGCCGGGGATGGCGGGCTTGATGCCGCTGATGCCTTCCTTGGTCGTGCCTTCGCGAATTCCCTCGTCCTTGCTCACGGTGACCTGTTTGGTGGTCAGGCCCATCACCGGATCGGCTACGCCAGCTGTGACGGTAATGGGTGCGATCTCGGCTTCAAAGCGGCCGGCAGCGAGTGCAGCGGTGGCTTTTTGCTGGCTGAGCGCGCCGTATTCGTCCATGCGGTCGCGCGAGATGTTGTAGCGCTTGGCGACCTGCTCGGCGGTTTGCAGCATGTTCCAGTAAATCTCGGGTTTGTTTTTGGCCAACCAGCTTTCCTGCAGCATGTGGGTATTCATTTCCTGCTGCACGCAGGAAATGCTTTCCACGCCGCCGGCCACGTAAATGTCGGCTTCGCCGGCGATCACGCGCTGGGCTGCCAGCGCAATGGTCTGCAGGCCGGAAGAACAAAAGCGGTTGACCGTCATGCCCGACACGGTGACGGGGCAACCGGCGCGCAGCGCAATCTGGCGCGCGATGTTGGCGCCGGTGGCGCCTTCCGGTGTGGCGCAGCCCATGATGACGTCGTCAACTTCGGCCGCGTCAATGCCGGCGCGCTTGAGCGCATGCTCTACGGCGTGGCCGCCCAGGGTGGCGCCGTGCGTCATGTTGAAGGAACCCTTCCAGCTTTTGGCCAGGGGCGTGCGGGCGGTGGAAACAATAACGGCGGATGTCATAAAAGTTATCCCTTCTTGAATAAATCGGTCAGCTTCGGGGCTGACCCTGCAAATGTCCGGACCAAAAGCCAGCTACAAATCGTTGGCGCAAAAAAAGCCATGTGGCTGAGCCCCCATGCCCAGGCCCACTCTTCTCCAAATCGCGAACCGGATGAGTCAAAGTTACCGATCACAAAGATGCCGGCCATGCCGACCCAAAAAGGGCATAGCGCGGCCATGTACCAGCACAGTGTCTTCAATGGCGGACTGGACAGGCTCTGGGACGCCTGCCCCAGGACACCCAGCGTCACAAACGAAGCCAGTCCGTAGGCGAAGAAGCCAGTCATGTCATTGCATCAGTTGAAAGTCTTGCCTTCTGCAGCAAGCCTGGCCAGCAACGGTGCCGGTTTCCAGAAACTTGCGTCGTCCAGCGGGTTCTGCGCAAAGCGGTTCATGCTCTGCACCACGTTGAAGAGGCCCATCTGATCGGCGTACAGCATGGGGCCGCCGCGGTGGACCGGGAAGCCGTAACCCATGATGTAGACCATGTCGATATCGCTGGCCTTGGAGGCGATGCCCTCCTCCAGGATGTGCGCGGCCTCGTTGACCAGCGAATACACCAAGCGCTGCACGATTTCCTCGTCGGAGATCTTGCGCGGCGTGATGCCCAGTGACTTGCGGTGGTCATCGATCATCTTGACGACCTCGGCGTTCGGGATCGCGTCGCGCTTGCCGGGCACGTAGTCGTACCAGCCGGCACCGGTCTTCTGGCCGAAGCGGCCTTTTTCGCACAGCAGGTCGGCGGTCTTGCTGTACTTCATGTCCGGTTTTTCGGTATAGCGGCGCTTGCGGATGGCCCAGCCGATGTCATTGCCGGCCAGGTCGCCCATGCGGAAGGGCCCCATGGCGAAACCAAACTTTTCAATCGCCTTGTCGACCTGCTCGGGCGTGCAGCCTTCGTCGAGCAGGAAGCCGCCCTGGCGGCCGTACTGCTCGATCATGCGGTTACCGATAAACCCATCGCAAACGCCCGAGACCACGGCCGTCTTCTTGATCTTTTTGCCGAGCGCCATCACGGTGGCGAGTACGTCCTTGCCGGTTTTGGCGCCGCGCACGACCTCCAGCAGCTTCATCACGTTGGCGGGGCTGAAGAAATGCATGCCCACCACGTCCTGGGGGCGTTTGGTGAAAGCGGCGATCTGGTTGACATCCAGCGTCGAGGTGTTGGAGGCCAAAATGGCGCCCGGCTTCATCACGCTGTCCAGTTCCGTGAAGACCTTTTCCTTGACACCCATCTCCTCAAAGACGGCCTCAATCACCATGTCGACGTCTTTCAGGTCGTCGTAGCTCAGCGTGGTGCCGAGCAGGCTCATGCGCTGCTCGTACTTGTCCTGCTTGAGCTTGCCTTTTTTGACCTGCGCTTCGTAGTTTTTTCGGATGGTGGCAATGCCGCGGTCCAGCGCTTCCTGCTTCATCTCCAGCATCTTGACCGGAATGCCGGCGTTCAGGAAATTCATGGCGATGCCGCCACCCATGGTGCCGGCACCAATCACGGCAATCGAGTTGATCTCGCGCTTGGGCGTATCTTCCGGCACATCAGGAATCTTGGAAGCAGCACGCTCGGCCATGAAAATGTGGCGCAGCGCGCGGCTTTCAGGTGTCCACATCAGGTTGATGAAGAGCTCGCGCTCAAACGCCAGCCCGTCTTCAAATTTCTTTTTGGTGGCGGCTTCCACGGCATCCACGCATTTGAGCGGTGCGGGGAAATTTTTCGCCATGCCCTTGACCATGTTGCGGGCGAACTGGAAGTAGGCATCGCCATCAGGATGCTTGCACGGCAGGTTGCGCACCAGCGGCAGCGGGCGGGTGTCGGCAATCGCCTGGGCAAAGGCCAGGGCCTCTTCTGTCAGCGACTCCGGCGAGGCGGCCATCCTGTCAAACAGCTTCTGCCCCGTAATCTGCGCCAGCAATTCGCTCTTGACGGGCTCTCCGCTCACGATCATGTTCAATGCGGGTTCAACACCCACTGCGCGCGGCAGACGCTGGGTACCTCCTGCGCCAGGCAACAGGCCCAGCTTGACCTCGGGCAATGCCACATTGCAGCCAGGTGCCACGATGCGGTAGTGGCAGCCCAGGGCCAGCTCCAGTCCACCCCCCATGCAGACCGTGTGGATGGCCGCCACCACCGGTTTGGAGGAATTTTCAACCGCGCGAATCACGCTGAGCAGGTTGGGTTCCAGCAGCGCCTTTGGGGTGCCAAATTCCTTGATGTCGGCGCCGCCTGAAAAGGCCTTGCCCGCGCCGGTCAGCACAATGGATTTGACGGCCGCGTCGGCGTTGGCTTTTTGCAGGTTGTCGGTAATGCTGGAACGGGTGGCATAGCCGAGGCCGTTGACGGGCGGGTTGTTCAGCGTGATCAGCGCCACCGTGCCGCGAACTTCGTAATGGGTTGTCATTGCGGTTGTCTTTCCTTGAGTGAAGTTTCAGTTGTTTCGGCCCCAGGGGTTAAGCACCCCGCCAGAAAAATAGTACGATCGTTCTTTTTCTTATTGTAGGGTGGCTGCGCAACCGTACAAGCACAATACCGCCCCTGTTTGTCCCAGCGGTGACAACCTCCGGGACTTTCTTACACTTCCAGCCATTCTTTTCGGATGTACGCGTCGGCCCGCAGGCTGTCGGGCGTACCGTGAAACACGATGCTGCCATGCCCCATGACCAACGCCCGGTCGGAAATCGCCATGGCGATGGTGAGCTTCTGCTCGATCAGCAGCACCGAAACGCCCTTGGCCTTGAGCGTTTGCAGGTATTGGCCGACCAGTTCCACAATTTTCGGCGCCAGGCCTTCTGTGGGTTCGTCAATGATGATGAGGTCCGGGTCGCCCATGAGCGTGCGGCATAGCGTGAGCATCTGCTGCTCGCCACCCGACAAAACCCCGGCTTCGGTGTGCTGGCGCTCCAGCAGCCGCGGAAACATGGTGTACATGTCATTAAAAGACCAGCGCGATCCTTTTCCAGACCCTTTTTGACCCAGCAGCAGGTTTTGATGCACCGTCAGCTTGGGAAAGATGTCGCGGTTTTCCGGGACGTAGCCAATACCGAGATGCGCAATCTGGTAGGCCTTCTTTCCGACGATTTCCTCTTTTTTCCAGAGGATGGAACCCTGGCAATCCACCAGACCCATGATGGCCTTGGCCGTGGTGGAACGCCCCGAGCCGTTGCGGCCCAGCAAGGCCACGATTTCGCCCGGTTGCACATCGAATGAGACGCCGTGCAGCACATGGCTCTTGCCGTAGAAGGCATGGAGGTTTTGAATGTGCAGCATCACAGGACTCCGACGGGCCGCCCCGAGGAGGTCGACGCCCCCTCGGGGGGCAGAGAAGACACGAAGTGCCGAACGTGGGGGCTCATACCTCCGACGGGCCGCCCCGAGGAGGCCGACGCCCCCTCGGGGGGCAGAGAGGACACGAAGTGCCGAACGTGGGGGCTCATGCTTTCCCCCCTGCCTGTGCGTCGGCAACAGATGAACCCAGGTATGCTTCCTGTACGCGCTGGTCTGCACGCACCGCTTCGGGCGTGTCATAAGCGATGATTTCGCCATACACCACCACCGCAATCTTGTCGGCCAGGCCAAACACCACGCCCATGTCGTGCTCCACGGTCAGCAGCGTCTTGCCCACCGTGACCTCCTTGATCAGGTTGATGAAGCGGCTGGTTTCAGAACGGCTCATGCCGGCCGTAGGCTCGTCCAGCAGGATCACGCTGGCGCCGCCGGCGATGGTGATGCCTATTTCCAGCGCGCGCTGCTCGGCATATGTCAGGTTGGTGGCCAGCACGTCATGCTTTTTCTCGAGCTTGATCATGGCCATGAGTTCTTCGGCCCGTTCATTGGCGTCATCCAGGTCGGCCAGGAACCTGAGGAAAGTGTATTTGTAGCCCAGACTCCAGAGCACGCCACAGCGCAGGTTTTCAAACACGCTGAGCTTGGGAAAGATGTTGGTGATCTGGAAGCTGCGCGACAGGCCCATGCGATTGATTTCGAAAGGCTTCTTGCCGTCGATGCGCTGGTTATTGAGCAGCACCTGGCCACTGGTGGGCTCGAAGCGGCCACTGATCAGGTTGAACAACGTGGACTTGCCCGCGCCGTTCGGCCCGATGATGGCCACCCGCTCACCCGCCGCGACTTTCAGGTTGGCGCCGCGAATGATTTCGGTCTTGCCAAAGCTTTTGCGCAGGTCTTTCAGCTCGAGGGACCAGTTGGTTGCCGCAGCAGCGGCGGAAGCGGTGGCAATTTCAGGAGAGGCCATGGTCATAGCAGCTCCCTTCGCTTGATTTCTTTTTCAATCTCATTTTGTACGTCGCCCCATTGCCGCAGAAATTGCCGGCGCGTGAGTTCAAACAGTCCCAAACCGGTCATCAGGACAAAACCTGCTCCCAGCCAGCTGTTGATGTTGAGGGCATTCAACCGGATCCCCATGAACCCCAGCTCGGCGCCGAGGGCCGCGTTGAGTTGCAGGTGATACACCATCTCCACCATGGCCGCCGCACCGGCCAGCGTCACCAGCGCCGTGACGGCCAGGCCCAGGTACCCCACCCAAAGTTCCTTGAGCTTTCCAAAGGAGGCCACACGAAAATTCATCATGATGAGGCTGGCGAGGCCGCCAGGCGCATACATCACCATGAACAGGAAGATGAGGCCGACATACAGCAGCCAGGCCATCGAGAGTTCGGAAAGGAGGATGAGCGCGAGCACCAGCAGGCCCGCGCCGATGATGGGACCAAAAAAGAAGGTGGCGCCACCCAGGAAGGTGAACAGCAGCAAGCTGCCCGAACGCACGCCGCTGACCACCTCCGCCGTGACGATTTCAGAGTTGATGGCCGCCAGCCCTCCCCCGATGCCTGCAAAACAGCCCGCAATGATGAAAGCGTAGTAGCGCACCCGCTGCGTGTTGTAGCCAATGAACTCCACCCGTTCGGGGTTGTCGCGCACCGCGTTCAGGATGCGGCCCAACGGGGTGCGTGTGAAGGCAAACATGGCCGCTGTGCAGATAAAACAATAAAACGCGATCAGGTAATAGACCTGGATCTGCGGCCCGAAGCTGACGCCCAGAAACGGCTTGCCGTACGCCCGGTTGGTGGTAATACCGCCCTCACCGCCAAAAAACTCGGGGAACATCAGCGACATGGCAAATACCAGCTCGCCCACGCCCAGCGTGATCATGGCAAAGGTCGTACCCGCTTTTTTGGTGGTGACATAGCCCAGCAACGCGGCAAAAAACAGGCCTGACAGACCACCCACCAGTGGAATCAGCGACAGGGGAATGTAGAAGCTGCCTTTGGCGGCCATGTTCATGGCATGAACGGCGAGGAAAGAGCCCAGGCCCGCATACACCGCATGGCCAAAACTCAGCATGCCGCCCTGCCCCAGCAGGATGTTGTAGCTCAGGCAGATGACGACCAGGTAGCCGGCCTGCGACAGCATGGTGAGCGCCAGGCTGCTTTTGAACAGCAATGGCGCCACCACCAGCAGCAACGCATAAAGCGTCCACAGCAGCCAGCGGCCGACGTTGTAAGGTTTGAATTCGTAAAAATTTTTTGTCATGGGCAGGACTCCGCCGGGCCGCCCCAAGGAGGCCTCGGCCCCCTCGGAGGGCAGTGCAGCGGCAACGCCGCAAACGTGGGGGTAAACATTTTTTTATCCTTCTCGCGTGCCGAGCAGGCCTTTGGGACGGAAGATCAGGATCAGCACCAGGAACAGGAAGGGCAGAATCGGTGCGACCTGCGAAATGCTGAGCTTGAGCAGCGGATAGCCAAAGGTGTCCGGCGTTACGGCGTAGCTGAATTTGGCGAGCAAGGTGATCAGGGACTGGTCCATGGCAACCGCAAAGGTCTGGATCAACCCGATCAGCAATGACGCCAGAAATGCGCCGCTGAGCGAGCCCATGCCGCCCACCACCACCACCACAAAAATGATGGCCCCCACTGAACCGGCCATCGCGGGTTCGGTGACAAAGGTATTGCCGCCAATGACCCCTGCCAGGCCGGCCAGCGCTGCGCCCCCGCCGAATACCAGCATGAACACCCGCGGCACGTTGTGGCCCAGCGCTTCAACGGTTTCCGGATGTGTGAGCGCGGCCTGGATGACCAGCCCGATGCGGGTGCGCGTCAGCAGCAGCCAGATGCTGGCCAGCATGACCATGGAGATGAGCATGATGAAGGCGCGGGATTTGGGAAAGTTGGTGCCGAACACGGTAAACAGCGGCCCCTGCAGGCCCTCGGGCAGCAGATAGTTGACGGCCGAACGGCCCCAGACCAGCTGGACCAGCTCCAGCAACAGGTAAGACAGCCCAAAGGTGACCAGCAACTCAGGGACATGGCCGAACTTGTGTACCCTGCGCAGGCAGAAACGCTCAAAGGCGGCGCCCATCGCAAACACGAGCAAGGGTGCCACCAGCAAGGACCACCAAAAACCTATGACCTGCGATGTGCTGTAGGCGACGTACGCCCCCACCATGTAAAACGACGCATGGGCGAAATTAAGAACACCCATCATGCTGAAGATCAGTGTCAGCCCGGAGCTGAGCATGAACAGCAGCAGCCCGTAACTGAGGCCATTGAGCAGCGAGATAGTGAAGAACTCCAGGTTCATCGGTAGCAGCCCCGGGTAAAAAGTAAAGAAAAAGGCCCGAGGTTTGGTCGGGCCTTGGCCTTGGATGTCAGGACCTCAGTCCATCAACGCATCAGGAAGGACGCTTCATCTGGCAGGAGGTCGGGGTGCTGGCCACGTAGGGTTCGTAGTACTTGATCGGTACAAAGGTGTAGCCCGAGCTCTCGGCATCGTAGGGGAATTTTCCGCCGGCCTTTTCCCACCGCGAGATAAACAGACCCTGCTGCAGCTGGTGGTCTGTCTTGCGCATTTCAACGTCGCCATTAAAGCTCTTGAAGCGCATGCCTTCCATGGCCTTGGCAACGGCAGCGGGCTCCGTGGATTTGGTCTGGGCCATGGCTTCCACCAGAATGGCAAAGGCGTGGTAGACCGCACCGGTGTACCAGTCGTCATTGAATTTTTTCTTGTAGTCGACCAGAATTTGCTGGGTTTCACCGCCCATGTTCAAGTGGTTGTAAGACACCTGGTAGACGCGGCCGGCCGATGCTGCCCCCATGGCCGTAGGTGTACCTGATACCCCGCCATAGTAGGTGTAGAACTTGACGTTGTTCAGACCCGCTTCGTTGGCGGCCTTGATCAACAGCGTCAGGTCTGAGCCCCAGTTGCCGGTGATGACCGAGTCAGCGCCGGACTGCTTGATTTTGGCGATGTACGGTGCGAAATCGCGCACCTGCGCCAGAGGGTGCAGGTCCTCACCGACGATCTGGATATCCGGGCGTTTGGCCGACAGGTTTTGCTTGGCAAACCGGGCAACTTGTTGACCGTGTGCATAGTTCTGGTTGATCAGGTAGACCTTCTTGATCTCGGGCTGGTCTTTCATGAAGGCTGTGAGCGCTTCCATTTTCATGGAGGTGTCGGCATCCAGGCGGAAGTGCCAGTAATCGCATTTGCTGTTGGTCAGGTCCGGGTCCACCGCGGCATAGTTCAGGTAGACCACTTCCTTGCCCGGATTGCGCTCGTTGTACTTGGACAGCGCATCGATGATGGCCAGTGCCGGGCCGGAGCCATTGCCTTGCACCACGTAGCGCGCGCCCTGGTCAATCGCGGACTTCAGCGCATTGGTCGTTTCCTGCGGGCTGAGCTTGTTGTCGATGCTGATGATCTCGAACTTGACGCCGGCCTTGTTCTTTTTGTTGAAATGCTCAGCCAGGAACTGAAAGCTCTTGAGCTGGTTGGTACCCACCGCAGCCATCAGGCCGGACAGTGGATCAATCCAGGCCACCTTGACCGTCTGGTTGAGATTCACAGCAGTTGTGGTTGCCGGCGCAGGTGCAGCCGCCTTGGCAGGACTGACGGCAGGCTTGGCAGGTGCTTGAGCCAGTGCCAGGCCGCTGTACAGCATGGCCGATGCGGCCACGGCAAAACCAAAATGCCGACGAAAAAAATGGCGCTGGGTTGTCATCCCTTGTCTCCTGAAAATTTATTGAATTACGAATCAAATCAACTGCAAATCAACTGCAAATCAGCAGCGAACGGGCAAAGGTTAGGGCAAACAATGCTGCACTGCGTCAGGGAATGCCCTAGCCAATGTCACGCGTGCGACTAAGGTCAAAGTGTTGGCAGCTTGTAGTCCTTCAGCAGCTCGCGAAGTTTGGTCTTGAGCATCTTTCCGGTCGCGCCCAGCGGAATGGCATCGACAAACACCACGTCGTCGGGAATCTGCCATTTAGCCGTCTTGCCGTCATAGAACCTGAGCAGCTCTTCCCGCGTGACGTCCATGCCCGGTTTTTTGACCACCGCGATGATGGGCCGCTCATCCCATTTGGGATGGGGAACGCCGATACAGGCGGCCATGGCCACGGCCGGATGCGCCACCGCAATGTTTTCCACGTCAATCGAGCTGATCCATTCGCCACCCGACTTGATCACGTCCTTGCTACGGTCAGTAATTTGCATGTAGCCGTCAGGGTCAATCGTGGCCACATCACCGGTGGGAAACCAGCCGTCAACCAGAGGGTTTCCGCCCTCGCCCTTGAAATATTCACCGACGATCCATGGGCCTTTCACATACAGGTCACCGTAGGCCCTTCCGTCCCAGGCGATCTCCTTGCTATCCTCGCCGACGATCTTCATGTCCACACCGTAAATGGCCCGGCCCTGCTTCAGGCGTATCTTCATCTGCTCTTCTTTGGGCATTGACAGATGTTTGTTCTTCAGCGTGCACAAGGTTCCCAGCGGGGACATTTCCGTCATGCCCCAGGCGTGCAGCACCTCGACACCGTAGTCTTCCTGGAAGGCATGAATCATCGCGGGCGGGCAAGCCGAGCCCCCAATGACGGTGCGCTTGAGCGTTGAAAATTTCAGGCCGGCCGGCTTCATATGGCCCAGCATCATCTGCCACACGGTGGGTACACCGGCGGCATAGGTTACTTTTTCCGCTTCGATCAATTCATAGACGGATTTGCCATCCAGGCCCGGGCCGGGAAACACCAGCTTGGCGCCGGTCAGCGCGGCCGAGTACGGAATGCCCCAGGCATTGACGTGGAACATCGGCACCACGGGCAGAATCGAATCGCGCGCGCTCATGCACATCACATCGGGCAGTGCCGCCGCATAGGCATGCAAGATGGTCGAGCGGTGGCTGTAGAGGGYGGCCTTGGGGTTGCCCGTGGTGCCGCTGGTGTAGCACATGCTCGAAGCCGAGTTTTCATCGAAGCTCGGCCACTGGTAATCGATGGACTGCGCGGCTATCCAGGCCTCATAACTCACCAGGTTCGGAATACCGCTGTCGGCCGGTAGCTTGTCGGCGTCGCACAAGGCGACATATTGCTTGATGGTGGGGCAGTTGCCGTGGATGGCCTTGACGATAGGCAAAAAACTCATGTCAAAGCACAGCACCTGATCTTCAGCGTGGTTTGCAATCCAGGCAATCTGCTCGGGGTGCAAACGTGGATTGAGCGTGTGCAGCACTCGGCCTGAACCACTGACGCCGAAATACAGCTCCAGATGCCGGTAGCCGTTCCAGGCCAGCGTGGCAACACGATCGCTGAACAGCAGCTTCATATTGTCCAGCGCACCGGCCACCTGGCGGGCGCGGGCCGCCACCTCACGCCAGGTGTAGCGATGGATGTCACCTTCCACCCGCCGTGACACAATTTCAACGTCGCCATGGTGGCGCTCCGCAAACTCGATCAGTGATGAGATCAGCAATGGCTGGCTTTGCATCAAACCTAACATCGTCTGTTTCCTTTCTTGCCCCGCCGGGTAGTTTTCTAAATCTACATGTCTCGTGATTGCATGGTAGCGCGCAGGCCACCAGAGCCGCCCCGGGAAAATCCGCATCCGCATCCGCGTCAGTCAAGGACACCAGGCCCTCACCTTCCTATGCAATGCCCTACTGTCGGCCTGCGAGACCGAAGATGCAACTGTTGTCGTGCTCCCGACAGTTTCTAGGTACATACCCGGCTTGGCGAACGCACCGGCTACTCGCCATTCAGGCTTCGCCACCGGCGGGCTCCGCACCTCAAGGGTGGTGGACAATCAAAGCCATGCCCTTTGAAGCTGCCCTCGCCCACCACCACTTCCTCAGCGGCCAGCCCTGGTTTGCCGACCTGCCAGCCGACGCACAGACCCGGCTGCTTGAGCGGACATTCACGATAGCCGGGCGCAAAGGTGATGTCCTGCTGGCGGCGGGCGAGACCGTCAAGGGCTGGTATGCCGTGCTGTCGGGGCTGGTGAAGCTGCAAAGCATGTCATCTGAAGGACGGGTGTCGGCCTTCCTGGGCGTGCCTGACGGCGAGTGGTTCGGCGAGGGTTCGACGCTGAAAACGGAGCCGCGCCGCTACGACGTGATTGCCTTGCGCGACACCACGCTGCTGTGCCTGCCGCGCACCCAATTCAACGAACTGCTTGCAGGCAGCCTGCCGTTCAACCACTTTCTGGTGGCCCACCTGAACCGGCGCCTCGGGCAGGCCATGACCATCATCGAGGCAGGCCGCCTGCGCGCCCCCGAGCAGCGCGTGGCCCTCTATCTGAGCCGTGTGTTCTGGCAGGGACGGCGCAAGCTCCTGCTCTCGCAGGAAGAGCTGGGACACCTCGCCGGACTGTCACGGCAAACCGTGAACCGCGCGCTGCAGACCCTGGAGGCACAAGGGCTGGTGTCGCTCGAGTTCGGTCGCGTGGCCATACTGGATGAGCAGGCGCTGGCGTCCTGCGCCGTTCGGCCAGCCGACAGGACGGTTTAACCCCCGCTTTGCAGGGCTGCTGGCGTGATAAGACAATAGGGTCATGACCGATGCCATCGAAGCCCCTGCCGAAACCCCTTTCGACCCACAGAGCCCCGCCGGGTTGGGCCTGAAATGGCTCAATAGTTTTGCCGGGCTGGGCCCTGGTTTTTACACCGAACTCCAGCCCTCGCCTCTGCCTTCGCCTTACTGGGTGAGTCGCAGCCAGTCGCTGGCCCGTGAGTTGGGCCTGGAAGACCACTGGCTGGAATCTGCGGAGGCGCTTGAGGTGCTGACCGGCAACCGCGGCATGGCAGGATCCCGGCCCCTGGCCAGCGTGTACAGCGGCCACCAGTTTGGTGTTTGGGCCGGGCAACTGGGAGACGGCCGGGCCATTTTGCTGGGCGATCTTCAAACGCCAGCGGGCACGCAGGAAATCCAGCTCAAGGGTGCAGGCCGCACACCTTACTCCCGCATGGGCGATGGCCGGGCGGTGCTGCGCAGTTCCATTCGCGAATTTTTGGCCTCTGAAGCCATGCATGGCCTCGGCATACCCACCACCCGGGCACTCTGCGTGACCGGCTCCGATGCGCCGGTGCGCCGCGAAGAAATCGAAACAGCCGCCGTCGTGACGCGGACCTCGCCCAGTTTCATCCGTTTTGGCCACTTCGAGCATTTCAGCTACAGCAACCAGCATGCCCGGCTCAAGGTGCTGGCCGACCACGTCATTGACCGGTTTTACCCGGCTTGCCGTGAAGCAACGCAGCCTTATGCCGCGCTGCTTGAAGCCGTGAGCGAACGCACCGCACACCTGATGGCCGCATGGCAGTCGGTGGGCTTTTGCCATGGCGTCATGAACACCGACAACATGAGCATTCTGGGCCTGACCATCGATTACGGCCCCTTCCAGTTTCTCGATGCGTTTGACCCCGGCCACATCTGCAACCACTCCGACCCCCAGGGCCGCTACGCCTACAACAAGCAGCCCAACATCGCTTACTGGAACCTGTTTTGCCTCGGCCAGGCCTTGTTGCCGCTGATCGAAGAACAGGAACAGGCGCTGGCCGCACTCGAATCCTACAAAACCGTGTTTCCCCAAGCCCTGGAAGCCCGAATGCGCAACAAGCTGGGCTTGGACGAGGCGCAAGCTGACGACAGGGAATTGATAGAAAGCACCTTCAAACTGCTGGCCGCCAACAAGGTGGACTACACGATTTTCTGGCGCCGTTTATGCGGCTTTACTCCGCAGAGCGGTCATGAGCCGGTGCGGGACCTGTTTTTTGACCGCGAATCCTTCAACGCCTGGGCCCTGCAGTATTCAGCGCGGGTAGCCGGCGTGGACCAAGGGGCGCGGGCCAATTTGATGCTGAAAAGCAACCCCAAGTTCGTGCTGCGCAACCATTTGGGCGAGGAAGCCATACGCGCGGCGAAACTAAAAGACTTTTCCGGTGTCAACACCTTGCTCGGCTTGCTCCAGGCCCCATTTGATGAACAGCCGGGCCATGAGAGTTTTGCCGATTTTCCGCCGGACTGGGCTTCGTCCATTGAAATAAGTTGCAGTTCGTAACACCCTCAACGCAGGATACCCATGAGCACCAAAATCCAGAAAACAGACGCCGAATGGAAGGCCTTGCTGGCGGAAAAAGGCGCCGAGCCGGTTGCCTTCGAGGTCACTCGCCACGCCGCCACCGAGCGCCCTTTTACCGGGAAGTACGAGGATAACTATGCGCAGGGAACCTACCGCTGCATTTGCTGTGACGCCGAGCTTTTTGACTCGTCCAGCAAGTTCGACGCAGGCTGCGGATGGCCCAGTTTCTCCCAGGAATTAAAGAAGGGCGCCATTGAAGAGCATGTGGACCGCGCGCACGGCATGACGCGCACCGAAACCGTGTGTGCCAACTGCGGCGCGCATCTGGGCCATGTGTTTCCCGACGGCCCCACCCCGACCGGCCTGCGCTACTGCATGAACTCTGCTTCGCTGGATTTCAAGCCAAAGTGATGGGCCCCCAAGGTCGCTCACTGCGTGTAACCCTCTGTCCCCCAAGGGGGCTAATTTTCCTTGGGGCGGCCCGGCGGAAAATTGTTGACTCGCCCAGCGTGGCCACTATGAATACCTATCACCCGCGATAATCACCCTATGAAAATTCTCTTCGATTTTTTGCCGATTGCCCTTTTCTTTGGCATGTTCAAGTTCGCGGAAGGCAACAGGGACTGGGCCGCCACCATGGCCACCCAATGGCTGGGCTTCATGGTGTCGGGCGGTGTGGTCGGGCCTGCCGAAGCGCCCGTGCTTCTGGCCACGGTCGTCGTGATTGTCGCCACCTTCGCACAAATTCTCTGGCTGAAAGGCCGTGGTCGCAAGGTTGACGCCATGTTGTGGGTCAGCCTGGGCCTGGTCACTATGCTGGGCGGCGCCACTATTTATTTTCACAGCGAGAACTTCATCAAATGGAAGCCGACCGTGCTGTACTGGGTCATGGGCGGTGCATTGCTGGTGGGCCAGCTGGTATTCCGGAAAAACGGCATCAAGTCATTGATGGGCTCGCAAATGGCTTTGCCTGACTCCGTCTGGCGCATTGTCAATTTCAGCTGGGTCGGCTTTTTCACCGTGATGGGGTTTCTCAATCTCTGGGTGGCCTTTAATTTCTCCACCAGCACCTGGGTCAACTTCAAGCTGTTCGGCGGTTTGGGGCTGATGATGGTGTTTGTGCTTGCCCAGGCGATTTACCTCAACAAGCACATCAAACCGGGCACCACGCCATGAGCGTAGCTATACCCGCCAGCCGGCCACTGCCCGTCCGCGTGCAAGACGTCGAACTGCAGCTCAGGGAACAGCTTCATCCCACGCACCTTGAAGTGCTGGACGAAAGCGCCGCCCATGCGGGCCATGCGGGGGCCAATGAACAGGGCTTTGGCACACACTTTCGCGTCCGCATTGCCAGCCCCGCGTTTGCAGGCAAGAGCCGCGTGGCGCGCCACCGGCTTGTGTATGATGCAATGCAAAATTTCATCGATCAGGGCCTTCATGCTCTGGCCATTGAGATTGTTGATTGAAACTGAAAACTGACCCCCCGGTGGATGTGCTGTAAAACCCGTAACCGCCGGCAATCAACTCCGCCCAAGATCCAAACCATTCACCAAGCGTCATCAAGGATTACCAATACATCATGAAAAAGCAATTTTTACTGGCTACCGTCGTTGCAGGGCTGCTGGCCATGGGCGCGCAAGGCGCTTTCGCGCAGAACGTCGCCATCGTCAACGGCAAGGCAGTCCCCAAGGCGCGTCTTGATTCGCTGGCCCAGCAAATTGCCCGCTCCGGCCGTCCGGTGACCCCCGACATGGAAAACCAGCTGCGCGAGGAAGTCATTGCGCGTGAGGTGTTCATGCAGGAGGCTGAAAAGCAGGGACTGTCCGCCAGCGAAGATTTCAAGGTGCAAATGGAACTGGCGCGCCAGACCATCCTGATCCGTGAACTGTTCGCGGACTATCAAAAGAAAAACCCGGTGACCGAAGCTGATCTGAAGGCCGAGTACGACAAGTTCGCCGCAGCCAACGGCGGCAAGGAATACAAGGCCCGCCATATCCTGGTCGAAAAGGAAGCCGAAGCCAAGGCCATCATTGCCAGCCTGAAAAAAGGCGGCAAGTTTGAAGACATTGCGAAGAAACAGTCCAAGGATCCAGGCTCAGGAGCCAAGGGTGGTGACCTCGACTGGGCCAATCCGTCGGGGTATGTGCCTGAGTTCAGCGAGGCGCTGCTCAAGCTCAACAAAGGACAGCTGACCGATGCGCCGGTGAAGTCGCAGTTCGGCTACCACGTGATCCGCGTTGACGACATCCGCAGCGCCCAGTTGCCTTCGTTTGAAGAAGTCAAACCGCAAATCGCCCAGCAGATGCAGCAGCAGAAGCTGGCCACCTTCCAGGAAGACCTGCGTAAAAAAGCGAAGATCGAATAAGCGTCAGCTGACGCTCCGGCGCGTTGCGCGCCATCTCAAAAAAAACGCGGCTCAAGGCCGCGTTTTTTGTTTCACCACACCATTACCCGACCCAGCGGCGCGCGTTATGCCACAGCTGCATCCAGGGGCTGAACTCGCCCTTGTCGCCCGTGGTCCAGCTCATCTGGACGTTGCGGAACACCCGCTCGGGGTGCGGCATCATGGCCGTGAACCGCCCGTCGGCCGTCGTCACGGCGGTCAGGCCACCGGCACTGCCGTTGGGGTTTGCCGGATAGGTTTCGGTCGCCCGGCCGTGGTTGTCCGTGAAGCGCATGGCTGCAATCGCCTTGCCGGCGTCCCCGCGGTAAGCGAAATTGGCATAGCCTTCGCCATGCGCGACGGCAATCGGCAGGCGGCTGCCGGCCATGCCCTTGAAGAACAGGCTTGGCGAATCCAGCACCTCCACCATGGACAGGCGCGCCTCAAAGCGCTCGCTCCGGTTGGTGGTAAAGCGGGGCCAGGCCTGCGCGCCGGGGATGATGTCGGCCAGTTCCGCAAACATCTGGCAACCATTGCACACGCCCAGGCCAAAGGTATCCGGCCGTGCAAAAAAGCCCTTGAACTGCTCGGCCAGTACCGGGTTGAAGGTAATGGACCGGGCCCAGCCTATGCCGGCACCGAGTGTGTCGCCGTAGCTGAAACCGCCACAGGCGACCACGCCCTGGAAGTCCGCCAGCCGGGCGCGGCCGCTTTGCAGGTCCGTCATGTGCACGTCAAACGCCTCGAAGCCCGCTTCGGTGAAGGCATAGGCCATTTCCACATGGGAGTTGACCCCCTGCTCGCGCAGCACTGCGACGCGGGGACGCGTGAGCATCAGCCCGGGCGCGCGGGATTCAGGCGTAAACGTCAGCTGCACATGCATGCCCGGGTCGGCTGGATCACCAACTGCAGCGTGTTCGGCATCGGCACAGGCCGGATTGTCGCGCTGCTGGCAAATCTTCCAGCTCGTGCTGTCCCACACTTGCTGCAGGTCCTGGAGTTTGGCGCCAAACACCGCCTTGGTGTCGCGCCAGACCTGCACTTCACCCTTGCCGACTTCCAGCGAAGCATGTTGCGGGCGGGTTTTACCGATGAAATGGCTGAACCTGGACAGGCCGTGCTCGCGCAGGGTCTGCATCACCTCGTTGCGAACGTCGGTGGACACCTGGATCACCACACCCAGCTCTTCATTGAACAGGGCCTTGAGCGTCAGCTCTTCACGGCGCACTCCGACCTGGCTTGCCCAGTTCTTGCTGTCGCCCATGTCCATGCGGCTGTCGGAAATGCCGTCACCCTCGACCAGCAGCATGTCCACGTTCAGCGACACGCCCACGTGGCCGGCAAACGCCATTTCGCAGCAGCAGGCCAGCAAGCCGCCATCGCTACGGTCGTGGTAGGCCAGAATCCGGCCTTGTTTGCGCAACGCGTTGATCGCATTGACGAGGTTGACCAGATCCTTCGGGTCGTCCAGGTCCGGCACCGCGCCGTCCTCAAGATTCAGGGTTTGCGCCAGGATGGAGCCACCCATGCGATTTTGGCCCTTGCCCAGGTCGATGAGGATCAGCGAGGTATCTGCCTCTGCCGTGTTCAGCTCGGGCGTGAGCATGCCGCGCACGTCGGCCAGCGTTGCGAAAGCGCTGACGATCAGTGACACCGGTGAGGTCACTTTTTTACGCTCACCGCCTGCCTGGTCCCCGCTCCAGACCGTGCGCATGGACAGCGAATCCTTGCCGACGGGAATCGACACGCCGAGGGCCGGGCAAAGCTCCATGCCCACCGCCTTGACGGTCTCGTACAGCGCCGCATCCTGCCCCGGCTCGCCGCAGGCAGCCATCCAGTTGGCAGAGAGCTTGACGCGCGGCAACTCGATCGGCGCGGCCAGCAGGTTGGTAATGGCCTCGGCGACAGCCATGCGGCCCGAAGCCGCAGCATTGACAGCGGCTAGCGGGGTGCGCTCACCCATGCTCATGGCTTCACCGGCAAAACCCCGGTAATCGGCCAGCGTGACCGCACAGTCGGCCACCGGCACCTGCCAGGGGCCCACCATCTGGTCGCGGTGCGTCAGGCCGCCCACGGTGCGATCGCCAATCGTGATCAAAAAGCGCTTGGAAGCGACCGTGGGGTGGCTCAACACGGCAATGACGCTTTGCTGGAGGTCCACACCGGTCAGGTCAATCGGCTTGACGCTGCGTGTCAGGCTTTTCACGTCGCGATGCATTTTGGGTGGCTTGCCCAGCAACACGTTCATCGGCATGTCGACTGGAGGATATGAAGCCCCCACGTTCGGCACTGTCGTGTCCTCACTGCCCCCCGAGGGGGCTGCGCTTGCTTGGGGCGGCGCGGCGCGGCGCGCGGCCGCTTCGTTGTCCGCCACCACCAATACCGGTTCGTCGGTGGCAACACCGATCACGGCAAAGGGGCAACGCTCGCGCTCGCAGAAGGCCTGAAACTGCGCCAGCGACTCGGGCGCGATCGCCATGACATAGCGTTCCTGGCTTTCATTGCTCCAGATTTCCTTGGGCGACAGTCCGCTTTCTTCCAGCGGCACGGCACGCAAGTCAAAACGGGCGCCCCGGCCAGCATCATTCACCAGTTCGGGGAACGCATTGGACAGGCCCCCGGCACCGACGTCATGGATGGCCAGGATGGGGTTGGCCGCGCCAAGCTGGGCGCACTGGTTGATGACCTCCTGGGCACGGCGTTCGATTTCGGGATTGCCACGCTGCACCGAATCAAAATCGAGCTGCGCCGCATTGGCACCGGAGGCCATGGAGCTGGCCGCGCTGCCGCCCATGCCGATACGCATGCCAGGGCCGCCCAGCTGGATCAACAGCGTGCCGGCAGGAAACTGGATCTTTTGGGTCAGGCCCGCGTCAATCGTGCCGACGCCACCGGCGATCATGATGGGCTTGTGGTAACCCCAGCGCTGGCCGCCCAGGGTTTGCTCGTATTCGCGGAAATAGCCGGCCAGGTTGGGCCGGCCAAACTCGTTGTTGAAGGCCGCACCGCCCAGCGGGCCTTCGGTCATGATCTGCAGCGGGCTGGCGATGTGCTCCGGCTTGCCGTAATCGCCGTCAAACAGACGGGAGACCGTGAAGCCCGTGAGGCCGGCCTTGGGTCTGGAGCCGCGGCCGGTGGCGCCTTCGTCGCGGATCTCGCCGCCAGCACCGGTCGAGGCGCCAGGGAATGGCGAGATCGCCGTCGGGTGGTTGTGCGTCTCGACCTTCATCAGCACGTGCATCAGCACATCGTCGGTGGCGCTATAACTTTGATAGCTTTCATCCTTGGTGTTTTCTGGGCTCGAGGCCGATTTTGCATAAAACCGCTGGACCCTGGACCCTTCCATGACCGAGGCATTGTCCGAATAGGCCACCACCGTGTGCTGGGGATGGAGCTTTTCGGTGTTGCGGATCATCGCAAACAGGCTTTTCTCTTGCGGCACGCCGTCTATCGTGAAGTCGGCGTTGAAAATTTTGTGCCGGCAGTGTTCGCTGTTGGCCTGCGCAAACATCATCAGCTCGACGTCGGTCGGGTTGCGTTTGAGCTGGGTAAAGGCATTCACCAGATAGTCGATTTCGTCGGCGGCGAGTGCCAGGCCGAATTCCGTATTGGCGCGCTCCAGCGCGGCCTTGCCACCCTGCAGCACGTCAATGGTCTGAAGCGCCTCGCCCTGCAGTTCCGTGAAGAGGCCTGCCGCCTGCGCCCGGTCGAACATCACGCTTTCGGTCATGCGGTCGTGCAGCAGTGCCGCAACCTGCTCGCGCTGGGCATCGGTGAGGCTGGCCTTACCCAAGAGGCCCGATTTCAGGTGCAGGCGGTATTCGGTCAGGCGCTCGATGCGCTTGACGGCCAGCCCGCAGTTGTGGGCGATGTCCGTGGCTTTCGAGGCCCAGGGGGACACCGTGCCGAAACGCGGCGACACGATGAACAGCGCGGTGTCAACCGCCTTGACTGAGGCTGTAGGCTCGCCGTAGGTCAACAAGGCCGCCAGCCGGGTCCTGAGTGCGTCCGAAGGCGGCGCCTCGGTGGCCACCAGGTGCACAAACCGGGCACTGATGCCGGCGATCTTGTCGTGAATGGCTTGCAGGCGGGGAAGAAGTTGCTGGACGCGGAAGTCGCTCAGGGCGTTGATCCCGTGGGGTTCGCCCTCAAAAGTCGTCAGGTGCAGGGTCACGGTAGTGGTGGCCTTGTAGTGGGAGGTGGGCAGCTCATAGGCTGTTTTTGTGGGGGTTTAACACCACCTGCAATCGCTAGGGTTTGCCGGTTACGCGTTAACCCGTAATTTTATCAGCGACTCGGTTTGTGCTGAATGAACGGGCTACTTTCATGGACGGACACCGCCAGACCCGCAGTCTGACCCAATAGCCCCCTCCTTTACCGTTCACTTTGTCTCGCCACATTTCCCGTTCAATTCCGCAAGAATACCCATACATACCCATGGCACGGACCGGTGGGATAATCAGAAACATGAGTATTACGTACAAAGATGCTGCGGGTATTGAGGGCATGCGCTTGGCCGGCAGGCTGGCGTCCGAGGTGCTGGACTACCTCACGCCTTTCGTCAAACCCGGCGTGACGACCAATGAGATCGACCGGCTGGCCCATGACTACATGACCCAGGTCCAGGGCACCATTCCCGCGACCCTGGGCTACGGCCCCCCCGGCTACGTGCCCTACCCCAAATCGCTGTGCACCTCCGTCAACCACCAGGTTTGCCACGGCATCCCCAACGATAAACCGCTGAAAAAAGGCGACATCGTCAACATCGATGTGACCGTTATTACCAAGGACGGCTGGCACGGAGACAACAGCCGCATGTACCTGATCGGCGAGGCGTCGATCGCGGCCAAGCGGCTGTGCAAGGTCACCTACGAGGCCATGTGGCAGGGCATCATGCGCGTCAAACCAGGCGTGCGCCTGGGGGACATCGGGTTTGCCATCCAGGCCTATGCAGAAAAACAGGGGTTTTCCGTCGTGCGCGAATTCTGCGGGCATGGCGTCGGCCAGAAATTCCATGAAGAGCCGCAGGTGCTGCACTATGGCCGCCCCGGCACACTGGAGGAGCTCAAGCCGGGCATGACGTTCACCATCGAGCCCATGATCAACGCCGGCAAACGCGACATCAAGGACGGCCCGGAAAAAGACGGCTGGAGCATCGTGACGCGCGACCATTCACTGTCAGCCCAATGGGAGCACACCATCCTCGTTACCGAAACCGGTTACGAGGTATTGACTCTCTCGGCAGGCAGCCCGCCCATTCCTGCGTTTGTCGCAGATTTTCTGGCTCAAAACAATCCGGCACAAATCCTGGTCAGCGCCTGAGCCGGCTCGTGTCAGCCTGTCCTGCGCACCTTGATGACCCCGTTCCCTACCCATGAGTGAACTGCTTCAGGTGCGGGAGCAATACCGCGCGGGCAAGACAGCCCTCCTCGCGTCGCTGGCCGGCAGCGGCGCCTCATCCCGCGGCATTCACAGCCTGCTGCAAAAACTGGCTAAACACACAGACGCCACGCTGCAGCTGCTCTGGCAGCGTGCCGGCTTCCCGGCCACGGCCTGCCTGGTGGCGGCCGGTGGTTTTGGCCGGGGCGAGCTGTTTCCCCACTCCGATGTGGACGTCCTGCTTTTGCTGCCGGACGACGCCAATGCCCAGGAAGATGCGGCCCTCAAAGCCAAAGTGGAAAACTTCATCAGCAGCTGCTGGGACAGCGGGCTTGAAATCGGCTCCAGCGTGCGTACCGTGGCCGACTGCGTGGAAGAGGCCGCCAAGGATGTCACCGTGCAGACCTCCCTGCTGGAAGCACGACGGGTTGCCGGCTCAAAAAAGAACTTTCTGAGGCTGCAAAAACAGCTCAACGAGGTGCTCGACCCCAAGGCCTTTTATGTGGCCAAAACACTGGAATTGCGTCAGCGCCATAACAAGTTTGAAAACACCCCCTACGCCCTGGAGCCCAATTGCAAGGAGTCGCCGGGAGGCTTGCGGGATCTGCAGGTGGTGCTGTGGGTTGCGCGGGCGGCGGGTCTCGGAAAATCGTGGGATGATCTGGCCCGTAGCGGCCTCGCCACGGCCTTCGAGGTGCGGCAAATCAAGGCCAATGAAGCGCTGCTGAGCCTGATACGCGCCCGCCTGCACCTTATTTCGGGACGGCGCGAAGACCGCCTGGTGTTCGATCTGCAAACGGCTGTTGCGGAGTCTTTCGGCTACTCAAGCCACGCCGACGATGGCAGCAGGCTGCCACGCCGCGCCAGCGAAGCGTTGATGCGCCGTTACTACTGGGCCGCCAAGGCGGTGACCCAGCTCAACCAGATCCTGCTGCTCAACATTGAAGAGCGCCTGAACCCCAACACCTATCCCTTGCAGCCCATCAACGAGCGGTTCTGCGACAAGGCCGGCATGCTGGAGGTGACCAGCGATGACCTGTATGTGCGCCAGCCGCATGCGATTCTTGAAACCTTCCTGCTGTATGAGAYGACCGTCGGCATCAAGGGGCTGTCGGCACGCACTCTGCGGGCGCTGTACAACGCCCGTGGCGTGATGACCGCGAAGTTTCGCCGCGACCCCGTCAATCGGGACACCTTCCGGCGCATACTGCAGCAGCCCGAAGGCATCACGCACGCCATACGGTTGATGAACCAGACCTCCGTGCTGGGCCGTTATTTATGGATATTCCGCAAAATCGTCGGGCAGATGCAGCACGACCTGTTCCACGTGTACACCGTGGACCAGCACATCCTCATGGTGCTGCGCAATGTGCGGCGCTTCTTCATGGCCGAGCACTCGCACGAATACCCCATGTGCTCACAGCTTGCGGCAGGATGGGACAAGCCCTGGATACTGTTCGTCGCCGCACTGTTTCATGACATTGCCAAAGGGCGTGGCGGCGATCATTCAGAACTGGGCTGCAAGGACGTGCGCGTTTTCTGCCGCCAGCACGGCATCGCCGCTGTGGATGCCCGCCTGATCGAGTTTCTGGTGGGTGAGCACCTGAGCATGAGCAGGATCGCCCAAAAGGAAGACCTCAGCAACCCCGACGTGATTGCCGCCTTTGCCAAGCGGGTAGGCAATGAGCGCTACCTGACCGCCCTGTACCTGCTGACGGTGGCCGATATCCGGGGCACCAGCCCCAAGGTCTGGAATGCCTGGAAAGGCAAGCTGCTGGAAGACCTCTACCGCTACACGCTGCGCGTGCTGGGTGGGCGCGCACCTGACGCCGATGCCGAGGTGGAGGCCCGCAAGCGCGAGGCCCTGACCACGCTGGCGCTGCATGCCGAGCCATTCGAGGCCCACAAGGCGCTGTGGGATACGCTGGACGTGAGTTACTTCATGCGCCATGAGGCAGCCGACATTGCCTGGCACGCCCGGCAGCTGTCGCGCTACGTGGGCAAGGCCAAGGTCATCGTGCGTGCGCGCCGCTCGTCGGCCGGCGAAGGCATGCAGGTGCTGGTGTACACGCCTGACGCACCGGACCTGTTCGCCCGCATTTGCGGTTATTTTGACCAGGCAGGTTTCAGCATTCTGGATGCCAAGATTCACACCGCCAAAAACGGTTATGCGCTCGACACCTTCCAGGTGGTCAGTCCCGAGCTGGTCGACCACTACCGAGAGCTGGCCGCCATGGTCGAGGCTGACCTGGACCGAACCATTGAAGAGCCGGGCCCGCTGCCTCCTCCCGGCAAGGGCCGCGTATCACGCCGCGTCAAAAGCTTTCCGATTGCACCACGGGTGGATCTGCAGCCGGACGAAAAAGCCCAGCGCTGGCTGCTCAGCGTATCGGCCAGCGACCGCGCCGGCCTGCTGTACCTGATTGCGCGAGTCCTGGCCCGCCACCGCATCAACCTGCAGCTTGCCAAGGTCACCACACTGGGCGAGCGTGTGGAAGATACCTTCCTGATCGATGGCCCCGAATTGCAGCAAAACAAGGCGCAAATCGCCATTGAAACCGAGTTGCTGGAAGCGCTGAACGCCTGAGGCCGTTGCTGCAAGCCAACTGGTTGGCTTCGCTTTACGTTTGTTACCTGAATTTCTGACAGTTGATCAGGATATCGTCCTGCAGCCGTTTTAGCGCAGATACGTCCGGGCTTCGCGAAAACGCGATCACTCACCTCCTCCAAAAAAGGTATCGAATTGCTTTTGACGTTAGCAGTTGTATCGTCACTTGGAGTGTCTAGCTGCTGACCCTGTCAGATCTGACAGGGGAAGGTGCATCGCAGCAATTTGTGCCCGTACTGGCGCGCTCCTAGACTCTCCTTACGCATGCCTCCCCGGCGCATGACGAGGAAACCAGCCAGCATGAAACGTCCTGACCACGATCCGCGCCCTCACGGCCTACTCACCCCATTTGACCGTAGAACCTTACTTTCACTCGGTGTTGGCGCCCTGCTGCCGGTTGTGCCGGCATGGGCCCAAAGCCCCGGCGCCAGCAAGAAAGCCGCAAGCAGTCAATGGCGCATGGTCATCAACGAGGCCGTGACGGGTGACACCAACATCTTCATCCTGACGAGCCGCTACCGTCCTACGGCAGATTTCCTGGAAGCGCACCTCAAGGGAAAGTCCATCGGACTGGAACCCGTTGTAGACATCAAGCGCTTCATGACGCTGGCACAAGGCCAGTCCAAACCAGAGCTGATATTTGGCAAGTCGGTCAATCAGCTGGCCAAGCTGGTGCGGGATGACGGTTATCAGCCCGTAGTGCGACGTGCTGACCCCTACAAGGCCGCGTTCATCGTCGACAAGGCTTCACCGATGAAGAACCTTTCGGATGCGAAAGGCGCAAAAATCATCATGCCCGACGAATACGCAGCGACCAGTGCCGTGGCCAAAGCTGAGCTACGGCGGCAAAACGTCAATGCGAGCATCGTGCATATCCGTTACCAGGAAGCCGTGTCCCAGCAGGTGAAGGCCGGCTTGGCCCAAGTGGGTGTGGTCAACCCGACCACGGCCCGCAAATGGGTAGAAGAAGGCGGCCGCATGCTGGCCGAGACCCAGCCAGTGGTCAACTGGTCTGTGTTGGCAGGACCCAGTCTGTCGGCGGAGGTGGTGCAGCAACTACGCGAAGCGCTGCTCAGCATGAACAGCCAGGCGCCCACGGTCATTGCCGCCATCGGCGTCAAGGCATGGGCTGCGGCCGAGCGCAAGGACTATCTTGACTTGTTGGATTACACGAAGGAGTGAGGGAAATGTTCGACACGCATTACAAATCTCACAGCATCCGAGTCGCAGTGGCGGCCCTCCTCTGCGGGTTTGGGATTGCCGCCGCGGCGGTCTCCCTGCCCAACCTGCAATCGCCAGATCCAATTGGCGTGCCGCCTGCGATTCAGCAAACGGCGCGAGATATCGCCGCGGACCTGGCCTCGCATTGCCCTCTCGCATCTGCGGGGGATACCGGGGCCTACAACACTTGCCGCAAAGGGCTGTTCGGATCAAGCGCCCTGCGCTCTCATCTGCCCGGCATTGTGCTGTGGGGCCGGCAGAGCAAGACGGCCAACGCCACATTGCGCCAGACCAACCTGACCCAGTTCGCGCCGGACATCTGGACCAGCATGTACGCGCCACTCTTCATGTTCAATGGGCGCCACAAAGTGGAGTGGGTGCCGGAGGAGAAGATGTTCCGGATCGAGCTGGAAGCGGCTTTTCGCAACCGGTTGGCGCCGGGGCAGTTCCCCTACCCGTTCTGGCATGACGAAAGCAAATGGGCGATGTATGAAAACGCCAATGCTTTCATGCTCTGGATAAACCCGGAGACGGGCAAGATCCGTGCAGCGCAGTTCACCGACCGCGCGTCGACGCCGATGCTGCTACCGGTGCAACCAATCAAGCATGCCAAGTATGAAGGGCCTTGGCTGTGGACCGACGAAAAGGGCAATACACAGCCAGCAGTGACCCTTTTTGACGGCCTCTACCGCCCCGAGAACCCCTATATCAAATCCATCGATCGCCAGTACCGCGACCTTGCGCTGCAGATGCGCGAGTCGCAGTGCACAAGCTGCCACGTGCCCAACAACCCGGACAAGATGAGCCGTCTGGTGCTGCTATCAACACCCGCTCACGCAGCCGGAGAGATCGACCGCCTGATCAAGGCAGTCAAAGAAGACCGTATGCCGCTGGATGAGTTCAGGCTTAACTATGCCCTGTCGCCCGAGAACAAGAAATGGCTTCTTGAAAGCGCCACCGCTTTCAAAATGACCCTGGAAGCCGCGCAAGCCTGGGAGAAGCAGGCTCCCGGTAAGTCGACGGCCAGTTTGGCACCCTAGTACTCCAACCCAACGCTTACAGGTGATGAAATGAATCAGACCCTTTGCCAGACCGCCATAAGCCGGCGCACCGTCCTGCGCAGCGTCACAGCCGCCGCCCTGTGCAACACCCCGATTGTCCGGGCGCAGCAGTCCGGCGCAGACCAGTGGCGCCTGCTGGTCAACGAAGCCATGACAGCGGACTTCAGCATTTCCATGCTGGCCATGCGCTACCGCAGTTGGGCCGACTACATGGCCGCACAAATCCGCAACAAGCAGGTCTATGTAGACCCCATCATCGATATCCGGCGCTTCGTGCAACAAGCACAGTCGGAGCAAAAGCCGCTGTTGATTTTTGGCAAATCGGTCAACCAGTTGTCCAAGCTCGTGCGAGATCACGGCTACCAGCCACTGGTGCGCCGGCCAGAGCCCTACAAGGCCGCATTTATTGTTCCAAAGGATTCCCCAATCCAGAACTTTTCACAACTCGGCGGCAGGAAACTGCTGCTGCCCGACGAGTTTTCCGCTACCACTGCTGTGGCTAAGGCCGAAATACGCCGCACGAATATGCGCGAACCCTACATGTCACATACCCGCTTCCAGGATACGGTGGCCGCACAGATCAACGCCGGCCTGGCTGAGGCCGGCGTGGTCAATCCAACTATTGCCAAAAAGTGGAAGGATGGTGGGGGGCGCATCATTGGCGAAACGCAGCCGGTGGTCAACTGGTCGGTACTGGCGTCACCCAAAGCACCACCAGAACTTGTGGCCAAACTCACCGAATCACTTCTGGCCATGAACAGCCAGTCTGCAGGCATTCTGTCTGACATAGGCGTCAAGCAGTGGGCCAAGGCCGACCGCGCTGACTACTTGGCCCTGCTGGAATATACGGGCGAGTAAATTCATACCCTTAATTCATGCTCTTGCGCGCTATGCAAGTTGCATTGGTAACTTGTAACATCTGCCTGGCCGGGGCGCCAGGCGCATTTGAGATCGAGCGTGTTGCAGGAGCCTTGAGTGCCGACTACCCTAGCAGCAGCCTTCAAGACGTCCTCAGGTAGCGCAACAGTCGTCCCTTGTATTTGGCACCACTGCCGGGCAGTTGAGAAATAAGTGTCTGCGTATGGGAGTAACCCAGCGAATCCATGTTCCGGTTAAATGCGACCCGATTGCCCCGATCGGGATCGACGATCAACACCTCAACGTCTGGCTGGGCATGCAGATCAATGAATTGCGACAGGACCTGGGGCTGCCCGCGGTCATAAAGAATATCGCTGCCAATGATCAGGTCAAAGCGCTCCAGAAGCGGGTTGGCCCTTGACCAGTTGCCCATCTGGTATTTCATGGCCGGGAGCCGATTGAGTTTGAGATTTTCCAGCAAAAAAGCCGCTGCCAGCGGGTGGCAATCGCTCGCCGTGATATCCCCGCCGCGCCGATGCACGATCAGGCTGGCCAGAGCCAGACCGCAGCCCAGTTCCAGAATACGCTTGCCCTCAAGTTCATAGGTCAGCATGACATGAGCCAGCACCCGACCGGACGGCCACAGCAGGCCAAAAATCGGCCAGGCTGATGATGAAATGCCTTCTGCTTCAGCCTCGCCCAGGGGATCGTGAAATTGCTGCCGGTCCAGCAGGGAACGCACTTGAAGATCGTCGCCGCTTCCGGTGATCGTTTCAAACTTGAATTGATAGGGCGGTAGGGTTGGCGGTTTAACAGCCCCCAGGGGGGTCCGGCCAGGAACAGAGGACATCCCGAAAACTCTTCCTGGCGTACAACACGCACAAACGGGCAAAAACTGCCAAAACTGTGGAATCCGACCAGTTCAGTGTACGCCTTTGAGCCTCAATCCTTCGGCTCAATCGTCAGTCGATGCATCGAGCCCCGGAAACAGTACGTCGGTATAACCAAACTGTGTGAAGTCCCGGATGCGCATCGGGTAGAGTTTGCCCATCAGATGATCGCATTCGTGCTGCACCACGCGGGCGTGAAAGCCGTTCACGGTTCGGTCAACGGGATCGCCATACTGATCAAAGCCGGTATACCGAATATGTGAAAAACGCGGAACCAAACCGCGCAGGCCCGGCACGGACAGACAGCCCTCCCAGTCCTCCTCCTCATCGGGGCTCAAGGGCGTGACGATGGGGTTGAGCAATACGGTGCGAGGGACCAGCGGCGCGTCGGGGTAGCGCGGATTGACCTGGCTGGTGCCAAAAATCACCAGTTGCAAATCGACGCCGATCTGCGGGGCGGCCAGACCGGCGCCCTCCGCAGCCTGCATGGTGTCAAACATGTCGGACACCAGCAAGTGCAGTGCGTCCGTGTCAAATGCCGCGACAGGCTGGGCAACCCGCAATAAACGCGCATCGCCCATTTTGAGAATTTCGCGAATGGTCATAGCCCCATTATCGCGGGGCTGGCGAACTTACGCGCGCTTGACGGGTTGGCGCATTGCCAACTCCGGTTTAATTGCAATGCTGCCGGTGTGACCGCGCGGCAACCTGCTCAACGCCAGTGCCGATAACCCCGGTAGCCGCGGTAGCCGTAGTACGGTGCAGGCACCACGACAACCGGCGCGGTCTCGACATACACAGACGCGTCAGGGTAGGTGGCATAAGGACGATAGCCAACCGGAGCGACCACGCAGCCGGACAGCAAGGCAGCCACGCCGGCGGTTGCCAGCAAGCCGGATAAACGGATGTAGTTCATGAAAAGCTCCTGTTCTGAGCTTTTAACGTATCAGTGCCCCACTTGGCGTGACGTCGGGTTTGCAAAGCTCTGTAATGATCTGTAAGCGACAGGAGTCACTTATGGCTACGGCATGGCCACAGAGACAACGCTGAGACAAATTTCGCTTTATCCGGCTTCAGCAGAAGCCAGCAGCTGCATCAATGCCCCTTCATCCATCACGGCAATACCGAGTTCCTGCGCCTTGAGCAGTTTGCTGCCAGCCTCGGTACCCGCCACAACATAATCCGTCTTTTTGCTGACCGAGCCGGTCACCTTGCCACCGGCGGCCTCCACCTTGTCCTTGGCTTCGTCCCGGCTAAGGGTGGGCAAGGTACCGGTAATCACAAAGGTTTTCCCGGAAAGCGGTTTAGGGGTGACTGCAGCAGGTTCGCCCTCCTCCCAGTGAACGCCGCAGGCGCGCAGCTGCTCGACCACCTCACGGTTGTGCGGCTGGTCAAAAAAGGTGCGTATGCTCTGGGCAACGATGGAGCCGACATCGCTGACACCCAGCAACTGCTCTTCCGTGGCATCCATGATGGCGTCCAGCTTGCCAAAATGGCGTGCCAGCTCTTTGGCGGTAGCCTCACCCACGTGGCGGATACCCAGGCCGAACAGGAAGCGCGGCAAGGTGGTCTGCTTGGATTTTTCCAGCGCCTTGAGCAGGTTATTGGCCGATTTGTCGGCCATGCGATCCAGGCCGGCCAACGCCGTGAGGCCCAGTTTGTAAAGGTCGGGCAGCGTGCGAATCACATGGGCGTCCACCAATTGCTCAACCAGCTTGTCACCCAGGCCTTCAACCTCGACGGCGCGCCGGTGCGCGTAGTGCAGGATGGCCTCCTTGCGCTGTGCGCCGCAAAAAAGCCCGCCGGTGCAACGGTAGTCGGCTTCGCCCTCTTCGCGCACCGCATCGGAGCCGCAGACCGGACATTGGCGCGGCATTGTGAACATCGGTGCGCCCTGCAATCGCTTGTCGGGCAGCACGCTGACAACCTCGGGGATCACGTCGCCGGCACGGCGGACAATCACGGTGTCGCCCACCCGCACATCCTTGCGACGCGCCTCGTCTTCGTTGTGCAGGGTGGCATTGGTCACGGTAACGCCACCGACAAAGACCGGTGCCAGCTTGGCCACCGGCGTCAATTTGCCCGTGCGCCCGACCTGCACCTCAATACCCAGCACGGTGGTGAGCTGTTCCTGCGCCGGGTATTTGTGGGCCACGGCCCAGCGCGGTTCCCGGCTGACAAATCCCATCCTTTTCTGCAACGCCAGGCTGTTGACCTTGTACACCACGCCATCAATGTCGTAAGGCAGGCTGTCGCGCTGCTTGCCCATGGCCTGGTGAAACGCTATCAATTCAGGCGCACCATGCGCAAGCCTGGTCTGGGCGGCCACTGGAAAACCCCATGACTTCAGCGTTTGCAGAAGCTCCATATGGGTAGCAACCCAGGGGTTCTTCGGGTCGATGTGTTCGGCCTCCAGCACAACCTCGCCCACACCATAGGCAAAAAAGCTCAGCGGGCGCCGTGCGGCGATAGCTGGGTCCAGCTGGCGCACCGCACCGGCGGCGGCGTTGCGTGGATTCACAAAGGTTTTTTCCCCTTTGACACCCGCAGCTATTTTCTCGCGCTGTTTGTCATTCAAGGCCTCGAAATCGGGGCGGCGCATGTAGACCTCACCCCGCACTTCCAGCACAGGCGGTGCGTCAGACGGCAGCTTGAGCGGAATCTGCCTGAGGGTGCGGATGTTCTGCGTCACCTCTTCCCCGACCTCACCGTCGCCGCGGGTGGCAGCCTGCACCAGCACACCGTGCTCATAACGCAAGCTCATGGCCAGCCCGTCAAACTTCAACTCAGCCACATACTCGACCGGCGGATCCGACTCCGTCAGCCCCAGTTCCTTGCGCACGCGGGTGTCGAAATTTTGCGCGCCGGTGGCCTCTGTGTCCGTCTCCGTGCGAATGCTGAGCATGGGCACCTTGTGGCGCACGCTGGCAAACTGGTCAAGCGGCTTGCCGCCCACGCGCTGCGTCGGGGAATCCGATGTCAGCGACTCCGGGTATGCCGCTTCCAGGTCCTGCAACTCCTTGAACAGCCTGTCGTACTCGCTGTCGGGAATGGTGGGTTCGTCCAGGACGTAATAGCGATGCGCATGAGCGTGAAGTTCAGCGCGCAAGGCGGCCATGCGCTCGGCAGGGGACGCCGGCGGCCGCGAAGGCTCCGGCTGCGCAAACAGGTCTTTGGTGGCCATGAAAAAAATCAAAAGTGAGCGGCAAGCCCGGGAAAGTCAGGAAAACAGACGCCTGCCCAGCACAGAGCCGGCCGACAGGTCGCGGCCGTCCAGCGTGTCATAGAGCTGCTCCAGGTCGGCATGGATCACGTCCATCGCTTCTGGCCGGATGAGGTTGCCGTTGTCGTCGATGATCACGCCATCCATGCTGGCGGCCAGGGCCATGGCGACCTCGCACATGCGCGCAAACGGCTGCTCGGAGCGCAGGACTTGCGGCACGTCCAGGGACAGCGTGAGCTCGCGCAACGCCGTTTGTTCGGGGTCGTCCGCCATGGCGGCCTGCGTATCGAAGGCCAGGCCCAGAATCGGCGCATGGCCCGGCTGACTGGCGGGCAGCACCATGCGGCCCGGGATGGAGCCGGCTACAAAACCGAGCCTTGCGGCGCTTTGCTGCACATAACCGGGGCTCCAGGCTGTGTGAATGGCGCGCAGGGTGAAGCTCAACTGGGCATCGTGCCCGCTGGCGAACTGGTCCAGTTCCCTGGCACGTGCAACCTCGTCGAGCATTTCCGGAAATTCCGGCTCCCCCCCAATGGCGTCGGCAAAGGCCTGCGCCTTCATGACAAATTCGGAGTACTCAATCTGGTTGAGCGCACCGGTTCGGTTGGCCAACTGCACGCCGCACTGAAAGGCGCTGTAGCGATGACCGGCGGTCGGGAATTCCCACTCGCCAGTAGTCACGCTGAGGCCCTCCACCCCGAAGGGTTTGCTGCCGACACGGCGAGTGCTGGGCATGGCGGCCAACGCAGCGTCACCCGACACCACCGACTCAACCACCACCGGCGCCACTGCGTCGATCAGTACGTCCAGACCGGGTTTTCTGTCGGGCGTGGTGAGGCTCGCCAGGGAGGGCAGGCCAGAGTCGCCATCCACATCTGTATCAAAGCTGGGCTCCTGTCGCTCGGCCAGTACGTCAGGCGCTGTAGTGGGTGCCTGCATTGGCGCCTGATGCGGTGCGGGCTCCTGTGCGGGAGGCACGGGTGGTGTGGCCCGCTTGGGCAGGTTTCTGCGCGACGACCAGGCGCTGTGAGCCACCACGCCTGCCAGCACCAAGCCGCCCACCACCGCCAAACTGACCTGGAGTGTGCTCATGCGAGACGCGCCCCCGCACCGCCCGCTCCATCCCGCCCAGGTGGGAGGGGGGCGGTGCGCTTCCCGCCGGCAAGGGCTGATTTTCGTGGGGGCAAACCGATGGTGCTCATGCTGCGATCTCGGAGAATCCGAGTGCCGCTTCCATGTCCACCGCCACGATGCGCGAAACGCCCTGCTCCTGCATGGTGACGCCGATCAGCTGCTCGGCCATTTCCATGGCGATCTTGTTATGGCTGATGAAGAGGAACTGCGTTTCCTTGCTCATGGAGCTCACCAGCTTGGCGTAGCGCTCGGTGTTGGCGTCGTCCAACGGCGCGTCGACCTCGTCCAGCAGGCAGAACGGTGCGGGATTGAGCTGGAAGATCGCAAACACCAGGGCGATGGCCGTCAGCGCTTTTTCACCGCCCGAGAGCAGGTGAATCGTCTGATTTTTCTTGCCGGGCGGCTGGGCCAACACCTGCACACCGGCGTCGAGGATTTCTTCGCCGGTCATGACCAGACGTGCGTTACCACCGCCAAACAGTTCGGGGAACATCTTGCCGAAATGGGTGTTGACGGTTTCAAACGTACTCGCCAGCAGATCGCGCGTTTCCATATCGATTTTTTTAATCGCATCTTCCAGCGTGCCCATGGCCTCGTTGAGGTCAGCGGACTGCGCATCCAGGAACTGTTTTCGCTCACGGGCCGCGCTCAACTCGTCCAGCGCAGCGAGATTGACGGCACCCAGGGACTGGATTTCCCGGTGAAGGCGGTCAATCTCGCCCTGCAGGCCGGTCAGGCGCACATTGCCAGCCTGAATGGACTGCTCCACTGCCACCAGGTCAGCCTGTGCATCGTTCAGCAGTTGTTCGTATTGTTCAAAGCCCAGGCGTGCGGCCTGTTCCTTGAGCTGGAACTCCGTGATGCGCTGGCGCAAAGGATCGAGTTCCCGCTCAAGCTGTAGGCGGCGCTCGTCGCTGGCGCGCAGCTTGTTCGTCAGGTCGTCATACTGGCTGCGTTTGGCGCCAAGGTCGGCTTCGCGTTCCAGCTTGACGCTCAACGCGCTCTGCAAGCCGGCCTGCGCCGCTGCATCGGTCAGGCGGGACAACTCTTCTTTCGCACGCTCTTCTTCGGTTGCAATCGACGCGGCCTGCTGGGTGGCAATGGCAATGGAACGGGCCAGCTCTTCGCGCCGTGAAGCCAGGCTGCGCAGGGCAAATTGCGCTTCCTGCGCCTGGCGCTCCAGCGTGCGTTGCTGCTCGCGTGACTCACCCAGTTTGCGCTCGGTGTCGATCACCCGGTCATCGAACTGGGCATGACGCTCCTGGCTGTCGGCCAGTTGCATGTCGAGCTCCTCAAAGCGGGCCTCGGCCGTGACCTTGCGCTCCTGCAGCTCACCGAGCTGGGCCTCAATTTCCGCCATGTCTGCCTGGATCTGCTCGCTGCGGGCACGGGTTTGCTCGGCCAGTTGCGTGAGGCGCAACACTTCCACCTGCAGTTCGTGGGCACGGCTCTGGCCTTCGGCCGCTTCACGGCGTGCCGTGACCAGCCGCTGGGCGGCATCCGCATATGTGGCTTCAGCGCGTACCAGCGCGCTTCTGGCTTCATCGCTGATCAGGGCCTGGGCCTTGAGCTGCTTGTCGAGGTTTTCGATTTCCTGCGCGCGGGCCAGCAAACCGGCCTGCTCGGAATCCTGTGCATAAAAACTGACGCTGTGCTGCGTGACGGCGTGGCCGCTCCTGACGTAAATCACTTCGCCTGCATCCAGCTTGTCGCGAGCCGCCAAGGCTTCGTCCAGGTTTTGCGTGGTGTAGCAGCCGTGCAGCCAGTCACCCAGCAGCGCCGACTGGCCGGCATCGTTCAGGCGAAGCAGATCGGCCAGGGGCTTGAGGCTGACGGATGGATTGGAGCGGGCGGGCACCGCGGCATGGGGCGCCGTATAAAACGAGAGTTTGGCCGGCGGCCCTTCACCGTCACCGCGGCCATCGGTGCCCGCAAAGCCGCGCACCATGTCCAGGCGGCTGACTTCGAGCGCACCCAGGCGCTCGCGCAATGCGGCTTCCAGGGCGTTCTCCCAGCCCTGCTCAATATGAATACGGCTCCACAGGCCTTGCAGACTGCCCAAACCGTGCTTTTCCAGCCATGGCTTGAGCTTGCCATCGGTTTTGACTTTTTCCTGCAGGGCTTTGAGCGCCTCCATGCGGGCGGACAGGTCGGCGCGTTTGGCCGACTCGGTGTTAACGGTCTGCTGCAGGGTGCGCCGTTCCTCGTCAAGCTGCGGCACGGTTTCGGTCAACTCATGCAGGCGTGCCTCGGATTCCGCCTGTGCCTCTTGTGCGCCGCTGAATTGCGCAGTGAGGTTCGCCAGGCGCGCTTCATCGGGAGCATTGAGCGCGTTGCGGTCGGCCGTCAAGCGCTCATGGCGCAAGGCCAGCGTGCGCGATTGCTCTTCAATGTTGCGCTGGTCGGCGGCCAGCACCTGAATCTGCTGCTGGACCTGGGCCACACCGGTGCGCTGCTCGTTGGATTTGGCCTGGGCCTGGCGCAGCGCTTCTTCAAGTGCCGGCAGCTGGGTTTGGTGCTCTTCAGTTTGCGCCACCAGCAGCTCGGCTTTTTCTTCGGCTTCGATGGCCTGGGCTGCCAGGCTCTCCGTCTCGGCTGCGGCGTCTTCCTGGCGCGTCGCCCATTGGGCGGTCTGCTCCTTGAGCTGGGCCAGACGCTGCTCGACGCGCAGCCGGCCATCGACCACAAAGCGGATTTCAGCTTCCAACCGCCCGACTTCCGCGCTGGCCTCATAAAGTTTGCCCTGCGCCTGATTGACCTGGTCGCCCGCGGCATAGTGTGCCTGGCGAATGGTTTCGAGGTCGGCTTCGATATGGCGCAGGTCGGCAACGCGACTTTCGAGATCGTTCACCGCCTTCTCGGAATCCACCTTGACCCGGGCCTGATCGGCCTGGCTCTCGGCACGCTTCAAAAACCACAGCTGATGCTGTTTGAGGGTGCTGTCAGCCTGCAGGGTGTTGTAGCGCATGGCCACTTCGGCCTGCTTTTCCAGCCGGTCGAGGTTGGCATTGAGCTCGCGCAGGATGTCTTCTACCCGCGTCAGGTTTTCCCGCGTATCCGACAGCCGGTTGGCGGTCTCCCGGCGGCGTTCCTTGTATTTCGATACGCCTGCGGCTTCCTCCAGAAAGAGGCGCAACTCTTCCGGCTTGGACTCGATGATGCGGCTGATCGTGCCCTGGCCAATGATGGCGTAAGCCCGCGGGCCGAGGCCGGTCCCCAGGAACACGTCCTGCACATCACGGCGGCGTACCGGCTGGTTGTTGATGTAATAGCTCGAGGTGCCGTCGCGCGTCAGGACACGCTTGACGGCGATCTCGGCAAACTGACCCCACTGGCCACCAGCCCGGTGATCGGCATTGTCAAACACCAACTCCACACTGGAGCGGCTGGCTGGCTTGCGCGTGTTGGTGCCATTGAAAATGACGTCCTGCATGGACTCGCCGCGCAGCTCGGAGGCCTTGCTTTCCCCCAACACCCAACGCACCGCGTCCATGATGTTGGATTTACCGCAGCCATTGGGCCCCACCACACCGACCAGTTGCCCCGGCAACACGAAATTGGTGGGCTCCGCGAACGATTTAAACCCTGATAACTTGATCGAATTGAGACGCACGGCAGTCCCTGTTTTCTTGAGCGTTTAGCTAAGTCGTTGATTCTTATAGCGCTTGACGGGGCGCTCGCACTGCCTGGCGCGCAGTGCACGGCCTGCAATGTTACCCGAGCATGGGATGCTTTTTTGCAGGAGAAAATGCCCAAAACCCGCGGCGGGTGAAACATTTTGAGTCCAGGGTAGGCAGGCGGAAGGCGGCAAGAAGCCAATGCTGGCTCACGGAAAGACGTCCTGACTGCGGAAAAGAAGCATCAAATTGACCTTTAGCCCCGTCAAAAGGTCATGTACAGCTATGGTTTTTGACTCGGCAAGCCGCACTGATCGACAGCCGGGCCTGCTTTTTTTGCGCCTTCAAAAATGGTTGGAAGAATTCACCCAGTATTTCCAGCCCCATTTCGCGATGCGACACGGCGGCGTTATGCAATAACTTGCGAATGCTTCGGCAGCAGGTTATAGCGTGACCTAGCGTGATAGGGGGTCTGTGCCGGGTGCATGGATGACGGGCCATGTCGGCAGGGGACCCGTTGATGTGTTGGGGTCAACCCAGGGGCGGATGGATGCGGCTCGAAAGGATCGGTGCTTCTATGCTTATGCCCGGAGCAGCTGGTGCCTCAAAATCAGGTCGATGACTCAGTTGGCGGCAAACCGGGCTGGCCGTCGGCCTGCGTGTCTGGGGTCTGCTCACCCTCGTCTGCCGCGTCATCAGGCTTGCCTTCAGCCTTGCGCTTGAGTTTTTCTTCTTTTTTACGTTTTTTCGCAAGCTCTTTCTGGCGTTTTTCGTAGGAATAATTAGGAGTTGCCACAGCGTGCTTTCGTGAATGATTAACCCTTACTGTACTGCATCGCCGTCAGGGCCTCATCAAGTTCTCAGCAGGCCCGAATCAAGCGATCAGGAGCGCCTGAGCCAGGTCTGCCCGCAGGTCGGCCACAGACTCCAGGCCGATCGAAAAACGTACCAAACCACCCCGATGCGACCAGGGCGTGCGACGCATGGCTGGCACGTCATAAGGCACGCACAGGCTCATGGGCCCGGCCCAGCTGTAGCCCAGCTTGAACAGCTGGAGACTGTCGCAAAAACGGTCGATCCGCTCCTGTGTGAACTCGGGCTTGAACACGGCGCTGAGCAGGCAGGCCGCGCCTGTGCAATCGCGTTTCCATGTGTCATGTCCGGGCGATCCTGGCAATGCGGGATGCAGCACGGCGGCGATTTGCGGCTGGGCCTGCAGCCAGACCGCCAGCAGTTGCGTGGTGGCATCTTGTGCGGCGTAGCGCAAGGCCATGCTGTTCAAGCCGCGCAACACCAGTTCGGCATCATTGCCGCTCACGCCATAGCCGACGCGCATGTGGCATAAATGAACCAGATGGTGCAGGGCTTCGTCGTTGGTGACCACTGAACCCATCAGCACGTCCGCGCCACCGCTGGGGTATTTGGTGAGGGCCTGTACGGAGATGTCCGCACCGAGCCCGAAAGCGTTGAACGCCAGGCCTGCGCCCCAGGTGTTGTCCAGCGCGGTAACGGTGCCCGATGGATGGGCACTGTTGCCAGACTGGTTGTGCGCCTTGACCACAGCAGCCAGCGCCGGAAGGTCCGGGAACTCCAGCGTGATGGAGCCCGGGGCTTCCAGCCAGACCAGCCGCGTTTTGCGGCTCAATTTGGCGGCTAGATCGGCCGGGTTCATGGCGTCATAAAACTGGAAATTGATCCCCCAGGCCAGGAGTTCAGTTTGCGCAAATGCCTTGTTGGGGCCATAGGCGTTGTCGGGAATCAGCACTTCATCACCGGACTTCAGCAGGGCCATGTCCACCAGCACCACGGCAGCCAGGCCGCTGGGCACCAGGGTGCAGAACTTGCCGCCCTCCAGGGTGGCAATGCGCTCTTCCAGCGTGAAGGTGGTGGGGGTACCGTGCAGGCCGTAGGTATAGCCCGTCTTGTGTTTCCAGTCGCGGTTGCGCAGCGCCGCAACGCTGGGAAAGATCACCGTGGAGGCCTTGTGCACCCCCGGTGCAACGGCCTCAAAGCCCGCCGGTGGGCTGTAGGGGTGATGGATTAGTTGGGTAGATGGATCGCTCATGCGCCGATGTTAACGGCATGCCCCGACAGGCGGTGGCCGTACCCTGGCCGTGAGCCTGGGGAACAGCGCCGCTTGCACATCGATAAATGGCCGCAATTTTCCGCCGGGCCGTCCCAAGGAAAATTAGCCCCCTCGGGGGGCCCGTATCACACGAAGCGAAAAACGTGGAGGCCCATCAGATTTTCCACTTGGCCATCAGTTGCGCCGGTGTGAGCGAGTCGTAGCCTTCAAACGGCTGGTGAATCCAGGGATTGGTCGGCAGCGACTCCACTGAGTAGTCGGGCTGGAAGGTGGAAACGCCCTTGGTCCAGATCACCGCGCTACGCAGCTCGGTGATAGGTTTGTAGTTGGTGCGCAGCTGCTGGATCACCGCATTCAGGGTGTAGCCCGAATCGGCCAGATCATCCACCAGCAATACCTTGCCGGCAATTTCGCCCTTTGGCGTGGTGATATAGCGCGCGATGTCGAGCTTGCCCTGCACGGTGCCGGCGTCGGCGCGGTAGGAACTGGTCGACATGATGGCCAGTGGCTTGTCAAAAATTCGCGAAAGAATGTCGCCCGGCCGCATGCCACCGCGGGCCAGGCACAGGATGGTGTCGAACTGCCACTCCGACTGATGAATCTTGATCGCCAGTTTTTCAATCAGGTTGTGATATTCGTCATAGCTGACATACAGATGTTTGCCGTCTTCGGTCAACATGGGTTTGCTCCTGATTTAATAGCAAGGCGCCCGCAATGCATGGTCCGGGCACCTGTTTTTGATTCAAAAATACCGGGGTCAGGCGGCGTAGGGATTGCGCAGCAGAATGGTATGGTCGCGATCCGGGCTGGTGGAAATCATGTCAATCGGCACGCCGGTTACCTCTTCGATCCGGTGGAGATATTTCTGCGCCGCAGCCGGCAGCTGGTCGTATTGCGTGACGCCCACGGTGCTCTGGCTCCAGCCCGGCAGGGTTTCATAAATGGGCTTGCACCGCTCGATGTCTTCGGCGCCCATGGGCAGGATGTCGGTGATGTGGCCATCAAGTTCATAGCCGGTGCACAGCTTGAGCTCGGCGATGCCGTCGAGCACGTCAAGCTTGGTGATACACAGGCCCGACAGGCCGTTGACCTGGGCGGAGCGTTTGAGCAGCGCCGCGTCAAACCACCCGCAGCGTCGACTACGACCAGTGGTCACGCCTTTTTCGGCGCCCACGGTGCTGAGGTGGTAGCCCACGGTGTCCGGCGTTTCCCAATCCAGCTCGGTCGGGAAAGGCCCGCCGCCCACGCGCGTGCAATAAGCCTTGGTAATGCCCAGGATGTAATGCAGCATGCCCGGGCCCACGCCCGCGCCGGCAGCGGCATTGCCCGCCACGCAGTTGCTGGATGTCACGTAGGGATAGGTGCCGTGGTCCACATCGAGCAGGGTGCCCTGCGCGCCCTCGAACAGCAGATTGGCACCTTCGCGGTTCGCATCGTTGAGCTCGCGCGAGACATCCGCCATCATTGGCTTGAGAAGTTCGGCGTGCCGCATGGCTTCGGCATACACGGTATCAAAATCAATCGCCGGCGCGTGCAAATAACCGGTCAGTACAAAGTTGTGCAAATCCAGCAACTCGCGCAGCTTGGCGGCAAAACGCTCGGGGTATTTGAGGTCCTGCACGCGCAGGGCACGGCGCGCGATTTTGTCTTCGTAGGCCGGGCCAATACCGCGGCCGGTCGTGCCTATCCTGGCGGTACCGCCCTTTTCGCGGTAGGCCTCGCGGGCAATGTCTAGCGCAGCATGAAAAGGCAGGATCAGCGGGCAGGCTTCGCTGATGCGCAGGCGTGAGCGCACTTCCACGCCGGCTTTTTCCAGCCCTTCAATTTCTTCAAACAGCTTGGCCGCCGAGAGCACCACGCCGTTGCCGATATAGCATTTCACACCAGGACGCATGATGCCGCTGGGAATCAGGTGCAAAGCGGTCTTGATGCCGTTGATGACCAGTGTATGGCCGGCATTGTGGCCTCCCTGAAAGCGCACCACACCTTGGGACATTTCGGTGAGCCAGTCGACCAGCTTGCCCTTGCCTTCGTCGCCCCACTGGGTGCCCACGACCACAACATTGCGGCCCGCGGCTACGGTTGGTTTATATGTCATCTTCAATTTCTCGTTAAGGATTCGTTGGGGAAAACAGCGTTGAAGGCCGGCCTGAGGCCCGGCTTCAGGCCGCCTTTTTCAGGGGCTGGACCACCCATTGGCCGGCCACATGGGCCAGTTCGCGGTCGCAGTCAAATTCATTGACCTCATGTTCATGGCCCGGAAGCACGCAGGCCACCGTTTCACCCCCGGCCCGGAGGCGGGCGATGGCAGCGCGCAGGCCGGCATCTTCCCCCCATGGCGCACGAATGGCAGCCCTGAGCGGCCGGGGCGGCAGCACGCTGACCAGTTCCTTGAGATCCAGACTGAAGCCGACGGCCGGACGGTTACGGCCAAACACCGCACCGACCTCGTCATAACGGCCGCCACGCGCCAACTCGGCGCCCTGCCCATAGATGGCAAAACGGGTACCGCTGTAATAGGCGTAGCCTCGCAAATCGGCCAGGTCAAAACTGACCTTGACATCACCCACGTGCGCGGCCAGCCAATTCAAATTTTGCAGCGCGTTTTGTGCCTCGGGCCAGGATGAGAGGACTTTTTCAGCCTCCAGCAGGACTTTTTCATCGCCGTAAAGCTGCAACAACGCTTTCAGAGCGTCACATGCCGCAGCGGAAAGGCTACCCCTCAAGCTGGCCGTCAGGCTGTTGAGTTCGCTGGCGTCCTTGGCTGCGAGCGCAGCATGAATAAGCGCCAGGGTTTTGGCATTCACGGCGGCGCTAGCCAGCAGGCTGTTGACAATGCGGGCATCGGCCATGTCAACACTCAACGCGGTCACACCCGCAGCCTTGAGGCCCTCCAGCGCCAGCAACTGTGCCTCCAGGTCGGCTTCCAGCCCGCCATGGCCATATATTTCAGCCCCGAACTGCAAAGGCTCCCGGGTGGCATGGGGGCGGTCGGCACGGGTATGCAGCACCGGGCCGCAATAACACAGGCGGGCTACGCCACTGCGGTTGAGCAGGTGCGCATCAATACGGGCGACCTGCGGCGTGGTGTCAGCCCGCAACCCCAGAGTACGGCCCGAGAGCTGGTCGACAAGCTTGAAGGTCTGCAGATCCAGCGCCTCGCCGGTGCCGGTGAGCAGCGACTCGAGATGCTCCAGCAGAGGCGGCATGACCAACTCATAGCCATAGCTGCGGGCGGTGTCGAGAAACAGGCGGCGCAGCTCTTCGATGTGGCGCGCCTCGGAGGGCAGGACATCGGCAATTTGATCGGGCAATTGCCATGATGACAACCAGGCGGACATTGTAATTTTCGTGGGCTGTTAAAAACCAGATTTTACCGGGCTTGGAGGCCGGTTTTGGGCCGCGGGCGGCAAGAGAGGGTTGCCGGGTGCAAATAAGCACCTCAGCCCGCACACGCTGGCAGCACGCCGTCAGGCCAGCACCGCCAGCAGGATCAACCCGGCACCGATACTGCAAAGTCCGAAAAAACGGATCTGCCCGTTGCCCAGCCGGAGTATCTGTTCAAACATGCCGCGCCAGCCAGACGGCGAGATCAGCGGCAACAGCCCTTCGATCACCAGCATCAGGGCCAGCGCCTGCCAGAAGGTATCGCCGTCCACGCTGACTTATTTTTTGGCGGGCGCCGCTGCGCCACTACCCGATCCGCGCATGGCCTTGAAAAATTCGGAGGATGGGTCGAGCACCATCACGTCGTTTTTCTTGCCGAAGCTGGCCTTGTATGCGTCCAGGCTGCGATAGAACTGGGCAAACTGTGGATCACGGCCAAAGGATTCCGCGTAAGTTCGGGCCGCTTCCGCATCGCCCTCACCTTTGACCTTCTGCGCGTCGCGGTAGGCATTGGCAACCGCAACTTCACGCTGCCTGTCGGCATCGGCGCGGATCTTTTCACCTTCGGCTGCACCCGTTGAGCGCAACTCATTGGCCACGCGCTGGCGCTCAGCCACCATGCGCTTGTAAACCGAGTCGGTGATGGCTTCTACGTAGTCGACGCGGGTGATGCGAACATCGACCACGTCCACACCCCAGGGCTTGGCGCCCTGCACCACCTGCAGCACCTCGCGCTTGACGTCAGCCATCAGGGCCTCGCGTTTGAGCGACAGCAAATCCTTGACCGTGCGTTTGTTGATTTCTTCCTGAAACGCATTGCGCACCACGCGGCTCAACTGGTTGGCGCCGGCCTTTTCATCCAGGCCGACATTGCGGATGTATTCGGTAGGCTGCGTGATGCGCCAGCGAACGTACCAGTCAATCACCACGCGCTGCTTCTCGGCGGTCAGCATCGGCTCGGCATCGACGCTGTCGAGCACCAGCAGACGTTTGTCGATGTACGACACATTCTGGAATGGCGGTGGCAGCTTGGCATGAAGCCCGGGGTCGGTAATGACCTCCTTGATCTGACCCAGCGCATAGACCACGCCAAACTGACGCTGGTCGACGACAAACAGGGTGGAACTCAGCAGCGCCAGCACCACCAGCAATGAAGATACGAAAAATCCAACTCTATTCACGTTTTTCTTCCTTAGCGTGTTTCACGGTCGCGGGTGCGGGAAGCATCGCGTGAACGGGCATCCAGGGGCAAGCTGCCACCCGACGGCGAAGGGGCCACAGCGGGCGGTGCCGTACCACTGCCCGGCAGTAGCGGGATATCGGCGCCTGCCGCTGCACCACCCTGCGCTGTCATCTGCATGATTTTGTCGAGCGGAAGATAGAGCAGGTTGGAGCCCTGGCGGGACTCCACCAGCACCTTGGTGACATTGGTGTAGACCTGCTGCATGGCATCCAGGTACATGCGATCGCGGGTGACCTGGGGCGCCTTCTGGTATTCGGTGAGTACCGAGCGGAAACGCTGGGCATCACCCTGGGCCTGCGCCACAATTCGCGCCTTGTAAGCTTCCGATTCCTCTTTGAGACGCGAAGCTGAACCCACTGCGCGGGGAATCACATCATTGGCATAGGCCTGAGCTTCGTTCTTGGAGCGCTCGCGCTCCTGACCCGCCCTGAGCACATCATCAAATGCGGCCTGGACCTGCTCGGGAGGACGCGCACCGCTTTGCTGGAGATTGATACCCACGACTTCAACCCCCACTTTGTAGCGGTCCAGGATGGTCTGCATCAGGATACGCACCCGGGGGCCGATCTGATCGCGCTCTTCTGCGAGCGCCGAATCCATTTTCATTTTTCCCACCACTTCGCGCACGGCCGATTCTGCGGCCTGCACCACGGCGCTGGCGGGGTCCTTGCTCTCAAACAGGTAGGCACGCGCATCACTCAAACGGTACTGGACGGCGAATTTGATTTCGACAATGTTCTCGTCCTCGGTCAGCATGGCCGAGTCGCGAAGGCCCGTCGCCTTGATGATGGTGTCACGACCTACATCGACCGACCGGATCTGGGTGACCACGACCATTTCATGGCGTTGCACAGGGTACGGGAGACGCCAGTTGAAACCGGCCCCCACGGTCGAGTGGTACTTGCCGAACTGGGTAATGACGGCCTGCTGGCCCTCCTGCACAATGAAAAACCCGGTACCCAGCCAGATTAGCACGGCCACCGCGGCGATCAGCCCCGCGCCGATGCCTGCGCTTTTCATGTCGGGCTGAAAGCCGCCACCATTGCCGTCATTGCCACCGTTATTTCCGCCGCCAAAGCCGCCCCGCTTGCCGCCACTTTTCGCGCCGCCAAAAAGCCCGCCGAGCTTGCGATTGAAATCGCGCCACAGTTCATCCAGGTCAGGCGGTCCCTGATTGGGGCCCTGACCTTGTGGTCGAACTGGCTTGGAAGGCTGCTTGTCGTCACGAGGCATTTCTGGCTTGGTCTCATCGGACGACGGCTTGTCATCGTCTCGGCCCCAACGTGGATCGTTGAGATTAAACATGCCTTGGGCACGTTGTTTCAACCGACCTGGCAAGGTCGTCAACGTCTGCAGCACGGGATTCAGGTTCATGGGATCAAACTCACTTCTTTTTTGACTACACCGACATTGTGCCTAATGAAATTGCCCGCTCAGGCAAGGTCGTCGGCCGTTTGGAGAATTTCCCCGCTCACCACGCTTGCCGCATGACTGGCCAGAAGCTCCCGCAGCAACGGCAGACCTTCACCCGTCAGGGCGCTGACAAATACCCGATCCACGCTCCGGCTCGCCCCCTCAAATGCATCCCTGAGCTCGAACATGTCGCGCAAGGACAGGGGCAAGTTGACTGCTCCTACAGCGTCCAGCTTGTTGAACACGAGAATCTGCGGCACGTCAGCCGCACCAATCTCGGCCAGAACCCGTTGCACCTGCTCAATTTGTTCCAGATAGTCGGGGTTCGATCCATCCACCACATGCAGCAGCAGGTCCGCGTCCGCAGCTTCCTGCAATGTAGCGGCAAACGCGTCGATCAGACCGTGTGGCAAATCCCGGATGAAACCTACCGTGTCAGACAGGGAGACCGAACGTGCGGTGTCACCCAGGTACAGCTGTCTCGTCGTGGTATCAAGGGTGGCAAAAAGCTGGTCGGCAGCATAGGCACGCGCCTTGACCAGCGCATTGAACAACGTGGACTTGCCGGCATTGGTATAGCCGACCAGCGAGATCGTGAATGAGTTGCGCCGCTCCCGCTGCTTTCGCTGCGTTTGCCGCTGCTTCTTGACTTTGCCCAGGCGCTCTTTGGTGCGCTTGATGGCGTCGCCGATCATGCGCTTGTCAAGCTCGATCTGCTTCTCACCCGGGCCGCCGCGCACACCCGCTCCGCCGGTCTGGCGCTCCAGGTGGGACCAGCGGCGCACGAGGCGCGTTGAGACGTACTGCAGCCGTGCCAGTTCGACCTGAAGCTTGCCCTCGTGGCTGCGCGCGCGCTGGGCAAAAATCTCCAGTATCAGCAGGGTACGGTCATTGACCGGCAATTCCAGGTGCCGCTCCAGATTGCGTTGCTGGGCCGGACTGAGCGACTGGTCGAACAGGATTTCAGACGCGCCGGTATCCTGCGCGAGCATTTTGATCTCGTCGGCTTTGCCGGTACCGATGAACAGAGCGGCATCGGGGGCTTTTCGCCGGCACGTCACACGAGCAACGGGTTGCAGGCCTGCGGTTTGCGCGAGCAAACCCAGTTCCTGCAGATCAGCATCAAAGTTCGGCAAGCCCAGATCAACCCCAACCAGCAGGGCAAGAGTTGGTGTTTTCACCGGAGCATCGTAGGAACTCAGCTGGCGGGGCTTTCTTCGGATTCGCCGGTCGCAAAACTTACAGCGCGACCGGGAACGATGGTGGAGATCGCATGCTTGTAGACCATTTGGGTCACAGTATTGCGAAGCAGAACCACATATTGATCGAAAGACTCAATCTGGCCCTGCAATTTGATCCCGTTGACGAGATAAATTGAAACAGGCACATGCTCTCGACGCAAGGTGTTGAGAAACGGGTCCTGCAGCAGCTGACCTTTGTTATTGCTCACGATATTTTCCGTGTTCAAAAGTTGATAGAGCCTTACGTTACCACAGCCCAACAGCCAAGTATGTAGTTCTAGGCCGATTCCTTGTCCGTGAAGGGGTTGTGCGAGCTTTTCATCTGGATGCGCATGGGCGTGCCGACCAGATCGAACTCCTTGCGGAACCGCCCTTCCAGATAGCGTTTGTAGGCCTCGGTGACATGTTCCAGCGAATTGCCATGAATAATGATGATGGGCGGGTTCATGCCCCCCTGGTGCGCATAGCGCATCTTGGGGCGGAACATGCCTGAACGCTGCGGCTGCTGGAACTGGACAGCCTCGAGCAGCAGGCGTGTCAATACCGGCGTGGACATCTTGCGGTTGGCCGAAGCGTGGGCCTGCACAATTGACTTCCAGACCGGCGCCAATCCCTGGCGCTTGATCGCCGAAATCTTGTGGATGGATGCAAATTTCAGGAAAGCAAGGCGGGTTTCGATCGACCGCTCCAGCGTCTCCCGCTGGTAGGCGTCCACCGCATCCCATTTGTTGATGGCCAGCACCACCGCACGGCCGCTTTCCAGGATATAGCCTGCGATATGCGCATCCTGGTCGGTCACGCCTTGCGTGGCGTCGAGCAGCAGCAGCACGACATTTGCATTTTCAATCGCCTGAAGCGTCTTGACGACGGAAAACTTCTCTATGGCCTCAAAAACCTTGCCCTTGCGGCGCAGGCCGGCGGTGTCAATCAGCTCAAACTTCTGGCCGTCGCGCTCAAATGGCACGGAAATGGCGTCCCGCGTGGTGCCGGGAAGGTCAAATGCCACCAGGCGCTCTTCCCCCAGCCAGGTATTGATCAACGTCGATTTGCCCACGTTGGGACGGCCCGCCACGGCGAGCCGGATAACCGACGGATCCTGCGACTCGGCTTCGTCACCAGGATCGGCGAGGTTGAGCGGTGCCAGGGCAAGGTCGACCAGGGAACGCATGCCCTGGCCATGGGATGCCGAAACCGGCAGCACTTCCCCCAGGCCCAATTCAAAAAATTCGGAGAACTGGACCCCTTCCGTCATGCCCTCCGCCTTGTTGGCCGTCAGCACCGTCGGTTTGCCCAGCTTGCGCAGGAAGTTGGCGATATCGTGGTCCTGCGCACTGATACCGGCACGCGCATCAACCACGAAAATCACCACATCGGCCTCAGCAACGGCCTGACGAGTCTGCTTGGCCATTTCCTTGTATATGCCGGACGCTGCGTCAGGCTCAAACCCGCCGGTGTCAATGACGATGTACTCGTGGGAGCCCAGCTTGCCGTTGCCGTAATGACGGTCACGCGTCAGCCCGGCGAAATCGGCCACGATCGCATCCCGCGTCTTGGTCAGCCGGTTGAAAATCGTCGACTTGCCCACATTGGGGCGGCCGACTAACGCTATGACAGGTTTCATTGATCAGGTTCTGGAAAGTTGCGGTTTCGCGTTTTCGGTTACTCGGGCTTGAAGCCGTAAACGCCGCCGTTATGGGTCACGGCGATCAGCGTGTTACCCGCAAGCACGGGAGCCGCGGCGATGGCCGAGCCATCGGTCGGCAAGCGGTTAAGCAGGGAGCCGTCTTCACGCGACAACAAATGGATAAAGCCGCTGAAGTCACCAATCGCCACGGAACGCCCAACGACCAGGGGTGCCGTCAGGCTGCGGTAGCGCAGGCGGTCTGTGGTCCAGCTTCGCTCGCCGTCTGTGCGCCGCCAGGCAATCACCGTACCGTCTGCCTCCGTGCCAAACAGCGTGCGGTCATCGCCATGAATACCCTGCATGCCATTGGCTGGCTTGGTCCACAGAAGACTGCCGCGCGCGGCATTGACGCAGCCAATGCTGGCCTGGAAGGCCCGCGCGCAGACATTGTCGCCGTCCCGGCTCACACGACCCACAAGATCAACCAGGCGCTCGACATCATTGATGCCGCGTGGCGAAGCAATGGGCGCCTCCCATCGAACACTGCCGTTGACAGGGCTCAGGCCCGCCAGACGGCCGGCAAGACCCACCACCAGCATATCGCCAACGGCCAGCATCACGCCGGATTGGCGCAGGACCAGCGGTTCATTGGGTCGCTGCTGCGTCCACAGCTTGCGCCCCGTCTGGCCATCAAAGGCCGAGACCGACCGGTCCGCCGCCAGGACGAACACCCGCGCACCGGCCACAAAAGGGGCTGTAAAGGCCTGCGCATTAAGCTTTTGGCGCCAGATTTCCCGCCCGTCCTGCAGGGCAACAACTTCGTTGGCCTTCGTGACTACCGCCAGGACCTTTCCGTCGCTGCCCACACCCGCGGCAACAGGCGTATTGAGCGCCACGCGCCAAAATTCACGGCCGGTGGAGGCGTCCAACAGGGCGACAGTACCGTCGCCACTCGCAACGGCAACGCTATTGCCCGAAACAGCAACGTCCAGAGGGAAATCGACCTGCCCAATGCGGGTGTTCCAGCTCTGGCGAGCGGATACCAGTGCCGTCACCGGCTGCAGTTCGGCCGGCTGGGGCTTGGTGGCGCCGCCAAAGCAGCCAGCCAGCAGCGCTACAAAACCAATGGCCAGGGGCAGCCGGGAAATCTGGGCCAGAGGCCTAAAAGACTGGATCATCATTTCTTCACCTCGGTATTGGCTGCGGTCGTTGTCAGTTTGGTGGAACCTGCGGTGGGATCAACGCCAAGCGCATTGAGTTTGACCTCCACCAGGCGCCGGTACTCGGCACGCTCGTCGAGCCCCTTGTAGGCTTTTTCATATTCCACCCGGGCTTCGGTTTTCTTGCCCTGGGCGGCCAGGATATCGCCGCGGCGGTCGGCTGCCAGAGCCGCAAAATTTTTCGGGAACGAAGCGGACAGCTGCTGCAGTGCTTCGTCGTAGGCTTTCTTTTCCAGCAAAAGACCTGCAAGTCGCAACCGGGCAATGGCCTGATAACCCTCGTCGGAGGCCTTCTCGGCCACCCCGGTCAAGGCGGCGCGGGAAGCGTCCAGGTTGCCTTTGTCGTAATAGGCCCTGGCGGCGAGCAGACCGGCTTGCTGGGCATAGGTGGTGCGGCCAAAGCGGTCTTTCATGTCCGCCAATGAACGGTCAATCCTGGCCTGATCGCCCGACTGGACAGCGCGCTCGATTTCCTCGTACATCACGGAAGCCTGCGCAGCCTGGCTGCGCTGCCAGTACTGGTAACCGTTCCAGGCCGCAAAAATGCCGAACACGGCGATCAGGCCCCAGGTGATCAGGTCGCCATACTGCTTCCAGAAATGCTTGAGTTCATCAAGCTGTTCCTGCTCTTCCAAATCGAGATGTTTTGCCATAAAAGTCTGCTTGTTCTGCCCGATAACGGCGCGGATTGAGGTGGGGTGATTGTAGGGGGGCGAAATGCAAGGCTAGGCGCGCAAGGCGTGAACCCAGGCGGACACGTCGTCCAGTGGCTGCAGGGTTTGCACCTGCGCCGCATCAGCCTTTTCCCCCCGCAGCGGTTTGACGGCCACGCGGCCCTGCGCCAGCTCGGCGGCACCGAAAATAAGGGCAAACCGCGCGCCGCTGCCATCGGCCTTTTTGAATTGGGACTTCATGCTGCCCATGCCGTCGGCGCTGGCACCGGCGTGCATCTGCACACTCACCCCCGCCGCGCGCAAGGCCTGCAGGGTTTGCAGAACGACGGGCAAGGCAGATGCCTCGGGAATCACCGCATAGGCATCGGGTACCGGCGGCGTGACGGCGGCACCCTGCTCCTTGATGAGCTCCAGCACACGCTCCACGCCCAGGGCCCATCCCACGGCCGGCGCGGCTTTGCCGCCCATCTGCTCAATCAGGTAGTCATAGCGTCCCCCGGCGCAAATGGTGCCCTGGGCACCCAGCCGGTCGGTCACAAACTCGAACACCGTGAGGTTGTAATAATCCAGCCCGCGCACCAGTCGGGGATTCAGGGTCCAGGGGATGCCGTTGGCATCGAGGATGGCTTTAAGTCCCTCAAAATGCGCCAGCGACTGGGACCCCAGAAAGTCGATCAGCCGGGGGGCGCTGTCTACCACTGCTTGCATGGCCGGATTCTTGGTGTCAAGAATGCGTAGCGGATTGCTGTGCAGGCGCCGGCGTGCTTCCTCGTCCAGGACGTCGGCATGCTGCTCCAGGTGGGCGATCAGTTGGGCACGGTGCTGGGCACGCTCATCGGGCTGACCCAGGCTATTGATTTCCAGGCGCCAGTCGCTCAGACCCAGCTCCTTCCAGAGCGCCGCGGCCAGCAAAATCAGCTCGGCATCCACTTCCGGTCCGGCAAAACCCAGTGCTTCGGCGCCAATCTGATGAAACTGGCGGTAACGGCCACGTTGCGGGCGCTCCCGACGGAACATCGGGCCCATATAGTAGAGGCGCTTGCCGCCCTCATAGAGCAGGTTGTGTTCGGTGACCGCACGAACAACGCTGGCGGTATTTTCAGGCCGCATGGTGAGGTGGTCATGATCACCATATTTGTCCGCACGGTCTTCGAAGGAATACATTTCCTTTTCGACGATGTCCGTGACCTCGCCAATCCCTCGCACAAACAGCTGCGTGTGCTCAAGAATGGGGGTGCGGATATTACGGTAGGCATAGCGCCCCATCAGCGTGCGGACTTTGTCTTCGAGCCACTCCCAGCGCGCCGAATCCGGCGGCAAGATGTCGTTCATGCCCTTGACGGCCGTGAGTTTTTCGATTTTGGCCAAGGGCGATTTCTCCGTCTGGCCGGCATTCATTTTTTCAGACATGGGATTCACACGGTTTCGGCGACGGCCTGCGTGCCAAAACGTTTTTCAATATAGTTTTCAACGATGACCCGGAACTCCTGCGCAATGTTCTCTCCACGCAGTGTCAGTCTTTTCTCGCCATCAATAAATACCGGAGCAGCCGGTGCCTCGCCCGAGCCAGGCAGGCTGATACCGATGTCAGCATGCTTGCTTTCACCGGGGCCATTGACGATACAACCCATAACGGCGACCTTGAGCCCTTCAACACCGGGGTATTGCGCGCGCCAGACCGGCATCTGGGCCCGCAGGAAGTCATCAATCTGCTTGGCCAGTTCCTGAAAGGTGGTGCTGGTGGTGCGTCCGCAACCCGGACAGGCGGTTACGCTGGGCACAAAGCTGCGCAGCCCCAGGGCCTGGATGATCTCCGACGCAATCACCACTTCCTGGGTACGGGACTCGCCGGGCTGGGGGGTCAGGGAAACGCGTATCGTGTCGCCGATGCCTTCCTGCAGCAAAATCGACAGCGCGGTGGCCGAGGCCACCGTACCTTTGGTGCCCATGCCGGCCTCGGTGAGGCCGAGGTGAAGGGCGTAGTCGCTGCGTTTGGCCAATTCGCGGTAGACCGAAATGAGATCCTGGACCCCGCTCACCTTGCAGGACAGGATGATCTGGTTGCGCCGCATGCCCATTTCCTCGGCACGACGGGCGGAATCGATGGCCGAGGTGATCAGCGCCTCGTACATGACCTGCCGGGCATCCCAGGGAATGGCGCGCGCACTGTTGTCGTCCATCAGACTGGCCAGCAGTTCCTGGTCAAGGCTGCCCCAGTTCACCCCGATGCGCACGGGCTTGTTCCAGCGCATGGCGACTTCAATCATCTGGCCGAATTGCCGGTCGCGCTTGTCGCCCTTGCCCACGTTACCCGGGTTGATGCGGTATTTGGACAAGGCCTCGGCACAGGCCGGGTAATCCGTCAGCAGGCGATGGCCGTTGTAATGAAAGTCGCCAATCAGCGGCACATCGATGCCCATGCGATCGAGTTGCTCCCGAACGTGGGGCACGGCCTGCGCAGCCTCAGGGGTATTCACAGTGATGCGGACCATTTCGGACCCGGCAAGCGCCAGCTCCTTGACCTGAATGGCGGTACCAATGGCGTCCACGGTGTCCGTGTTGGTCATGGACTGGATGCGTACCGGCGCGTCGCCGCCCACGGTGACAACGTGCGAGCCCCAGGCAACCAGCGCCTGGGTGGAACGCCGTGCTTTCGGAAAAGCCGACTCGATGGGAAGACAAGGCTCCACTATTTCACCTCAAACCGGGCCACGTTATCCCGGGAAACTGAAGTCAGGTCAAATGCCCGCCCGCGCACCTCCACCTGGGTTGCATCGGCCCGGCCGACCACAGCAGCCAGCGGCAATGCGCCGGAGGCGCCCGCAACCTCACCCGCGCCCAGGGTGCGGCGCAGCACAACGGCCCCTTTGGCATCGGTTACCTCAACCCAGGACTCCTGCTTTGCGCGAAACGTCACAATGCCGCCGGGCGCCGCTTGTACGGTTGAACTGGCTGGCGTCGCCGCACTGTCAGGCACAGCGGGTGAATTGGCCGGCTGGGAGACTGGCGCAGCCAGCGCAGCTACGGCCTGCTCCGCAACCGGAGCCGCAGGAAGCGATCCCTCTGGAACGGCCGCGGCAACCGCCGCTGCTGCCGGCATGGCACTGTCCGTCAGGCCTGCACCCGCCATGACCATCGTGGCCGGCAGGGATTGAGGTTTGGCGGACGCGGCATTGGCCTGCCCCTCCTCCGCATCCCGCTGGCCCGTCACCGAATCATGGCCGACGCCAGGCAGGAAAATCAAAACCAGCGCCCCCAGCAACAAGGCAAGCACGGCCAGGACAACAGGCCGCGAAGCATGCTTCCATGGGGAAGACCGCGGGCCATCACCCGGCGAGCGGAAGGGTGCGTTGATGCTGGCGCTTCGCTGGGCTAGCTTGGGTGCTGCCGTTTGTGGCATGCGCTCAAGCACCAGGGCCGGGTCCACTTTAAGGGTTCGGCACACGCTGGAGGCCAGCGCCCGCCCGAAAACAGCGTCCGGCAGCAAGTCAAACCGGTCCTGCTCCAGTGCTTCAAGCTTCTTGACCGGAACCTTCAGCGACGCGGCCAGTGAGGCGATATGAATGCCCGCCGCCTCTCTGGCGCCGCGAAGCAGATCGCCGGCCGTGCGTTCGAGCGCAGGCATGCTCTGGCTGTGACCGAAGCCTGAAACTGCTTCTGAATTGAAGGTGGAGGCCAGCACCGGGTCGAAGTTACTCATTGAAAGCACCTTTTTCATAGGCGGCAGCTTGAGGAGACTGCGCAAAGCGCTTTTTCAACTGATCGGCCAACTGCAACACAGCCTCCCGATTATTCAGTTTTCGTTCCGTCTTGATGCCCAGCCAAAGCGTTTCGGCATTCGCCAATTCACTGTTATTCAAACGGCGTATGTAAAACTGTGCCCGTGTCAAATCACCGCGCTCATAAAGAAGCGTGGCGAGGTTGTAGCCTGTCACAGGGTTGCCTGCATCCAGCTCATACGACTGCATCAGGCTCTGTTCCGCCTCGGCACGCTGCCCTGCGCGAACCTGGCAAACACCTTGGGTCATCAGCGTTTTGGCCCGGCCGCCGTAGGTCGGATTGGCCGTTGCCAGGGCAAACGATTTGAATGAGTCTTCGTAGCGGGCCTGCTGACAGAGCAGCCAGCCGTAGTTGTGCGCCACGTCGGCATCGCGGGGATTCAGCGCGAGTGCACGGCGAAAACTGTCTTCGGCCAACGGAATGTCATTGAGCCGCATGTACACCAGCCCACGCAAGTTGTAAGCATCCACAAAAGTGGGATCCGTGACCAGCGACTGCTTGATTTCATCCAGCGCAACATTGGGCTGGCCCTGCTCAAAATAACCGGTGGCCAGCTCAAGCCGAAGGCGTGCACGCCGGCGATGATCAGGCTCATCCGACTCGGTCACGATGTCATTCCGGTTACCGGAAGGCCCGGACATCCCTTGCTGGCCGGCACAACCCGCCAGCAAAACAGCCGCCCAGCAGGCCGACATCCAGATCACATTGGCGGCAAACCTCATACATCCATCCCTTTTGCAACAACCACCTTGATGCCCCCGAGCATACCTTGCCGCTGCGCGGCGATGCGCCGGTCTACGCCGGTCCGATCCTGAACATCCCCGGCCAATTGACCGCAGGCCGCATCAATGTCGTCACCGCGGGTTTTCCGCACGGTGGTCACGATGCCCGCATCCATCAGGATTTTGGCGAAGGCAGCAACCTGCGGCATCGCTGAACGCTTCAGGCCCGAAGCCGGAAACGGATTGAAAGGAATCAGGTTGAATTTGCACGACAAGCCGTCTGCCGAATGCGCTTGCATCAGCGCCACCAACTGATGTGCATGCTCGGGCTGATCGTTCACGCCGTCAAGCATGCAGTATTCAAACGTGATGAAGTCACGCGGTGCAGACGCCTGGTACCGGGTGCAGGCCTGCAGCAATTCAGCGATCGGGTACTTTTTATTGAGTGGAACCAGGTTGTCGCGCAGCGCGTCTTCCGGCGCATGCAGCGACACCGCCAGCGCCACCGGACAATCCTTGGCCAGCCTGTCGATCATGGGCACCACGCCGGATGTTGACACCGTCACCCGGCGGCGCGACAAACCGTAACCATGGTCGTCCAGCATGACCCTCAAGGCGGGCAGCAACTGCGAGTAGTTCTGCAAGGGTTCGCCCATGCCCATCATGACAACATTGGAAATCACACGCTCTTGCCTGCCCAGGTGCTGGCGCAGGAAATGCTCGGCAAACCACAGCTGGGAAATAATTTCGCCGGTGGTGAGGTTACGGCTGAAACCCTGGTGCCCGGTCGAGCAAAAACGGCACCCCACGGCGCAGCCGGCCTGGGATGAAATGCACAGGGTTCCCCGATCCGTTTCGGGAATGAAAACAGCCTCTACGATGTCGCCGGCGCCGACATCGAACAGCCATTTGACGGTGCCATCAGCCGAGTCATGGCGGGACACCACTTTCGGTCCCTGGATGTGGGCTGAACCTGCAAGTTTTTCGCGCAGGGACTTGGCCAGATCTGTCATCTGCCCAAAATCGGAGGCGCCTTTTTGATGGATCCAGCGAAACAGCTGGGTTGCGCGAAAGCGCTTTTCGCCGAGCCGCTCGCAAAAGGCGGCCAAGCCCTCCAGATCGTAGTCAAGAAGGTTGGCTGTCATCGCAGGGGGCGACAGGCTGGACCGCCCCAGGCAAGCGACGACCCTGGCGGGGAGTAGCAACGCATGGGGGGCAGCATGATTAACGCGAGTAAATATTCATGCCCGGGAAGAAGAATGCAACTTCCGCATTGGCGGTTTCGACTGCGTCCGAACCATGGACGGCATTGGCGTCGATGCTGTCCGCGAAGTCGGCGCGAATCGTGCCGGCAGCAGCCTTCTTGGGATCTGTCGCGCCCATCAGGTCGCGGTTTTTCAGGATGGCGCCTTCGCCTTCCAGCGCCTGGATCATCACCGGGCCGGAAATCATGAACGACACCAGGTCCTTGAAGAAGGGACGCTCCTTGTGCACAGCGTAGAAAGCCTCGGCCTCGCCCTGTGAAAGGTGAGCCATTTTGGCCGCCACGACTTTCAGGCCGGCGGCCTCAAAACGCGCGTAGATTTGGCCAATCACATTTTTTGCAACTGCGTCGGGCTTGATGATGGAGAGAGTGCGTTCGATCGCCATGAATTTTCCTTAACCTTGGATTTTTAAATGATTCAAAAACTGAATACAGCCTCTGATTTTAACCTGCGGGCTGATGTGTTCGAATCAACCCTGTGAAGTAAAGTACTTCTGGCGCTCTCAACGATTCCCGCCGCGATTACCGCCACCACCACCACCGCCGCCACGATTGCCGCCTCCGCGGTTTCCACCCCCGCCACCACCGCCACGGCGCTGCCCCCCACCGGCACCGCCCATGCCAGATCCCCCGCCGCCGCCACTGCGGCGTTGCCCCTGGCCTTGGCCCTGACCTTGCCGCTGCCGGGTGAAGGTATCCGCACCGATATAACCAAAAGATGTTTTCATCGGATCGGGCTGCTGGGCACCCCCCGCGCTTTTGTCGCTCCGATCCCCACGGTCATCGCGCCGCTTTGGTCCCTGCGGACCATTTCCCGCAGCCTGTCCAAAGCGAGGGGGCGAACCGGGGTTACCCCCCTGCCCGCGACCTTTCCCTCCGCGGCGCCTGTTGCCCCGGGGCACGGAGTCCATCCGGTGCAGGGGCGGCTGCAGATCATTGGGCTCCTGCTCAGCATCGGCATCGGCGGGCTGAAAGTCATCGGCTTGCCCGCTATCGGGGGCCGGCAGGCGCCCGCGGTCTCCGCGCGAGCGCTCATTTCGGCGAGGGCCGCGACCTGGGCGGGATTCGCCACCTTCGTCGCCGCGAGCATGACCCGGGTGTTTGGGCGCGCCCCGCGGATCCGCCCGGGATTCAGAGCGGGTCACCGCATTGGTCAGCGCCCAGATATCCCGCTCGTCCAGTTCGACGAATGCGCCCCGCTTCAGTCCGCGCGGCAACAGCATGGCGCCGTACCGGATCCGGATGAGACGGCTTACCGCGTGACCCACCGCCTCGAACATGCGCCGAACCTCACGATTGCGCCCCTCGGATATAGTGACCCGGTACCAGCAATTGGCTCCCTCGCCGCCACCGGCCTCGATGGAGCTGAACTGCGCCACGCCATCGTCCAGGGTCACGCCTTCCAGCAGGCGCTTTTTCTCCTCGTTGCTCAGCGCACCCAACACCCGCACCGCATATTCGCGTTCCAGCCCAAAGCGAGGATGCATCAGTTTGTTGGCCAGTTCGCCCGAACTCGTTAACAGGAGCAGGCCTTCGGTGTTCAGGTCAAGGCGCCCCACGGACTGCCATTTGCCCTGAAACAATTTGGGCAAGCGCCGGAACACCGTGGGCCGGTTTTGTGGATCATCGTGCGTCACAACCTCTCCGCTGGGCTTGTGATACGCAATCACGCGGGGCGGCGGCGGGTCAATTCGCACGCGTATGGGCTTGCCATTGATCTTGACGGTGTCGCCGAACTGGATGCGCTGCCCAATGTGGGCCGGCTCGGCATTGACCGAAATGCGTCCCTCGAGAATAAGCTGCTCCATCTCCAGCCGGGAACCCAGCCCGGCTTGCGCCAGCACCTTGTGCAACTTGGGGGTTTCAGGCTGAGGTGACAGCACGCGCTTGGGCAACTCCAGCGCCACATCGTTTTCATCAGCGTCAAACTGCCCGGTCACCACATCCTCGAAGCGGATGGTGTTTGCCGCGGGCAGCACCGCGGGCTGTCCGGCGGCAAGCGCCGGCGCTGACGCGACCACCTTCTCCGCGGGGTTATCAGCCATCAAATCAGGAGCAGGAGCAGGAGCGTCCTGCGCAGGCTTTTCCAGCGCGACAGGTTTGTTTTCGTCTTCGCCCGGGGGGGTGGACGGGAGATCGGGAGCCGGGTGGTCTTGTGGATTCATGCTTTTACATTCATGCGTAGGGATCGCTGGTGGTCCGGTCAAGGGGCTCGGGTTCAGAAAGCTCACCGACATCCTCCGCCGAAGCCTCCAGGGCCTCCGGAATGGCCGGACTCAGTTCCAGCACGGCTGCCTCATCGCCGGCGAGCTCAAGTGCGGCTTCGCCTTGCGCCTCTGATGTCTCTGATGTCTCTGACAACAATGCAGGCTCTACACTGCCGAGCTCAAATTGTTCGAGCATGGCAACCTGCCCTGCCGTACTGTCCATGGCGGGCAGCTGATCCAGCGACTCAACGCCCAAATCATCGAGAAACTGCCTGGTCGTCGCATAAAGCGCTGGCCGGCCCACGGTTTCCCGGTGGCCGATCACTTCCACCCAGCCGCGATCCTCCAATTGCTTGAGGATCATGCTGTTGATGGTGACGCCGCGAATGTCTTCCATGTCGCCACGCGTCACGGGTTGCCGGTACGCGATGATGGCAAGCGTTTCGAGCGTGGCCCGGCTGTAGCGGGGTGGTTTTTCCGGATGAAGCCTGTCCAGGTACTCGCGCATCTGCGGCCGGCTCTGAAAGCGCCAGCCCGTCGCGACGTGAACGAGTTCCACGCCCCGTCCCGACCAGTCGTTCTGCAGGTCTTCAAGTACCAGCTTGAGGCTGTCGGCAGTCAATACCCCGTTAAACAGCACCCCCATTTCGCGCAAAGGCAGCGGTTGCTGCGCGCAAATGAGTGCTGTTTCGAGGACGCGCTTCGCATCCGTCGTATTCATGATTGGTCGTTCCGAAAAAAGGCGGGGAAAAGCGCTCGTTGGCGCATTGCATCCATGCGCAACCTCCTTGTCAGGGGCGCCATGTTGCGGGTAGCTGAAAACTACGAACTTTGATTGTATATCAGGCCCACATTTGCCATGGCCGCCTGCAAATCAGCCGGTGGCGGCGATCTGAACTCCATCGGGGCACCGGTCATGGGGTGTTCAAACGCCAGCCTGCATGCGTGCAGCGCCTGGCGCTCCAGCCCCGCGGCAGCCGCCCCGCCGTACAGCCCGTCGGATATCAAGGGATGGCCCAGAAGCGCCATATGCACGCGAATTTGATGGGTGCGGCCGGTATGCAGCTTGCACTTGACCAGACAATGACGCTCTCCGTTTTGCAGCAGGGACACCACCGTCAAGGCTGCCTTGCCGGCGTTCTTTTCCAGGTCAACGGCGGCCATGCGCAGGCGGTTGCGGGGATCCCGGCCGATTGCCGCGTTCACCTCCCGGGTCCGTGCCCCCTGCCATGTGCCGTGGGCCAGCGCAATATATTCCCGGCTCACGCTCCGGGCGGCGATCATGCTCACCAGCTGATCCATCGTCTGTCTCTGGCGGGCGACCACCATCAGCCCGCTGGTATCCTTGTCAAGACGATGCACGATGCCGGCGCGCGGCAAAAAAGACGCCTGGGGGTCACGCGCCAGCAAGCCATTGAGCAGGGTGCCGCTCCAGTTACCGGGTGCGGGGTGCACCACCAGCCCGGCCGGCTTGTCTATCACCAGGAGGTATGGGTCTTCAAACACAATGTCCAGCGCCATGACTTCCGGCTTGAATGCCTGGCTTTGAGGCGTAGGCCGCAGCTCAATGACGAGCTCGTCGCCGGCCTTGACCTTGGCCGATGGCTTGGTGACTGCCCGGCCGTTGAGCTGCACAACGGCTGCTTCGATCAACTGCTGCAGGTAGCTGCGGGAGAACTCGGGCACAATATCCGCCAAAGCCCGGTCAAGACGGGCGCCGTGGCTCCCGGCGGGGACCATTACCCGCCGCAACTCGAGTTCGGCGCTGCCATCTACCTCCTCCTGAGCTTCATCAGAGAGGCCATTGGCCGCAATAGCGCCCGATATAATCAATTTGCTTTGTTCAGAATCAGTCATCAAGAAGGTCGATCGCAATGTTTTCCACCAAATTATCGGTTGTTCCCAATGCATCGCCGCTTGCTGCAGCCGTTTGCGCACTGTCTTTTCTTCTAATTGCGGGATGCTCCACCACGCCAGAGCCGGATAAAACGGCCACATGGAGCCCTAACAAGATTTACGCCGAGGCCAAAGACGAAGCCAGCTCAGGAGCCTACGACAAGGCCATTCCCCTTTACGAGAAGCTGGAAGGCCGGGCGGCCGGTACCCCCTTGGCGCAGCAAGCCCAGATTGAAAAAGCCTATGCCCAGTACAAGGGCGGTGAGCAGGCGCAGGCGATCGCAACACTGGACCGGTTCATGAAACTGCACCCGGCCAGTCCCGCCCTGGATTACGCGCTGTACCTCAAAGGTCTGGTGAACTTTAACGACAATCTCGGCCTTTTCACGTTCATCTCGCGGCAGGATTTGTCAGAGCGCGATCAGAAAGCAGCCAAGGAATCATTTGAATCGTTCAGGGACCTGGTGAACCGTTTCCCGGACTCGCGCTACACGCCGGATGCACGCCTGCGCATGGCCTACATTGTGAATTCACTGGCGCAATCTGAAGTGCACGTGGCCAGGTACTATTATTCCCGTGGCGCCTACGTGGCCGCCATCAATCGGGCCCAGACCGCCATCGCGGATTACCGCGACGTTCCCGCGCTCGAGGAGGCCACTTATATCCTCTACAAATCCTACGATGCGCTGGGCATGGTTGAGCTGCGCGATGACATGCGACGCATCATGGAAAAGACTTATCCCCAGAGCCAGTACATGAGCAAGGGCTTCAAGTCGATAGACAACCCGTGGTACAAGTTCTGGTAAGGGCCTCCAGCCTTTCCATTAATTCCTGCTCCGATGCCAGGCGCTGCATCGGCGGAAGCGCCCTCAGCAAACGCCGCCCGTAGCCCATGGAGGCCAGGCGGCCATCGCACACCACCAGGATGCCCTGGTCGGTTTCCCGCCTTATCAGTCGCCCAGCGCCCTGCTTGAGTGCCACGGCGGCTTCCGGCAGGAAGTAGTCATTGAAGGCACTGCGCCCCTGGGATTCGAGCAGTTTGGAGCGGGCTTCTGCCAGAGGATCGTTCGGTGGGGGAAATGGCAGCTTGTCGATGATGACAAGCTGAAGTGCATCACCAGGGACGTCAATGCCCTCCCAGAACGACGCCGACGCCACCAGTACACAGCCCCGCCGCCCTTGGGTGTTGCCTTCCCGGAAGCGTTCTATCAGCACCCGCTTCGGCATGGCCCCCTGGACAAGCACTTCCATGTCGCTCGAATGCTCGAAAGCGAGTTGAAGCGCCTCCCCAATAGTCCGCAAAGCCCGCAGGGTGGTGGTCAGCACCATGGTGCGCCCGCCCAGCTGGCGCGCCCACACGGCTGCAGATTCCGCCACCTTCGCTGTATGGGACGGATCGCCCGGTTTGGGGAAGTTTTGCGGAACATACACCGCCGCCTGCCGTTCATAGTCAAAAGGACTGCCGACCCTCAATACTTGCGCCTCGGTCAGCCCGCAGGGCTGGGTGAACCAGCTCAGCTTGTCATCATCGCCCAGCGTCGCCGAGGTAAATATCCAGGATTTCGCGCCCTCCCCGCTGGCCCCCAGCACTTTACTCTTCACGGCCTTCGAAATATCCAGCGGCGACTCGACAAGCCGCAATTGCGTGCCCACATCGACCCATCGAACACAGCCGGGCTCGCAGGCCTGAACAAAGCTTTCAGCACGCGCAGCCAGCTCTGCGCCACGCTCATGCAGGCGGCCAAAGTCGGGGGCAATCTCGCTGACCCTATCCAGGGCGGCGCAGGCCTGCACGCAGGACGCATGAACCGCAGCCAGGGCCTCGTTCCATCCGGAAGCGTCCAGCCCCTCAGGCGTTTCGGTCGTCCAGCGCAGCTTGGTCCCCGGGTACTGCTTGCCGGCGCACAGGCGCAGCTCGCGGGCGGCCTGCTCGGTGGCGCCTACAACCTGCTGCCAGTCCACGAGGCCCCGGGCGAGCTGCAGCCCGGCTGCCAGCATGTCGCGGGAAAAGTCCAGTAATTGACCAGTCGTGAGGTTTCGCCCCAGAAACTGCACGCCGGTCTCGTTTAACTGATGCGCTTCATCAAATATTGCAATGCGCACGGAAGGCAGCAACTCGGCCACACCTGACTCGCGAACAGCCAAATCGGCAAAAAACAGATGATGGTTAATGACGACCACATCCGCCGCCATGGCCTCCCTGCGGGCAAGGTTCACATGGCAGGCACGAAAACGCGGACACTGCGCGCCCAGGCAGTTCTCCCGGGTTGACGTCACCAGCGGAATCACGGGCGAACGCTCATCCAGGCCCGGAAGCTCCGCCAGATCACCCGTTCGCGTCGCCTGCGACCATTCTTCAATTTTTGCCAGCGCACGCATTGAAACACCCTGGGGCAGATGGGCGTCCTGGCGAGCCATCTCCATGCGATGCAGGCACAAGTAGCTCCCCCGCCCCTTGAGCAGCGCCGTCCGCACCGGCAAGCCAAGCGCCTCCACCAGCCGGGGCAAATCGCGGCCAAACAGCTGGTCCTGCAAGGCCTTGGTCGCCGTCGACAGCAGCACCCGTTCACCGCTCAGCAAAGCCGGAACCAGATAGGAAAATGTTTTACCCACACCGGTGCTGGCCTCCACCACGAGGGGATAAGCGCCTTCAATCGCGCGCGCAACGGCCAGCGCCATTTCGGTCTGGCCGCTACGCGGCACAAAATGCTCGGCAGCGCGCGACAAAACGCCCTCCGGGGCGAAAGCCTCTTCCACTTCAAACAGGAGATTCATCAGGCGGGTTCGGGAGGGTCCAGGGAGGATTCGAGTTGCGAAATCTGGTCACGAAGCAACAGGCGGCGTTTTTTCAGGCGCCTGAGCAAAAGCTCGTCAATGGGCAGGGTGTGCACCGCCAGGTCAAGCAGGGCATCCAGGTCCGCATGCTCGATTTTGAGTTCGATCAGCTGCCGTTCCGGGGAATGTAAATTTATGTCCAAGGTTTTTTTGTCCGTACGCGCTGCTTCATCTGATAATACGTCGATTGAGGCCATAAATCGAGTCTTGCCGACTTGAACAATCAAACGATGTCCAAAGGTTATCGAATCACCGCATCCACCGGAATCCATAAGGGCGACCGGGACTATCAGCAAGACCAAGTCAACCTGTATACCCACGCTCGTGTTCCGGGTTGCATGCTGGGCGTAGTGGCTGACGGCATGGGCGGACGAAGCGGCGGGCGCAAAGCCTCCGACCAGGTCATGCTGACTGCCAAGCAGCTTTTTGAGCGCTATGCACCGGACGTTGATGATGCGCCCTCCATGCTCAAGCAGATCATTGAGGAGGCTCATCTTGTCATCAAGCTGACCGCGCTCTCTGCCGAACAGGAGCCGCACAGCACGCTGGCAGCTTTTGTCATCAATCCTGGCGGAGACTGCCACTGGGCGCATACCGGTGACTCGCGGATTTACCACTACCACGGCAACAAGCTGATCCACAGAACAGTGGATCATTCATACGTACAGACACTGGTCGACAAAGGTGAAATTACCGAAGAGGAAGCCAATGTCCATCCGCAATCCAACATCCTGATGGGTTGCCTGGGAACAGAAGAATCACCTCCCATCACCCTGCACTTCATTCCGCAATTGCGCCCGGATGACGTGTTGCTTGCATGCAGCGATGGGGTATGGCACTACTTCAGCAACAGTGAAATCGGATCGGCTTTGTCCATGCTATCGCCACGCGAAGCAACCGAATTCCTGATTCAGAAAGCCAGATCACGCGCCCGGGGCGGTGGCGACAACCTGTCGCTGGTAATCGTCAAGCTCGAACCTTTGGGCCAGTAAAAGGCAGCGTTACCTGGCGCGGCCCGGCGTGATGCACAGGACCGCAGACCTTACTCAGGCAGGGGCAGGGATTTGGCAGGAGGCTTGGTCCGCTTGAGCTGGTCGCTGTCGTGCTGGGCCCGCCGCTCCCGGGCCTCCTTCTGGCGTGCATTGAATTTTGCGGTCTCCTCGGCGGCGGCAGCCTGCCTGTCTGTACGGGCCTGTGTTTTTTGCTGCTTGTTTCCGAGTTTGTTCGCGCTGGCCTCGCTGCTGGCTTTTTCGCCAGCCTGGGCAGTGGCCCGGTTTTGCTGTTTCTCTTTTTCCCGCGCCTGCCGTGACTGGTAGTCCTCCAAGGCCTTGGCGCGCCGGTCTGCGGCTTCCTGCTGCTTTTCAGGTGATGATTTTTCTTCAGTCTTCCGGATCTGCTCCGCGCCCTTGATCCTTCGCTCCTCATCATTGAGCAAAATTTCCTGCCGCCGAAGGTCCGCCATTGCCTCGCGCCGGCGAGTATTGACATCACGCAGACAGTTGTTGACGGCAAACTTCTTGTAGCACGCGGCATCTTCCGTCGAAAAACCCGCCTCCAGCCTGGTCCGCTCCGCGCTGATTCTTTCGCGTTCCGAATCAATGCTGCCAACCCGGGTCGCCGAAACGGGCGTTTGCGCCAGCGCAAACGTACTCAATGACGCAACCAGGAATGCAACAAGCAATTTTTTCATGTGAGTGAGGTGTCGACGTCTCTTCTCTCCAGGGCCAGAAACTCCATGGATTGCATTTCACCCAGCCGCGAGACAGTGCGGGGAAACTCATGCACCAAAGGCCCTTCGGTGTATAACGCCTCAGGGGCAACGGCGGCCGACATGATCAACTTGACGCGCCGGTCATACAGCACATCCACCAGCCAGGTAAAGCGCCGCGCCTCGGAGGCCATCCTCACAGGCATGTGGGGCACATCACTCAACAGCACCGTGTGGAACTGCGTGGCGATCTCCAGGTAATCGTTCTGCGAGCGGGGGCCGCCACAGAGGGTCTTGAAATCAAACCACACCACCCCTCCGGCCTTTCGCCGGGCGTGGATCTGCCTCGACTCAATGTGCAGCACCGGGCTTTCATCGTGTGATTCTGCCAGACGGTTGAAGGTTTCCGTCATCTCCGCATCTGCCTGGGGCCCCAGCGGCGTGTGATACAGCTTGGCCTGCTCCAGCGTACGCCGTCGGTAGTCTGTTCCGTTGTCGACACTGATCACCTCCAGTTTGGCTTTCAGCAGACCGATCGCGGGAAAAATGCGGTCGCGGTGCAGGCCGTGGGGATAGAGTTCGTCCGGATGGAAATTGGAGGTTGTCACGAATCCCACACCATTGTCGAACAGCGCCGCCAGCAGCCGATGAAGAATCATGGCATCGGTGATGTCCGATACATGGAACTCGTCAAAGCAAATCAGGCGGTAGCGTTTGGCGATGCGCTTGCCCAACTCATCGAGCGGATTGACCGTGCCCTGCAAGTCCTGCAGCTCACGGTGCACCTCGCGCATGAACTCGTGAAAATGCAGGCGGATTTTGCGCCTCAGCGGCACCGCACCATAAAAGCAGTCCATCAGGAAACTCTTGCCCCGGCCGACTCCCCCGTACATATAAACACCGCGGGGAATATCGGGCCGATTGATCAGCTTCTTGAAGGCGTTCGAGCGCTGCTCCTTGAACGCCGCCCATTCGGCCGCACAGCGCTCCAGGGCATCGATCGCACGCAACTGGGCCGGGTCACTCGTGTAACCCCGCGTTGCGAGTTCAGCCTCATAGGCCGAGCGCACCAGCTGTGTCACCGGTCTGGTACCCAGGCCGTCAGAAGTTCAGGGTACGCTTGTCCACTGCCAGTGCCGCCTCTTTCGTGGCCTCGCTCAAGGAGGGATGGGCATGGCAAATACGCGCGATGTCTTCGCTGCTGGCGCGAAACTCCATGGCGACCACACATTCGGCAATCAGTTCGCTGGCAAACGGCCCCACGATATGCACGCCCAGGATTTCATCCGTTGCTGCATCAGCCAGCATCTTGACCATGCCGGTGGTGTCGCCCAGGGCGCGCGCGCGGCCATTGGCCATGAAGGGGAAGGTACCTGCCTTGTATGCACGCCCGGCGGCCTTCAGCTGCTCTTCGGTTTGGCCAACCCAGGCAATTTCGGGGTTGGTGTAAATCACCCAGGGAATGGTATTGAAGTTGACGTGGCCGTGCTGGCCTGCAATGCGCTCTGCCACTGCAACGCCTTCTTCCTCGGCCTTGTGCGCAAGCATGGGGCCGCGCACCACGTCGCCGATAGCCCATACATTCGGCAAATTCGTCTTGCACTCATCATCCACCACGATGGCGCCGCGATCGTCGAGCTTCAGCCCGACCGTTTCAGGCGCCAGGCCGATGGTGTTGGCAACCCGGCCAATCGAGACGATCAGCTTGTCCACATCGATTTTCTGGGCCTGGCCCTTGGCATCCACATAGGCCACGGAGACACCGTTTTTACCCGACTTGACCTCGCCCACCTGGACGCCCAGTTCAATCTTCAGGCCCTGCTTGACGAAGGCCTTGTGCGCCTCTTTGGCGATCTGCTGGTCAACCGCACCCAGGAAGGTGGGAAGGCCTTCCAGAACCGTGACCTCGGCACCCAGACGGCGCCAGACGGAACCCATCTCGAGGCCGATCACGCCGGAACCGATCAGACCGAGCTTTTTGGGTACGGCACCGATGCGCAGCGCGCCGTCGTTCGACAAAATATTCTCTTCGTCAAAAGGAGCACCGGGCAGCGCGCGGGCATTCGAACCCGTGGCCACAATGATGTGCTTGCCAGAAAGCGTTTCTTCCGCAGCACCCGCGACCTTGATGTCGTAGAGACCCTCCTTGGCAGCGGCAAAGGAGGCGCGGCCATGGAAGAAGGTGACCTTGTTCTTCTTGAACAGGTAAACGATACCGTCGTTGTTCTGCTTGACGACCGTGTCCTTGCGGCCAACCATCTTGGCCAGGTCCAGGCTCAGGCCCTTCACTTCAATGCCATGGTCGGCGAAGTGGTGGCCGGCCTGCTCGTAATGCTCGGACGATTGCAGCAGGGCCTTGGATGGAATGCAGCCTATGTTGGTGCAGGTGCCGCCGAGGGCAGGACCGCCCTTGGCGTTTTTCCACTCGTCGATACAGGCGACATTAAAACCCAGTTGGGCTGCGCGAATGGCAGCGACGTAGCCACCAGGACCGCCACCGATGACGATCACGTCAAATTGTTTGGACATGTTGTTCTTTCAATAAAGCTGCCGGTGGCAATACATCGGTTTGCCCTCGCACCGGCGAGCGAAGCAAAGCCTGTTCGCGAGACACCGCGGAACCGGCTTTGCCGGGCCGCAGGTGTCGCCCCCTTGAGGGGGAGGCCGCTACACGCAGTGAGCGGCAACAGGGGTGTCAAATATCAAACAGCAAGCGGGCCGGATCTTCCAGCGCTTCCTTCATGGCCACCAGGCCCAGCACGGCTTCGCGGCCGTCGATGATGCGGTGGTCGTAGCTCATGGCCAGATAGTTCATCGGGCGAACCACAATCTGGCCGTTTTCGACAACAGCCCTGTCTTTCGTGGCGTGCACGCCCAGAATGGCCGACTGCGGCGGATTGATGATGGGCGTGGACAGCATGGAGCCGAACACACCGCCATTGGAAATCGAGAACGTACCACCCGTCATCTCTTCAATGCCCAGCTTGCCGTCGCGCGCCTTGGCGCCGTATTCGGCAATCTTCTTCTCGATGTCGGCAAAGCTCATCTGGTCGGCATTGCGCAGGATAGGCACCACCAAACCACGCGGCGAACCGACGGCGATACCGATATCGAAGTAGCCGTGGTAGACGATGTCATTGCCATCCACCGAGGCGTTCAACACCGGGTACTTCTTCAACGCATGGACTGCGGCCTTCACAAAGAAGCTCATGAAGCCAATCTTGACGCCGTGCTCCTTCTCGAACTTTTCCTGGAAGCGTTTGCGCATTTCCATCACGGGAGCCATGTTCACTTCATTGAAGGTGGTCAGGATGGCGTTGGTGGACTGCGACTGCAACAGGCGCTCGGCAACGCGCGCGCGCAGGCGGCTCATGGGCACGCGCTGCTCGGGACGTTCGCCCAGATCGGCAGATTTCACATGCGCCGCCACTTGAGGCAAAGAAGTGGTCGGAGCCCCAGTAGGAATTGGGCTGGCAGCTACTGATTTAGTAGCGCCCGCTGCCACTGCACCAAGAACATCACCTTTGGTGACGCGGCCGTCCTTGCCGGTCCCAGGCACAGAGCCGGCTGCCAGATTGCCATCGGCCATCAGTTTGGCAGCCGCCGGCATGGGCACACCGGCCATGGAGCCACCGGCTGCAGGAGCCGGCGCGGAAGCAGCGGCAGCTGCAGGCGCAGCTGCGGCGGCCGCAGCAGGTGCTGGCGCAGCCGCACCCGCGCCCGCCTTGGCCTCGGTATCAATTCTTGCGATCACCTGGTCCGACACCACGGTGCCGCCATCGGCCACAACCAGTTCGGTCAGCACGCCGGCAGAAGGCGCGGGCACTTCCAGCACGACCTTGTCGGTTTCGATTTCAATCAGGATTTCGTCGATGGCAATTGCCTCGCCGACTTTCTTTTTCCACTGCAGCATGGTGGCTTCCGCCACGGACTCGGACAGTTGGGGAACTTTGACTTCTACGATAGCCATTTTGATTCTTTCGAGTATGTTCTTGTGTTCTGCGGGTTCGCTATGACCCGGGTTCTTACTTGGTCAGCACAAAGCCCTTGAGCTTGCCAAACGCGCCGTCGACCAGCGCTTTTTGCTGTTCCTGATGCAGGTACGAATACCCGGAGGCCGGTGAAGCCGAGGCGGCACGGCCCGAGTAGCCCAGCTTCTGACCTTCGAACATGTTCTCGTGGATGTAATGCTGCACAAAGAACCAGGCACCCTGGTTTTGCGGTTCGTCCTGGCACCACACAAGATCGGTGACATTCGGGTACTTTTTCAGCTCCGCCGCAAACGCCTTGTGCGGGAAAGGGTAGAGCTGCTCAACGCGCAAAATCACCGCATCGTCAGCGCCCTTTTCTTCGCGCTTCTTGGCCAGGTCGTAGTACACCTTGCCCGAGCAGGCAATGATGCGCTTGACCTTGTCGGCTTTTTTGATGATCTCTTCCTTGTTTTCGGGAATGACCGTCTGGAAGCTGCCTTTGGTGAACTCGGACAGCGGTGACGTGGCGTCCTTGTTGCGCAGCAGGGACTTGGGCGTCATGATCACCAGCGGCTTGCGCAGGTTGCGCACCATCTGGCGGCGCAACACATGGAAAATCTGGCTGGCGGTCGTCGGCTGAACCACCTGCATGTTGGTGTCGGCAGACAGCTGCATGAAGCGCTCCAGGCGTGCCGAGCTGTGCTCGGGACCCTGGCCTTCGTAGCCATGCGGCAGCATCAAGGTGATACCGTTGACGCGGCCCCACTTCACTTCACCGGAGGCGATGAACTGGTCAATCACGACCTGTGCGCCATTGGCAAAGTCGCCGAACTGTGCTTCCCAGATCACCAGCGTGTTGGGATCGTTGGAAGCATAGCCGTACTCAAAAGCCAGCACGGCTTCCTCCGACAGGATGGAGTCGATCACCACAAACGGGGCCTGGTTCTCGGCCACGTTCTGCAGCGGCACGTAGGTGCCGGTATCCCATTTTTCACGGCTCTGGTCGTGAATGACGGCATGACGGTGGGTGAAAGTGCCACGGCCGCTGTCTTCGCCCGACAGACGTATCGGGTAACCGCTGGCCACCAGCGAGGCAAACGCCATGTGCTCGCCCATACCCCAGTCCACGGGGATGTCGCCTCGGCCCATGGCCGCGCGGTCGTCATACACCTTCTTGACAAGCTGGTGCGGCGTCACGCTGGAGGGAATGGCGGTGATCTTGTCGGCCAGGCGTTTCCACTCGGCCATGGGAATGGCGGTGTCGCCCGCGTCAGTCCACTTCTTGCCCAGGTAAGGGGACCAGTCGACCGCGTACTTGCTCTTGAAATTGGTCAGCACAGGGTCAAACGTGCTCTTGCCCGCGTCCAGCGCGGCGCGCGTGGCCTTGACCATATCGTCGCCCAGCGTCTCGCCCATGCCCTGCGCGGACAGCTTGTCGGCATACAGGCGGCGCGTGCCAGGATGCTGTGCAATCTTCTTGTACATCAGCGGCTGGGTCAATGCAGGCGTGTCCTGCTCGTTGTGGCCCAGCTTGCGAAAGCAGATGATGTCGAGGACGACGTCTTTCTGGAATTCCATGCGGAACTCCAGCGCCAGCTGGGTCGCCAGCACCACGGCCTCCGGGTCATCACCATTGACGTGCAGCACCGGTGCTTCAATCATCTTGACCACATCGGAGCAGTACAGCGTGGAGCGGCTGTCACGCGGGTCGCTGGTGGTAAAGCCGATCTGGTTATTGATCACGATGTGAACCGTGCCGCCCGTGAAATAACCGCGGGTTTCAGCCAGCGCCAGCGTTTCCATGACAACGCCCTGCCCTGCAAAAGCGGCGTCGCCATGCACCAGCACCGGCAAGACCTGCAGGCCTTTCGGATCAGCACGGCGGTCCATGCGGGCGCGCACCGAACCTTCCACTACGGGATTCACGATTTCGAGGTGCGAGGGATTGAATGCCAGGCTCAGATGCACCGGGCCACCAGGGGTGGTCACGTCGGAGCTGAAGCCCTGGTGGTATTTCACGTCGCCGCTAGGCAGATCTTCAGGGGCGGTATGGTCAAACTCGGCAAACAGGTCAGCCGGCACTTTGCCCAGCGAGTTGACCAGCACATTCAGGCGGCCACGGTGGGCCATGCCGATGACGATCTCCTGCACACCCTTGATGCCGCCCTGCTGGATCAGTTCGTCCATGCTGGCGATGAAACTTTCGCCACCTTCCAGCGAAAAGCGTTTTTGGCCGACGTATTTGGTATGCAAAAAGCGCTCAAGGCCCTCAGCTGCGGTGAGCCGGTCAAGGATGTGGAGCTTTTTTTCCTTGGTGAGATTGGGTTTGCTGCGAATGGCTTCGAGCTTTTGTTGCCACCAGCGCTTCTGGTTCTGGTCTGTGGCGTACATGTATTCGGCGCCAATCGTGCCGCAATAGGTCTCGCGCAGCGCGTTGATCAGCTCGCGCAAGCTCATGGTGTCTTTGCCGAAGAAGGTGTTGCTGGTGTTGAACACCGTTTCCTGATCGGCATCGGTGAAGCCGTAGAAGGACGGCTCCAGCTCGGGAATCTTGTCTCGCTCGGCGCGCTTCAAGGGATCAAGGTTGGCCCAACGGGCGCCGACGTTGCGGTAAGCGGCAATGAGTTGCTGGGTGGCCGTGCGCTTGCGCCCCATTTCGGAGTCGGCCCCGCTGGCCTCCCCGACTTTGACCTGGCCCTGTTTGGCGCGTTCGGCAAAGGCGTTAACGACCGGCAAGTGCGGCACATCTTTGGCGTTGCTGCCGTCGACTGCGGGGACGTGCTGAAGTGCGTCGAAATATTCGCGCCAGTTGTCAGGCACGCTGCCCGGATTGGCGAGGTAGTTTTCGTACATCTCTTCGACATAAGGCGCATTGCCGCCGAAAAGATAGGTGTTGCCTTGATAGGCAGAATAGACAGATGCAGGTGTCTGCGAGCTGGAACTCATATCCGCTGACCTCCGTTTCCCTTAAGGAAACATTAGCTGGTTAAAGCTGGTTGATTAACCTTCCGCAACACGGCTGGACCGATTAGCGGATGCGACTGTGGCAGGAAGGGCCTTCAGAAACAGGCTAGATTGTGCCACCGAACTGCGGCGGCACCAAACCCGCGTCGTTTCTTTACCTGACGCGACGCTTTTTGAGACGGATTTTGCACGCGTGTAGCCGCTGTTTTACCGCGTCAGCGCGACCACCTCCCAAGAGGAGGAACCCTGGCGGGAGCCCTGCTACAGCCCCACCTGACCGAGCCCGGGGTTACCCGCAACACCAAGCAGGTCGGGCGTGTTGGGTTTGACGGGCTTGATCACCTTTTGGGCCTTGAGATAGTGCTCGACCACCTCCCAGACGGGCGGCCCGGCATGTTTGCTGGCCTCGGCAACCGGCGCCCAACCGGCGACCTTATAGGTTTTGCCGGCCTCGATCGGCTGGCCTTTCAGGCGCATGTTCTGGATGCGGGACCCCATCCTGGCCCCCGGCTCGCAGGTGTAGGTCAGCCCGCCCACCCGCACCATGTCGCCGCCCTGCTGGTAATAAGGGTCGGGGTTAAACAGGTTGTCGCCCACGTCTTCCAGAATGGTTTTGATCGTCTCGCCGCGCATGTCTGTCAGGGTGGTCCACGGATAGGTGATCGCGGTCTGGTCCATCAGATGCTCACGCGTGATGGCCTGGCCGGGCAGCAATGACGTCCCCCAGCGAAATCCGGGGGAAAAGGCGATTTCCGCCCCGCGCACGTCCATCAGGGCGTCAAGGATGAGCTGGTCAAAGGTGCCATTGAAATTGCCACGGCGGTACAGCGTGCCTTCGGTCACGGCCAGTTTTTCCGACAGCCGGGCCTCGTAAGGCGCCCGCACCCTCGAAATCAGCGCACTCATGGCGGAATCGGCCGGCAGCAGATTCGAAAATACCGGCAGCAGACGGTAGCTGAAACCCCGCACCTGCTTGTCCTTCACGTCCAGATCCAGCACCCCCAGAAATTTGCCATTGCTGCCGGCATTGGTCACGATGGTCTGGCCGCCCGCGTTTTTGACAATGACGGGCACCGGCACGCCATCGTGGGTATGCCCGCCCAAAATGGCGTCGATACCAGTGACGCGCGAGGCCATTTTCAGGTCTACGTCCATGCCGTTGTGGCTGAGCAGCACCACCGCCTGCGCGCCCTTGGCGCGCGCCTCGTTGACCGTTTCCTGCATCTCGCTTTCGCGGATGCCGAAAGTCCAGTTTGGCGTTTGCCAGCCAGGGTTGGCAATCGGTGTGTACGGAAAGGCCTGGCCCACGATGGCGACTGCCACGCCGTTCATCTCCCTGATCACATAGGGCTTGAACACCGGGTCGCCAAAGTCACTGGTCTTGATGTTTTGCGCGATGAAGTCAACCTTGCCGGCAAAGTCCTGCTCGACGATTTTCTTGATGCGTTCCTCGCCATAGGTGAAGTCCCAGTGGCCGGTCATGATGTCCACGCCCAGCAACTTCGCCGCGTCCACCATGTCCTGGCCCTGCGTCCAGAGTGCCGTGGCGCTGCCCTGCCAGGTATCGCCGCCATCGAGCAGCAAGGCGCCGGGGCGGTCCGCCTTGAGCTGCCTGACCAGCGTGGCCAGATGGGCGAAACCACCCACCTTGCCGTACTGGCGGGCGGACCGCTCAAAGTTCAGGTAAGTGAAGGCATGCGCTTCGCGTGTGCCCGACTTGAGGCTTGCCGCCTTCAACAGCTGCTCGCCCACCAGATGGGGTACCTGCCCGCGCATGGCCCCCACGCCCAGGTTGACGGAAGGCTCGCGGAAATAACTGGGCAGCAACTGGGCGTGGCAATCCGTCATGTGCAACAGGTGCACATTGCCGGAGCGCGGCAGGTTGTACAAGTCGCCGGCCTGGGCAGCGCCGGCCTCGCGCTGTAACGGAAAACCGGCGGCCAGTGCGGCAGCCATGACACTTGCAAATTCGCGGCGGGACAGGTTCATGGCGTCAGGCATCCTGCCCGGAGTCGGGCACAGGTTGAAATTACGATCAATTCAATAGCTGCAAAAGCTGGCTGCGCCCGCAGTTACTGGGCAGACAGCCTTAAACGCCATGTTTTACTTGTTGACCGGCGATTGCGGATCCAGCAGCAGCGCCATCACGTCGCGAATCTGCTGCTCGCCCAGGATGGCCCCATGGCCAAACCGGGGCATGCCGGAACAGGCGTTGTAGGCCTTGGCGTTCCAGAGCTTGCCCCAGGTGTACTCAACGATGGGTTTGCTGGCGGCGGCCGCCGGATCGCTCACGCCGCGCAGCTTGCCGTAGTTGTAGAGGCTGGGGCCGATCGAGCCAAACGAGAGTTCCGCCTTGCTGATCTGGTGGCAGTTGTAGCAGCTGCCGCCATTGGCTTCACCAGGCTTGTCGCTCCAGGTCAGGCCGCGCCCGTTTTGGGCAATTTTTTCGCCCTCGCTCCAGTTGCCGATAAATTTTCCGTCCGAAGGAAACTTCACCGTTTGCAGATTGGCCTCTTCAATGGCTTTGGCCAGCTTTTCATCAAGCGGCTTCCCCGCTGCCTCCGAACAGGCCTGGTTGGATGCATCAAGCTTGAGCCGATCCAGCCTGGCAATACCCTGCTCGCGGAACGAACCCTTCAACACCTGCGCGGTGGCCTCATCCACCTCCTGCGACGTGGGCGCCATTGCGCAGCCGGCCAGCAGTACGGTAAAAGCGGTGCCGATTGCCAGCAAGGCCAGCTTTTTGTGTGTCTTGTTCATGTCTATCCTTCCGCCCGGTTTAACGCTTCAGCGCAGGAGCGGTGGAGGCACCGCCCTTGCTGTTCACACCCATGTACACGCCCAGCGCAATGGTCGCGTCGGAGGCGTAGCCCGGGAACGGAAAGCGCTGCTGCCGATAACAATCATTCAGGCGGCGCTGCATGCTCCATAAATCACCGCTGGAAACACGGTAGGCCGGCCACGCCCCAAAGCCGGTGCTGGCGCCGGGCTCTTTGGTCAGGTTGGGGAGGTCCTGCAGACGCACACGCTTGTTGTCCTCCCCATGGCAGGACGCACAAGAGAAGTCGTAGGGGCCGCCGCGCAGGTAGAACACCTTCTTGCCGACTTCATACATCAGCTTTTCCTGCGCATGGGATTGGGGCAGGTTGAAGTTCATGCCGCGCGATTCGCCCGAAATATAGGCGACCAGCGACTCGATGGTTTTTTGCTCGCCAGCACCAAAGCTGGTTTTGGCGATTTCGGCCGCGCTGAAACCCTGCAACTGCTCCATGCAGGTGAGCAGGCGCGACTCGAGGTCCTGCACGCGCCGGGTGTCCGCAAAGAAGCGTGGCAACTCGACAAAAGCGCCCTTCACCACGCCAGGACCTTTGCCCAGGTCGCATTTTTCGAGCGAAGCATTCTTCGGACCGCGTGCCTGTTTCCAGATCAGCTCGCCCTTGGCCTCATACAGCTCGGCAGGATTGCCATCGGCCAGCATCGCGCGGTACTCGGCGATGCCCTCGGCGGTGCTTTTCTGCGCGGCCGCGGACAGCGGCAACACCGCCAGTGCGGCCAGTGCCGCAAGCCCGAACAGGCTTAATTTCATCGTGGTCTCCTCAAGCGTTATTCGCGTTATTCGTTATGGTGGGGTCGCACCCGAAGCTGGTGCGGTGCGGCACGGGCGCGATATCGATACTTCGATATTGCCGTTCAGGCAATGACGGCTTCGTCGCTCCGTTTGTCACCGTGGTTGTCGATCCAGCTCACCACGATCTTGTCACCGGCTTTTCCGCCCTTGAAGCTGAACTGCACAAAGGGATTTTTGGACACGGCCGTACCCCATTGGGCGCTCATCACGGTTTTGCCGTTCCAGGTGGCGCTGATGGTCTGGATAAACCAAGCGGGCACGGTCTTGCCTGCGGCGTCCTTGCGCTGACCGCTCTCCATTTCGTGGCTCACCAGCACTCGGACCGTGGTTTTATCGCCTTGGGCCTGAGCCCGGATTCGCATTGGATCTGACATTTTTTCTCCTGACTTGAACTGTGATTGACGTGAGGCCGGGGCGCGGCAACCTAGCCGCCGCAACCGCCCAGCGTGACTTTCACTTCTTTCACAGCGTAAAAATACTTGTCGCCGACTTTGGCCAGCGCATACACATTGGACGACTGGCCCATCTTGACGTTGGTCGAGACGCTGGCATCGGTGCCGGCCGGAATATCGAACAGCGCCGCCAGTGCGCTGGGATTTTTTTCAACCACGAAGGCAATCTGAGTGGTGTTGGCCATGCTGCTTTGCACGCCGACGCGCACCACGCTGCCGTTCTCGGCAATCTCCGGGGCTTGCAATACCAGCTCCTTGCTTTCAACCGGTGCGCTAGTGGCGCCCAGGGCTTTGGCGGCCTCCGCGAAGGATTTGCTGTCAAAAGCCACCTTGTTCCAGGCAGGCGCATTTTGCGCGTGGGCCGGCGCCAGGCCGGAAGCAGCAGCGAGGGCCAGCGCAGTGGCGCCAGAACTACTGGCTAAAAATTCACGACGTTCCATGATTTGAACTCCTTATCCTTATTTATCTAACTTCGATATCTTGAAACCTGAGCGTCATTGGACACAAAACCGAAACCACCGGGCACCGGGCACCGGGAGAGGATTTCTCCCAAATGATATTTCGGCGCAGTACCCACCATTGTTCATGGTTCCGGTGCCAGTCTTTCAACGCGCACCAGATTTAACACTTCACCTTTCATTGCTTTGCACCCAAGGCCAACCACCGGGCAACCTGGGCCGATTCGGCCGGGCTCAAGGTCTGTGCAGGCATGGCCATGGGGCCCCAGACGCCTTGTCCACCGGACCTGATTTTGCCCGAGAGGTAATTCACCGCATCGGCATGATCTTTATATTTGGCTGCAATCTCCCTGAACGATGGGCCGACGAGTTTGCTGTTCATGCCGTGGCAGGCGACGCAGGCATTCTTCTGCAGCAGCGGCATGACCTCCGCGGCACCTGCGGGGACAGCCATGGCAGCAGGAGCGGCGGATGCCATCGCGGCACTTGCTACTTTTTCAGTAGCGCTACCCAACCGCTCGTATTGGGCTACATCACGATTCGACCCAAAATCCAGGGACTGGGCCGGTCGTGTGGTGTCGGCCCCGCGGCTGACGCCCACCAGGCGCGACTGGTCCGCCAGGTTGCCGTGCGCATTGCGCGCGTAGTCCGGCAAAAAGCTTTTGACAACAGCTTCAGCCTTGCAGTCTTTCATGCAGGCTGAGCCCTGCACATCGGGCCGCGCCACGCCACCCAGTTCCTTGCCGGGCCAAAGCGCGTGCGCGGTGGTCATGCCATGGCGGTTGGGGAGACGGGCCTGCACCTCGCGGATGTTGCTGTCCGACAGCATGAAGTCCGCGGGCAGCACATTGCCCAGATGCAGGATATAGGCGGTAGCGGCATATACCTCATCGGCCGTCAACGTTTTGGGTGCATTCCAGGGCATGGCCCGGTTGATGTAGTCCCACAGGGTAGACAGCGTGGACAGCTTCATCAGCGTGGTGCGATGGGGCTGGTTGGCTCCCGGCAGCAGGCCGTCCACCCGGCCGGACTGAATGTCCCGGGCCGTCACGCCCCCCACCAGTGGCGTGAATATCTCCGACGACTCGGCAAAACTGCCGTGACAGGAAGCACACTGGGCTTCCCACAGGACCTCACCCTGGCGTACCGAGCCCTGCCCCTTGGGAAGCCCCTTGAAGTCAGGCCGGACATCAATGTCCCAGGCCCTGATTTCTGCGGGCGTGGCGGTTCGACCAACACCCGCAATCCCCGGACCCGCACCCGCACCCGCCGGCGAAACCAGCGCTGCTGTCTGCTTCGGCGCTGGCAGGGATTGCGCCTGGCTTGCGCCCGCACCGAGCATCCAGGCACAGGCGGCCAGCCGCCAGGCTGCGTGAAGCAGCCTGGACCTAAACCTAAACCTAAACCTAGACCTGGACATTTTTCACCTCGCCGTTTTCCTCCAGCAGCCATGACTGGATGGCGTTGTTGTGATAGATGCTGCGCGAGGCGCGCACCTTGCGCAATTCGGCGTAGGTCGGCTGGATCTGCCCGGTTTCATCCACGGCCCGGCTCTGGAAAATCACCGGCTTGCCGTCCCAGACAAAGTCAGCATTAAAGCGCGTCAGGCATTTGGAAAGCACCGGGCCCTCGAGCCGGGCCGGCGCCCAGTTGCGCCCGCCGTCAGTGGACACGTCTACCTTGCGGATCTTGCCGCGCCCGCTCCACGCCAGGCCCGTGATGGTGTGAAACCCTTTTTGCAGCAGCACCTGGCCGCCGCTGGGCGAGGTGACCACGCTTTTGACTTCCTGGATGCTGGTGTACTGGCGGTGCGTGCCGTCGGGCAGCAAATCGACGTAGTGGATGGTCTCGTCCTTCGCGCCGTAGGGCATGTCACCCACTTCAATGCGCCGCAGGTATTTGACCCAGCTGACGCCCTGCACGCCCGGCACGATCAGGCGCAAGGGGTAACCGTTTTCCGGTCGCAGCATTTCGCCGTTTTGCCCGTAAGCAACCAGCACCTCACCATTCATGATCAGGCTCATGGGAATGGTGCGCGTCATGCCAGAGCCGTCCGCGCCTTCTGCCAGGATGAATTTGGCGCGCCGGAAGTCCGCACCGCACAACTCCAGAAGGGTGCGCAAGGGCACGCCGGTGAATTCGCTGCAGCTGAGCATGCCGTGGGTATATTGCACCGTGGGCACCGCCGCATTGCCCCACTCCATGCCGGTGTTGGCTCCGCACTCGATGAAATGCATGCGGCTGACACTTGGCAGGCGCATCACGTCGTCCATGCTGAACACCATGGGGCGCTTGAGCATGGCTTCGTCGGAGCCATTAACCATCAGCCGGTGCAGGGACGGATCGATATCCCACCAGCCCTGGTGGTGCCGTTCAAAATGCAGCCCACTGGGCGTGATGATGCCAAAAAGTCCCTGGAGCGGACAAAAGCTGACGCTCGATTGGGCGACCCGCGTCAGGCCCGGGCTTTCACGGCGTTGCAGGTTCTTTTCCCACTCGCTGGGCAGGCCATAGCCCCTGGCAGCCACTGGCTGGCCGAGGCCCTTGCTGTGAGCCGGCAGGTTGAGGATTTCGTCGGCACCCGCCCCCAACGCAGTCGCTGCACTTGCGTTCGCGGCTGTCTGGGCACAGGCCGGACCCGCCGCCATCACCCCGGCAGCGGCTGAAAACGCTCCCGCCAGAAAACCGCGGCGCCCTGCCCTTACTTCCTGGATCTGCTCGCGGCTCAAAAAGTTTTCAGGCGCACGTTGAATGAATCGGCTCAACATAGAGATCAAACTTTCGGGGTCAGGCTGGGCGGCCGCGGGTATTGGCTGGGGGAGCTTTGGGCGTGAGGCTCTCGGTCACCGGCACGGCATCGGGCTCATCCAGCTCGATGGCAATCTGGGTACAAACACTTCGGCACAAGGCCACGGCCTTTTCGCTTTGCACGCGGTAAATCACCTGCGTGCCTTCCTTGCGCTTGGCCAGCACACCAGTGCGGTAGAGCACCGCCAGATGCTGCGACAGATTGGGCTGCGTGGTGTCGATTTCAGACAACAGCTCATTGACCGACTTTTCCCGCTCGCACAAGGCGCTCAGCACTCGCAGGCGCATCGGCGTGGCCAGCACCGCAAACAGCTCGGCGGCCAGTTCAAACACGCGCCCCTGCTCGGTCTTCGCACCGGCCTGGATCATCTGGTTCATTGGGTTTTCACGGGCTTGGCCCTTAAATATAAGCAATTACTGATATTCTGATCGCACGCCGTTAAATGTGGCTCCGTAGATACCCTTGGATAGACTTGGAAGGGCTGCGCCTCCAGGCAGCTACTCAGCTGTACCTTGCGAAGGATGGCGCCTTGGTTGGACATGACAGCATGAGCCCGAAAGCACCAGTTAAAACGTCTTCAAGGCGACCCCTGGAAAGTCCCGAAGGACAGGAGGATATTGCAAGGACACCGGAAGTCAGCAGCGCCTTGCCGCAGGTGCACTCAGCCTCCCGCCACGCGGTCGCGGATCTGCTGCAGCGCCGCCGGGTCGTCCATGGTGGTCAGGTCACCCGCATCGCGCCCTTCGCACACCGCCTGGATGGCGCGGCGAAGCAGCTTGCCGCTGCGGGTTTTGGGCAACGCCGTGACAAAGCGAACCCTGGCAGGCCGCGCGACCGCGCCCAGGTCACCATCAACGCGCTTCATGATCTCGCCTTCGAGCTTGAGCATCGCCGCGCCGTCCTGCAACAAACTGGCATCCTTGAGCACGGCAAACGCCATGGCCACCTGCCCTTTCAGCGCGTCGGCCACGCCAACCACCGCCACCTCGGCCACCAGGGAATGGCCGGAAATGCTTTCCTCAATCTCGCGCGTGCCCAGACGGTGCCCGGCTACATTGATCACGTCGTCGGTTCGGCCCAGGATGAAGTAGTAACCGTCTTCGTCGCGTATGCCCCAGTCGAAGGTGCTGTAGACCATCTTGCCCGGCACGGTCTTCCAGTAGGTGTTGACAAAGCGCGCGTCGTCTTGCCAGACGGTTTGCATGAAGCCTGGCGGCGTGGGGCCTTCAAGCACCACAACGCCTTTTTCGTTGGGCTGCGTCAGCTCTTCGCCGGTGGACTCATGCAGCAGTTTGACGCGGTAGCCATACATCGGAACCCCGGGGCTGCCAAACTTGCTGGGCGTGCGCTCTACACCGTTGGCCACCGTCAGCAGCGGCCAGCCGGTTTCAGTTTGCCAGTAGTTGTCGATGATGGGCACACCCAGCCCATCGCTGATCCAGCGTGCTGTCGGCTCATCGAGCGGCTCGCCCGCCAGAAACAGCGCACGCAGGCTGGACAAATCGTGTTTTTTCAGCAGCGCCGGGTCCTGCTTTTTCAGCACACGAACCGCGGTGGGCGCGCTGAACATCGCCGTCACCCTGTATTTTTCGACGAGGCTCCACCAGATCGCGCCATCGGGCTGGCCGTCCATGCCCTGCGTCGGCAGGCCCTCATACATGATGGTCGCCATGCCGGCGATGAGCGGGCCATAGACGATGTAGCTGTGCCCCACCACCCAGCCAATATCGCTGGTGGAGAAGTAGGTTTCACCCGGCCGGCCGTCAAAAATATGTTTCATGCTGGCCGCCAGCGCCACGGCATAACCGCCCGTGTCGCGCTGCACGCCCTTGGGTTTGCCAGTGGTGCCGCTGGTGTAAATCGTGTAGCTGATGGCGGTGGAGTCCAGCCACTCACACGGCACCTGCGCATCGAGGTGCTGCTGGCGCAAATCGCCCCACAGAAGATCACGCCCCGCCACCAGCGCCATGGGTGCCAGCTTCCGGTCCACCAGCAACACCGATTCAGGCTGGTGGCTGGAAAGGCGTATGGCTTCGTCGAGCAGCGGCTTGTACGCCACCACCTTGCCACCGCGCGAGCCGGCATCCGCGCTGACAATCACCTTGGGTGTGGCGTCGTCAATGCGCGAAGCCAGCGAGCCGCTGGCAAAGCCGCCAAACACCACGCAGTGAATCGCACCAATGCGTGCGCAGGCCAGCATGGCAAATGCCGCCTCGGCAATCATCGGCATGTAGATCAGCACGCGATCTCCCTTTTGCACACCCAGCGCCTTCAGGCTGGCCGCCATGCGCTGCACTTCCACATGCAGCTCGGCAAAGGTATAGGTTTTTTCCTGGCCGGTTTCGCTGGACACATAAATCAGCGCCGCCTGATCCGCCCGCTCCTTGAGGTGCCGGTCTACCGCGTTGTGGCACAAGTTGGTCTGCCCGCCCTCATACCAGTGCACAAATGGCGGCTTGTCGTAGTTGCACACCCGGTCAAACGGCTTGTGCCAGTCAATCAGTTGGGCCTGCTCGGCCCAGAAGGCGTCGGGCTGGTCTATCGAGCGCTGGTAGAACGCTTTGTATGTTTCTACCTGTGTGTTGCTCATCGTGTTGCTCATCGCTTTGTCTCCGGTTTTATCGCTTGTCGGCGTCATACCCGCTTCATCGCTTTATATCTTGACGACCACCCGGCCGCGCACCTTGCCTGCCATCAGGTCGGCAGCCCTGGCAGGCGCCTGGGCCAGTGGCACTTCTTCAATCATGGCTTCGAGTTTGGCCGGATCCAGGTCCTGCGCGAGACGAGCCCAGGCTTTCTGCCGCCTGGGCAATGGCGCCATCACGCTGTCGATACCCGCCAGCGTCACCCCGCGCAAAATAAACGGCATCACGGTCGCCGGAAAATCCGCCCCCTGCGCCAGCCCGCAGGCCGTCACCACACCGCCGTAACGCGTCTGTGCGCAGGCATTGGCCAGCGTGTGCGAGCCCACGGCGTCCACCACGGCAGCCCAGCGCTCTTTTTGCAGCGGTTTGCCGGGTGCCGAGAGTTCTGCCCGGTCCATCACGCCCGCGGCACCCAGCTGCTTCAGGTAGGCCGCTTCACTGGCCTTGCCGGTGGCAGCCACCACGGTGTAGCCCAGCTTGCTGAGCAGGGCCACGGCCACACTGCCCACACCACCCGTCGCCCCGGTGACCAGCACTTCACCGCCCGCAGGCTGCACCCCATGCTGCTCCAGCGCCAGCACGCACAGCATGGCGGTGTAGCCCGCGGTGCCGATGGCCATCGCCTGGCGGGTGGTGAACGCCGCCGGCAGCTTCACCAGCCAATCGCCCTGCAACCGCGCGCGCTCAGACATCAGGCCCCAGCGCGTTTCACCCAGACCCCAGCCGTTGTGCACAAACCGGTCGCCCGGCTTCCAGTCCGCATGGCTGGACTCGAGCACGGTGCCGGCGCCGTCAACGCCCGCCACCATGGGCCAGCTGCGCACCACCGGCCCCTGGTTGGTGATGGCCAGGCCATCTTTGTAATTGAGCGTGGAGTACTCCACCGTGGCCAGTACATCGCCGGCCGGCAATTGGGAGTCCTCGATATCGGTGATGGCGGCGGCAAAACCGGCGTCGGATTTGGTGAGTTGAAGTGCTTTGAACACGCGCTGTCTCCGTAATGTTTAGCATCAAACTGAATTCTTAATTATGAATAACAGGCTTGCGGCTAGCTGACAAGAACCGGCAAATAGGGTGCGGCTCCGATTTTTGCTATCAAATCAATAGCTTCTTGTGCCGTGTTTATTTGGCTTCGGCCAATTTCCATCTGAAAAAGTGTTTTTGAGCCTGCGCTGCATGGCGTTGGCACTGCTTCGGCCCAGATCGGCATTTGGGCACTGTGCCACCTGACCCTTCAGGCTCGAAACCACCCCATATTCACGGGCGCAAGGCTCATCGTGAATACATTGAATATATGCAGCAACGATGTAGCACGGATCGCGGCGAGCAGCCCATTCAGGCTCCCTATCAATCGTGCATCAGCCAGCCGGCAACTTCAGGCCTGGCGAGCCAGCTGGAATCCGCTCTCCCCCTCCACCCGATTTACGGCTTGGCGCACCATCGCAGTTTCATCGCAGTTTTCACCTGAATTAACTATGATGAGACAGGGCAAACAAGCGCGGTGGCCGCTGTGAAAGACCTTTGCGCACAAGGGCCGCGGATCCTTGCGGCGGCGCCGGGCCCGGTCCTTCGGAAGCGTTGACCCATGGGCAAAAACAGTCGTCAGTGGTCAGAGTCGTCGGAAGTCATTTCGATGTTTCCCAGCTTGGTCTGGAAGACCCAGGTTGAGCCAGGCCTGCGTGATGCCATCTGCACGCGTATCCTGGCAGCACTGGCCGACATCCGGCGCGACGCGCCCCCGCTCAAGGCGGGACAGGGATGGCAATCCGTACAGGATTTTCACCAACACGAGGCCATGCGCGAACTCGTCCCGTGCATCGACCACTGTGCGGCCGGCGTCCTCCGATTCCTGTGCATTGGCAAGATGGACTACGAGATCACCGGCTGCTGGGCCACTGTTTTGGCGCCCGGGGCATCGCACAAGCTGCACAGCCACCCCAACAATTTTCTCAGCGGCGTTTACTACGTCCGCACCGGTGAAGGCGCCGACACCATCAACTTCCACGACCCCAAAAAGCAGGCCAGCGTCATCAGGCCGCCAGTCACCGAACTCACGGCGCAGAACACGGACCAGGTCGTGGTCCGGGTGCGCGAGGGCACGCTGTTATTGTTCCCCTCCTACCTGGAGCACTCCGTCGATGCCAACGGGAGCGCAGACGAGAGAGTCAGCATCAGTTTCAACCTGATGTTTTCCTCGTTCGCCCAGCAACTCAGCAAGCCACTTTGGTGAGAGCGTTCAAAGCGCAACAAACCTGTCACCCCGTGATTCAAATCAACGAGGTCGTTGTGGGGTGAGACGTCGCGGTCCGGCTCCAGCATGGAGCTGCCGTTGGGTCCATCGGGGTCACCCGGGTTCAGCAGGCTCCGAACCGCGCGAACCCCGCGTGCAGTTCATGCACCCGCACAATCCCGTTCCCCAACATCCGGGCCTTCTGTCGCATCTGCTCCACCAGCTCGTCGCTCGGCTTGCCGTAAACGTCTATCGTCAGCAGCTTAATGAACTCCGCGAACCTGGGGAATAAGGGGCCCGCGACCTTCATGTGGAAACCCAATGAAGCGGAGTCAGCATGAACATGGACGACGCTCATCCGGGTGCTGTTTTCCCCAAAGTACACGTTGTAGGCAATCAGCCCCGGTTCGTTGGCCTCAATGAATTCGACCAACTTGCTCATGGCCGTCTTGAGCGCCTCGAACTTTCCGTCACGAATCTCGGAGTTGTCGATGTAGACGATAGGCTCAGACATACTGCCTTCTCCTGGCTTGTTCAAAGTGCACTGTGCACGCCGCCCGGCATCCAAAGCAAGTCGACGCCGCAGGCGGTCGGCGTTGACCGATGGCATGGACTCCCCCGTTTGCCTGTGTTCGACAACCTCGCTGACATCAGCAACCTTCAGCGCCTCGCAAACTTCAGATGCGTCACCTTTGGCCTGGCGACCGTCCGCACAAGATCGAGGCCGTTCAGGTTTTCGCCGACTCCCTCGAACAACCGCTCACCGCTGCCAAGAAGCGTCGGTACGAGATTGATTTCCATCTCGTCCACGAATCCGGCTGCGAGATACTGCCGGGCAGCATTCGCCCCACCTGCGAGCGACACATCCTTGCCGCCCGCTGCCTGACGCGCGCGTTCGAGCGCCGCATGGATGCCGTCGGTGACAAAGGTGAAGGTCGTCCCTCCCTCCAGTTCAAGTGGTTCACGCGCGTGATGCGTCAGCACAAACACGGGATGACGGAACGGCGGGTTGACGCCCCACCAGCCCTTCCATGGATTTTGGGCATCCCAAGGGCCGGGGTGTCCGCCAAACATGTTGCGCCCCATCACCGTCGCGCCGATGTTGGCGATCGACTCCTCGACGACCGGGGTACTTTCGTTGACCTCTCCGCCTTCGAGACCAAGGAGCGCACGAAACACCGCAAGCTGAAAGGCCCACTCATGAAGACGCCCGCCGTCGATCCCGAGCGGGTTCTTCACGCTCTGGTGGGGACCCGCAACAAAGCCATCAAGCGACATTGAGATCTTGAAGCGCAGTTTGGACATTCAATCTCCTGTTGATTTCTGGTGACTCTTGGTGCTCCTGGTGAAATACCCCAGTCAAAGGTCAGGCTACGGTCAGGTGCCACTCACGCCTTCAGTTCGACTACATACGATATGAGGCGCTGAATCTTTGCGCCCCGCATTTCAAATACATCGCAGAAGACTGCATCAAGAAGACCACCCTCCCGCCTGGCGCATTGCACCGTACCCTCAGCCACCACGACGTCCCCCTCTTCGGTCATGCGAGTGACTCCTATGGTGGGTCTTCCCACGAATGCATCGTTCTCGATCTCCCTGTCGAAGGCAGCCTTTCCCCTGAGGTGAACCGCCCCCGGGATGACCCATTCCACATCGTCGGTCAGGCACGCTAAAACGCCCGCGTGGTCAGACCGGGCAAAAGCATCCATGTATCTCTGCACTGTGTCCTTTTTCTCGCTCATGTTTTGTCCTTCGCTGAATTTGAGGCGGCATTCGTAGCTAGACAGCACTGGCGGCACCACACGGTGGAAGAGTCAGGCGGCGGTGTCGGGTTCCTTCCCCGGCTGCCGGGCATAGCTGACCGTCAGGGCTTCCCATACGTGTCCGTCCGGTTCATTCCAATAGATGATTCGGCCGCCATGCTGAGTATTGATCTGCATATCAACCGGGCCGTGCGGGGTGCTCCTGTACTCAATGCCACAGGCCTTGATTCTTGAAAGGATGCCGTCAAACTCTGCCTCGCTCACGCGAAAACAGTAGTGCAGGACGGGAAAGGCGCCATCGGCCTGGTCGAAGTCCAGCGTCAAGCTGTCACTGACATAGACCGGGCAAAACGGGCCGACACCGGACTCTGCCCAGGGTACGCCCAGAAGTGTGGCCAGCAACTGAGCCGCAGCTTTTTTGTCCCGGGCCGGAACAATCGCGTGGTCGAGTTGAACGCTCATTGTGAAGTCCTTCACCTGTAGCTGCGGATCGGCGGGTCGTGACGCCTGACGAGCGAAAGAGCCCTCCCCGTCCCGAGCCAGCCGCGCGTCGCGAGACTTGCGGTTTACGGCTTACGGCATCAAAGTGCCACGGTGGAGAGCTGAAGCCCTCCACCAAACGCCTTCGGCTGGGGCAATCATGGGAATTATCACCATCGGAGTCGATCTCGCCAAGCGCCTCTGCCATGCACGGAATGCGCCAACAGATATGACGGCATTGCTCATGGGACGCCAACGACGCAGTTCGCCGGGCGGTACGAGCGACGCTCCTGCGACGCCGGAGCATTCGATGGTTCGGCGTCATCGGGACGAAGCGCAAGCGCGCCCAGCCGCAGGGAATGGCTGCAGCCAAAATTGGCGGGAGATGCGGCAAAGCCGCATTCCCGGCGGCTGCGATTTCAATCCTTTGTCGCGACGAGCGAGACGCTCTTCACGCCGTATTTGCGAGTCGCACCTTGGGCATTTTTCGAAATGAACTGGTACTGCGGGTTGTCCCTCACCTGCGTCACTCGCAACCCCGCGGCCTCGATCGCCGAGGTGTAATCGCCGACCTGCATCGCGCCTCCGATGCAAGCGGCCCAGAGCGTCGCGTCGCAGGTGATGCCTTCGGGCAACTGCGTTTCGGTGACGATATCGGCGAGGGCAAGCCGCCCTCCCGGCTTGAGCAGACGCGCGGCCTCGCGAAAGACCGTCCTCTTGTCCGGCGCGAGGTTGATCACGCCGTTGCTGATGACCGCGTCGCACGACGCGTCAGCAAGTCCGGTCGCGTCGATGTAGCCCTTGCGGTAGGTGACATTGCCGAATCCCGCCGCGGCGCGCAGACGATCCGCTTTGGCGAGTTGCTCGTCGGTCATGTCGACGCCGATCACGGTGCCAGTCTTGCCGACCTTGCCGGCGGCGATGAAGCTGTCCATCCCCGATCCGCTGCCGAGATCGACCACCGTCTCGCCTGCCTTCAGTTGGGCGAGGTCAAAGTAGTAGCCCACGCCTGCAAACGAATCGATGGCTTCGCTCGGGATGGCATCGAGGTCGGCGGGCGCATAGCCGAGCCGCTCCGCAAGCGCACGTCCCATTTCGAAGTGAAACTCGCCCTGCGGATTGAGAGCTACATCGCGGTACATAGCCTTGACCTTTTGCTCGAGCGCCGTTGTGTCGAGGCTGCCTGTGAGTTCTGTTGCAGTTTCCATTTTCAAGATCTCCTTAGTGAGTTGACGTGTCTCAAAGACGCTGCCCTCATTGCCCAAGATAGGTCGCATCAAAATCAGCTTCAGCCAGTTGCCCCGTGACGCGCTAGGCGACGCTGGACGACCTGACGCGGCCTCAAGCGGGATGAGCGTATTTCTTCTCAATGCTTCCTCCTCGTTGGTGCTGCTCGCACGCGCCTCATGAGGCCTGACGTCCAGCCTGACTCGCGCCCGCCCCGGGGCCTCGGTGTCCATGCCTGTGTTGGAGAGCCTCATTTAAGTGGAGCAACGACTACGCCGCGCAGGCCGGCCTGCTCGATCGCGGACTTGACCAGCTCCGTCGCTCCGACAAGCCCGACACATAACCAGTCACGTATCTGCATGGCGTCCTCCTTTGAAGTAACCGTTGCTCTCAGCTTGAGGTGAGCGGCAGCCAACGACGCCGCAGCCAAGACAAATCTCGCCAGTGGGGCCCGCCGCTGGATGTGCGCTCAACTGATGGACTCCCCGTGCTTTTTGCGCCACATTGGCGCACTGGTCTCCATTGGTGTCGGATCAGTCTCTCCAAACAAAAGGAGTCCGATATGAATGCTACTACCGTTGCCATCGATCTTGCAAAGTCTGTCTGCCATTTGGGGCCGATGAGCACTGGCGGCATATTGAAACCCAGCGCCTGACCCGCACTCAGTTCGAGCGCTGGTTTGCCAACGGAGAGTCAGGGCTGGTCATCATGGAGTCTTGCGGCTCGGCCCACACACAACTGGGCGCGCTGACTCAATGGGCTGGGCATTGAGGTGAAGCTGCTGCCCGCCCAGTACATCCTTTGTGGGGGCATATAGGACGAGTTAGATTGTCTGGCGTGGAATCTTGCTCGGGTGCCAACCACTGGGCTCGGCTGTTTCAGGCGCATGGTCACCCGGTACGCTTGATCGCGCCCAAATTCGTCGCGCCCTATCGCCTCTCCGGCACCGTGCAAGAACTACTGGGCCGCAGCGACGTAAGCACCACCATGATCTACACCCATGTGCTCAAGGTAGCGGCGCGCGGAACGGCCAGCCCGCTGGACGCTCTGCTAGCCTGATTCGCTATATTTTCAGTAACAGAACCGGCAATATCCGCAGAGGGCTAAAGCAAACTTTCTTTGACGTTTGAGCAAACGCCCTACTTCATCAGCGCCAGCACATCATTGAACGCCTGATGCTCCGCCGTCCGCAGCCACTCAAACGCCACCATCTCGGTCGTCACCAGCTCGGCGCCGTTGCCAGCCAGCCGGTCAAAGGCAGCGTCGCGGTTGCGCTCGCTGCGTGAGCTGCAGGCGTCAGTGACGACCCAGACCTCAAATTCTTCTTCCAGCAGCTCCAGTGCGGTCTGCAGCAGGCACACATGGGCTTCGCAGCCGGCGATGACGATGGTGCCCCTGCCCGCCTCTTCCTGTGGCGCGGCCTTTTGCAGGTGCTTGGGCAGGCTGCGCGCATTACCTCCCCCTGAAGCGCCGGCGGGCGCCTTGCGCATCGGCGGCCGCAGCCAGTCGCCCAGGCCATCGGCCACGGCGCTGAAATGCATCTTGGCCAGCGTCTTGCCGCCTGCGGCTTCAATGGCTGCCTGTACCTCGGGCACGTTGGGGCCCAGCTTGTCGGTATTTTCCGTAGTGCCCCACACCGGCACCTCCAGCGCCTGCGCCATGCGAGCCAGGCGCACGGCGTTGGCGATCACGAGTTCGTTTTCGAAAATGGCGGGCATCAGGCGAACCTGGTAGTCCACCAGTACGAGTTGGGAGTCATCAGCATCAAGCAGCATGTCAAGTTCCGGGTTTTGTGAAGGGTTGAATTCGCGCAGGCACTGCCCTGCAAACGCTCGACCAGGTTGCTACTGGCCTTTTTGATGCTCGTATTTTGGCATTGCCGCACTACCGGGCAGGCAGTTGCGCAAACTTGAGCAGCTGGGTTGCCAGCAGCGTCTCGGCCAAAAAGCACACCAAGGCCAGCAGAAAACAGACCACGCCGGACAAAAAGCACACGGTGGCGATCTTGAGGGTGGGCAGCTCACTCGTCTCGCCCAAAAACAGCAAAATAATGGTGGTGCCAATCAGCATCGCGCAAAAAGTCAGCAGGGCAATGCAGCTGTTGACCAGCCATCCGCGATGCCTCAGTTGCTGCAGTTCGGCGTACATCTTCATGGCCCGGTTTTCCTCCACGCCGCCCGCTTCCAGCCGGTTTTCAAGCAGCCGTGCCCGGTCAATGATGCGGGCCAGGCGGCCAGCGACGGCGGCGATCATTCCAGACACCGCGGTCAGCAAAAACACAGGCGCTACGGCCAGTTGAATGCCGTGGGTGACCGTCGCAAGGTCGGGCGCAAAATTCATGGGAGGCTCCAGATTTCGGGGGTGAAGTTCAGGGGTGATGTATTGTCAAACGGCAAGCAAGCACCGTGCAAGAACCCGGCAAGGCTCAGCCTGCAGCAGCCTTGCGGCCGGCACTGCCTGCGCGCCTGCGCCGCCAGCTCTGCACCGCGTCGCAGGCTTCAAAATGCCGCAGCAGGTTCTGCTTTTGCTTGTCCAGCAAAGTGCTGCCTTCAATCAGGGCCGGCCAGGCGGCGCAGGCTTTTCCCACTGCGTCATTGAGCACGCCGCGCACGCGGGTCTCGAACATGCCGGCGGCGTTGCAAAAGCTGCGCACGGTCTGCGGAGTGAGCCGCGCCTGTTTTTCGCCACCGGGCACAAAGCGCAAGGCATGGCCGCGTCCCCCCAGGTAGGCGGCATAGGCCACCACGTCATAGGCTGGAGACAGTTCCGGTGTGCGGCCATCGCGGTAGAGCACCCCGAAATTCTTCACATGCGCGTCGTAGTTGCCCAGCATCTCATTGATCATTGCGCGGCGGATCAGCTCTTCGGCTGCATCCTCCCCCCGCTGCCCCAGACCCATGCCGCCCCGTAGCGTGCTGGCCATGGTGGCGTAAGTGGCGGCCGGGTGCGTATATTTTTCTTCGGGTTGTATGCGCAGGATCTGCGCGAAGTCTTCGCAATGAATGTGTCCCTCGGGCCCGCGGTCAAAGCGCCTGACCGCCAGGAAATGCCTGCTTTCGCCCAGTACAAAGGGCTGCTCGGCCACTATCTGCTCCAGGGGGGCCAGCCATGCGGTGCAGACGTCTGCGCCCGCGGCCTGCGCCAGCCGCAGCGACAACTCCTCCACCTCGGGCAGCAAGGCATATTCAACCGTCGGCAGCTTGGCAATGATGTGCGTGCCCTGCACGTCCCGGGTCCGCGCCACATAGCGCCCGTGCTGCGCGACCAGTGCAAGCTTGGGTTGCACGCCCGACAAGGAGGTGGCCTCGGGCAAGGGGTCGGCCGTGACGGACATCTCCAGCGCATCGTTGTGCTGGGTCACCACAGCGGCGAGTGCGGCGGTATCCAGGTGAGCGGGGTATGCATAGACATTGCCTGGCAAGTCGGTGCCGCACGCGGCCAGCAGGTCGAAGTGGTCACCCGGCCCGCAGCCGCGCAGCTCTTCCAGGTGGCGGCGCAGCGGCCCTTCGGGCAGCAGGTTCTGGAAAAAAGCCGGCAGGCGGCCACCTTCCGCATTGAAAAAAGGCGTGCTGACGTAGCTGCGCCAGAAGATTTCACGGCGCTGGGGGTCGTCATCGGTGGCGGCCCACGAAAGAACCGGTGCGTCAGGCCGTGACCAGAAGGATGGGTCAGGAACAAAGCGTGTGAGCGCAGTGTTACCCGTGCCGTACTGGAACAGCAGCCCGGCACGCAGGGAGCCCACGTAGATGTCGAGTGCCAGGACGTTCATTTGGGCTGTTGGCCTTTGGCGCCGGCCTGGGAGCGAAGCCGGGTTTGCGCAATGATGCGATCCACCTGGGAAAGCGCCGGCTCAGGCCCCTCTCCAGTACCCGCACCCGCGTGCGCCTCCAGCCCCGCCGCAAGGACTTTGGGCAACAAAAGCACTTCCAGCCCAAGTTGGTCGGCAATGGCCATCAGTGTGGTGATGCGCGGTGCGGTACGGCCCTGCAAGGCACTGCGCACTGACAGGGGCGTCAACCCGGTCTTCTCGGCAATGGCCTGGTAGTCGAGCTTGAGGCGCTGCCGCTCGGCCTCCAGCCTGGTAGCCACCTCAAACAGGGTTTTCATGATAAAAAAGTATCTTTTTCCATGTAATGGATAGTATTTTATCTATCAATCCTAGAAATGCAATATTTAACTATTCTTTTTTGCAAATAACAATACAAAACTATTGCTACGCTACATGGTGGAGGCCAGCCCTGTTCAGTCTTGAAGGCGAGGGTGGCTGCGCAACTCCGGGCTCAATCAGGTGCTCTTGCCCTTCTTGACCTATCAGTGCTTCGGTGCCCTGCTAGGCAAACTTGCGGCTGGCATCCAGCGCAAGCCCAGCCCCAATGCTGCCGAACAAGTCACCTTCCACCCAATGGGCGTCGGGCATCAGCGCAAGAATTCTCTCGCGCAGCAAAGGCACGCCGCTGGAGCCACCCGTGAAAAACACCGTGTCAATGCCTGAGGCCGCAACACCGGCGTCACGCAGCAGCCGTGCCACGGTTTGCGCCACAGAAGCCACCAGCCCCTCGATGGCGCCATCCAGATCCGCCCGTTGCAGCGTCACCGTCTCCCCGGCAGCGATGCGGCCGATGTCAATCTGCGCCTCGGCTGCGTTCGACAGGGTGATCTTGGCCTCTTCAACCTGCAGCGCGAGCCAGTGGCCGGCGCGCTGCCTGACCACGCTCTGCAGCCGCTCCAGCTTGACCTTGTCACGCGCTTCGCGGTGCATGTCGCTGATCTGCGACCAGGACTTTTTGCTATAGGCCTGGTTGATGGTGTGCCAGGTCGCGAGGTTAAAGTACTGCGCTGACGGAACTTCGCGGCCGCTTTTCAGCAGGCTGCCAAACCCCAGGATCGGCATCATGCTGGCCAGGCTCAGGTACTTGTCGAAATCCGTGCCCCCAATATGCACGCCACCGCTGGCCAGGATGTCGTCGCGCCGCTCCGGTCGGCCGGCGCGCTCGGGCGATAGCCGGATCAACGCAAAGTCGGAGGTGCCGCCGCCAATATCGACCACCAGCACCAGTTCTTCACGGGTGATCTGTGACTCATAGTCAAAGGCCGCAGCAATCGGTTCGTACTGAAAAGCGATGTCGCGCAGGCCGGCCTTGCGGGCGATCTCTTCCAGCGTGCGTTCGGCCCGCTGGTCGGCCTTGTGATCGTCGTCCACAAAAAATACCGGCCGCCCAAGCACGGCGCGAGTGAATTCACGCCCGGCCGCCTGCTCGGCCCGGCCCTTGAGCTCGCCCACAAACTGCGCCAGCAAATCCCTGAACGGCAAGGCCCGCCCCATGACTTCGGTGTGGTCGTCCATCATCGAGGTGCCGAGCAGGCTTTTGAGCGAACGCATCAAGCGCCCCTCATGCCCGGCCAGGTAGTCCGCCAGCGCGGCACGACCATAGCTGACGTGGGCATCTTCGGCGTGGAAAAAAACCACCGAGGGCAGTGTCAGCTTGCCGTCTTCAAGCGGCAGCAAAAGGGAAGATTGGGAGCTTTGCCCGGGCCGCCTCCAGCCCGTGGTGGAGTTGGACGTTCCGAAGTCAATCCCGCATGCGTCAGCCAAGGTACTCACCGCTCAGCCGGCCTGCGAAAGTCGTTCTCGACCCAGGTCACCGCGCTGGCACGGTTGAGCTTGAAAGACGGCAGCACGCGGACCTGCGCCAGTTGCTCGCCGCCTTCATCATGGGCGCTAAGCAAGGCATGGGGGTTGTCTTCATCGGGCTCGATATCGAGCGAGACGGTGACTCTGGATGATTTTGCCGTCACCGTGATGCGCTGGTGCAGCGTGGCATGCAGCTGCTGCTCATGCCTGCGGACAAATTCCGAAGCGGTTTTGACCAGCGTGCTGAACGCCGGCCCGTCAAGCGGCTTGGGGTTCTTTTTGTCGCGCCCCATGGTCCAGGGGCCGACCAGCGCTGGCTCCGGCTCGCCATCCTTGATCATGGCGACCGCCCAGCCGTCGTCGTCTTCGTTCTTGAGGACTTGCGCCGTCCATCCATCGCCACGCCACAGGCGGGCCTCTTGTGTTTTGGGGAAATGCGGGGAAGCGGGTTCTGCGGCCAGGTCAGGCGGCAGGATGCGGGAGTCGGTCAATGCTCAGTCACTCAGGTCAAAAGGCAGGCCCATGCCAGCTTGATGAGCGGCACTGTGGGGCGGGGGCCAGATTTTACTGCGCGTCCCAACCGGGCGAGCGCTACGGGGAGAGGCCTCAGCGCAAAGGCCCAGCGCCCCCGTCGGCTCACAGCCCCAAATCGCTCAGACCCGGGTGGTCATCCGGCCGGCGGCCCAACGGCCAATGGAACTTGCGGTCGGCCGGCTTGATGGGCAGGTCGTTGATGCTCGCGTGCCGCACGGCCATCAAGCCATTACCGTCAAACTCCCAGTTCTCATTGCCGTACGAGCGGAACCAGTTGCCTGCGTCGTCATGCCACTCGTAGGCAAAGCGCACCGCAATGCGGTTGCCACCAAAAGTCCATAGTTCCTTGATGAGGCGGTAGTCCAGCTCGCGGGCCCACTTGCGCGACAACAGGCCGACAATTTCTTCCCTGCCGGTGACAAACTCGGCACGGTTGCGCCATTTGCTCTGCGGTGTGTAGGCCAGCGACACCCGCTGCGGATCACGCGAGTTCCAGCCGTCTTCGGCAGCGCGCACTTTCTGCACGGCGGTTTCGAAAGTAAAAGGTGGTAGTGGCGGCCTTGTTTCCATGAGGACTCCTTGAGTTTTTGGACAGTTGGGTAGTTGAATACAGAGTGAATACGCAGAAAGTAGACAGCCTTGTCTACCTGTCAGAATTTTGACACAAGTAGACAGACCTGTCTACAATACCTTCATCGCAATCTGAATGGACGTTTGAATGGATGCTCCAATGGACGCTTCGACCCTGCCCGCGCGTGAACGCATCCTGGTGACCGCGCATGAGCTTTTCTACCGCGACGGCCTGCGCGCCACCGGCATCGACCGCATCATTGCCGAGTCCGGCGTGGCCAAGCTCACCTTTTACCGGCACTTTCCCAGCAAGGACGAGCTGATTCGAACCTTTCTCGATTACCGCCACGAGCGCTGGATGGCATGGTTTGTCGATTCATTGGGGCGCCATGGTGCGACACCGGGCGGCGGGCTGAAGCCGCTCTGGAACGCCATGGCCGAGTGGTTCAATGAACCGGCATTTCGCGGCTGCGCCTTCATCAACGCGGTGGCCGAAGTCGGCAGCACCCTGCCCGGCGTGGTGCAGATTGCGCAGCGCCACAAGCAGGACATGCGGCAGGTGATCGCCGACCTGCTGCCTGACAACCCGAGCCGGAAAGACACAGCCGCAGCCGCAGCGCTGGCCGTTGACGGCGCGATTGTGCGGGCGCAAATGGATGGCAGCGCCCCGGCGCTTGCCGGATTGCGCCAGTTGCTTGATGCGCTGGAGTCAGCCGGCAAAACCTCCCCCAAAAGCTGAACCAACGCGGCAAACCGCGACCCGGCTGCGACATGAGGTCCGTAGCGACGCTCAGGTCCCGCTGCACCCGCTGCCCGCAGCCCGCTGGCGCGGAGCGTGGCGCCACCGATTGCTGCGTGAACCCAATGGCGCTACCATCCCGTTCAAGGACTGGAATCTTTTGACAAAGCAACGTTCAAGCCCAACATATTCAGCGGCATATAGCTATGCTTTTAATAGCAAAACAACACCCGGACAAACACATGCAGCCTCACCTGACCAAGCACCAACCAGAGGTTCGCCATGAGTGAATGGGTTACAAAAATGCTGGCACTTGTTAAAAGCGGCAATACCTCGGCGGCGCTGGCCCAGATCAAGGCCACCACCAGCAGCAAGGATTTACGCCACCTGCATGCGGCACTGGACAAAGCCCAACTGCTGCCGCGCCTGCCGGACCTGGGCACAGCCATTGACGACCAGCTGCAAGCGCTGGCGTCCCCGCGTTTGAGCCGCTCGCCTTAAACAGGCCCCGCTGCGTTCAGTGTTCAAGTCAGGGCGCGAATCTCGAACTGTGCATCGCCCATGTAGCGGTTTGGCCCCAGGGCGGCCGTCATCGCCGCGGATTCGGCGGCCTGCCACTGGCTGAAGATTTCAAGCTCAGCGGGTGTCAGGGCATCTTCCGCCGGTGTCTCGCCATAGGTCGCCACGAGCTTCATGTAGGCGGCATACACGGGCGCGACCAGGCTGGCGTCTCCCAGCGTGGCCTCCAGCGCCTCCTTGAAGCGCCGCTCCGCCGCCTGCAGTTCCTCGTGGGAGGCGTCCTCAAAGGCGTAAAGCTTGAGGGTGTAGCTCAACTGGCATTACTCACTTGTTACTCACTTGTTTTCTTTCGGCATTTCTTTGGCAAGTTCTTTTTCAGCTTCTTTTGCGGTTTCTTTTGCGGACGACTTTGCCCCTGAAGCGCTGCTCTGCGTGATGTCCATGCGCCGGCGCAACCGGGCGGCTTCTTCGAGGTCTCCGCCCTGCTCTGCACGCTGGGCCTGCACGCCCAGCCACGCCAACAGCGGACGCCGCCAGCCCTGGGCCGAGGCGGTGTCGATGGCCTGCCCGATGACGGCCGGGTTGGCCTTGCCGGTTTGCAGCAGCACACCTGCGGCGACCAGTTGCGACAGCGGATCGGCCATGGACTTCAGGGCACCGGCATCGCCCACCGCAGCGGCGCGTTGTGGCGCCGGGAGCAAGGCGACGTTCTGGGGCTGAATTCGCCCGGCCAGGTAATCTGCATAGGCGCGTTGCGGCGCCGGCACATCCTGGCGCAGTTTTTCAAAGCCGGCGCAGGGTTCAAACACGAGGCTGGCCACACGGGTGGCGCAGTGCAGCAGTTCTGCGGTGGCCAGCAGGTCGGCGCGGCCGGTGCGCGCGAGCTGGCTGCGTGCGCGCTCCAGCTCGGCCTGTTCCACACGGGAATTGCCTTCCATATAAGCGGCCACGGAACGCTCCATGGAACCTTTTGCTTCGAGTTGCCAGTCTGGCGGCTTCGGGCCGCTGGCACACGCGCTGAGCAACAAGAGGGCAAGCGCTCCGAAGAGCGCCGTCAATTTCAGGGGGTTGCTCATGGCGATACTCATGGCAGTTTCATCTCCGCATCACGGGCAAACGGCCATTTGCGGTTGATCTCGTTGACCAGGCTGTCCACCTTGCGCAAGCTGACCTCGACATCGGCCCGCAAGGCGCCGAGGTCGGCCGTGGCCTCTTTCGCGTTGGACGTGACGGCCTGCGCGTCTTGCAGCAGGGCATCCACCTTTTTCAGGCTGGTGCGGGCCTCGCCCAGCATGGTGTTGAGTTGAACAATGGTGGCGCGGGTTTCGGGCATCACGCCGTTGGCGCCAAAGACCTGGGTGTCGGTCTTGGCGGCAATGGCGTCGAGCTTGGTCAGCAGCGCGTTGGTGCGGTCCAGCGTAGCGACCAGCTTTTGGGCCTCGGCCTCGCTGCCCAGCATGACGGTCAGCACGCCGCCAGGTCCGTTGAGCCGTTCGGTCAGGATCTGCAGGTTGGCCATGCTGGCGCCCACCGCGCCGGTGCTTCCCGTCAGGGTGTTGAGGTTTTCAATCAGATCCTTGGCAGCGGCAATGACCTTGGGAACTTCCGCGCTGGCGTCACCCTGGAGCACGGTTCGCACTGCGCCATCGGGCAACGGCGGGTCTTTCAGCAGGCCGGTGTAGGCGCGAATGTTGGTGCCGCCCACAATGCCGCGAACCAAGGTAAACACGCTGGTGGTGCGCAGCCAGTGGGCGTCCTTGCTGGCCACATCAACCAGGATACGGGCCTTGCCGTCTTCCGCGAGCTCTATGCGCCGCACGCGGCCGATGGGAAAGCCTGAAAACGTGAGATCCATGCCGACGACGACGCCTTCGGAGTCCTCGGAAATCAACACCAGCCGCTGGGTGCTTTCAAACGCGCCCCGGGCATACATCACATAAAGCGCCGAGCCGCACACCAGCAGCAGCATAAAGATCAGCAGGAGCCGTGCCTTGAACTCCAGGTTGGCCACCTGCGCCGGTGATGGGGCGGACGCGCGCGCCGGCTGGAGCGGGTCCGACGAGCCGGGGTCCGGCGGGGTGGAGGGATCGTGGGGTGAACTCATGGGTATGCGGTTTCCAGGTCAATAGTAGTTGCCGACCAGCGAGGCCACTTCGATCAGCAAAATCACGGCGAACATGCGGACCAGCCCGCGCATCTCGGCGCTGGTGCGTACGCTGGTGCCGGCCATGCCGTACAAGGCCGAGGCCATGGGGATCAGCGACACGGCCAGGCAGAAAAACAGGGTTTTGAGGACGAAGATCAGCGTCACCGCGGGGCTGAACACCTGGCCAAAAAGACGGGTGTAGGCGGCCAGGCCCGACAGGGAAAAGCCATAGGTCGCCAGGTAGGCCACCACCAGCGCCACCACGCTGCTCAGGGCCGCCAGCGTGATGCCTGAAAACATGCCCGCCACCACCCGCGGCAGCACCTCGCGCCGCACCGGCTCGATGCCTTGGCGCCGCATCTCGTCAAGTTCGCCGCTGGCCTGCATCGCCATGAGTTCGGCGCCGTCGGGGATGGTGCAGCGCAGCGCCACAAACAGCGCCGCGGTCAGGGGAATCAGCTCCAGCACCAGCACGCGGATGACGACCTGCAGCGCGTATTGCGACAGGCCGTAGCTCAGCGCCGTGACCAGCACGATGCGCGTGAGCACCACGGTGACCAGCGCGCACAGCACGGTAAACCCCAGCAGGATGGGCGCGGTATTGAGGTAGATGTGGCGCGACAGCACCAGGCGGCTTTCGCGGTTGTAGCTCGAAGGCGACAGCGTCAGCACCAGAATCAGCGCGCCCAGGTGCACCAGGCGCCACCATTCGATCACCCACCGCTGGGCAGCACGGCCTGTTTGCGTGAGTCGACCTTGCCAGGATGCCGTTGAAGCCATTCAACCATGATACCTGTGGGTAAACTTGACGCATGTAGGATGGCGTGCGTTTTCGCGCCTCTCCATCCTCTCCGAACCGCTTCCGTACGCGTCGTCCCTGACCCCTCATCACCGCAAAAAAACCATGGCCATTGACACCTGGACCGCCTATTTCCTCGCCTCCATCCTGATAGCGATTTCACCGGGCTCGGGCGCCGTCCTGGCCATGAGCCACGGCCTGAGCTATGGCGTTAAACGCACGCAGGCCACCATCGCCGGGCTGCAGGCCGGTTTGCTGATGATCCTGGTGGTTGCCGGCGCAGGTGTTGGCTCGCTGCTGCTGGCCTCGGAGCTGGCGTTCAACATTGTCAAAACCCTGGGGGCCGCCTACCTGATGTACATAGGCTGGTCACAGTGGCGTTCACCGGACGCCATCATGACGGATGATGTGGGCGCACCGGCAAACGAAGCGAGCGTTCCGTCATCGCGCAAACGCTGCCTCACAGGCTTGCTGACCAATGCGACCAACCCCAAAGGCATCCTCTTCATGGTGGCCGTGCTGCCTCAGTTCATCAGCCAGGGCCGCCCACTCTGGCTCCAGCTGCTGGTCATTGCCATGACCACGGTGGCGGTGGACACCGTGGTCATGCACGGCTATGCCTTTGCCGCCAGCCGGCTGCAGCCCCTGTTTAAAAATGCCCGCGCCATCAAGGTGCAGAACCGCCTGTTTGGCGGCCTGCTCATGGCGGTAGGTGCGGGCCTGTTTTTCGTCAAGCGTGGCCAGCAGGCTGCGCATTAGGCTTTTCTTTTTTCATTTGCCATTAAAGCGATAGCTGCCTGCATCAGAAAATAAAAAGCTTGGTGAAGGGCTTGGCAAAAACCATACGCATCCACACATAAACACGCGTTCAGACCGGAGCGTCCAGAACCTGCGCCGACACGATGGCGGCCAGTTTGCGCAGAGCCTGATCGGCCTCACTGGAAAACGGAGAGGCGCAACTGATGCGCAGGAAGTGGTCAAAGCGGCTGGAGTTGGAAAACATCGAGCCGGGCGCAACCCGTATGCCCTGCCGGATCGCGGCGTCGAACACGGCCTGCGCGGAGGTGCCGGGCGGCAGCTCCACCCACAACAACATGCTGCCACCGGGTACAGACAGTCGGGTACCCGCCGGGAAGTGCGCCGCAATCGCCTCGGCCATCTGTTCGCGCTGCACATTGAGCAGGTGGCGCAAGCGGACCATGTGACGGTCGTAGGCGCTGGAGGCCATGAACTCAGCCACGGTGATCTGGGCCAGCGCCTCATTGGAGCGGCTCTGCGCGTACTTGAGCATCTGGATGCGGGCCTGCCAGCGACCGCCGGCCATCCAGCCCAGGCGCAGGCCGGGTGCCAAAATCTTGCGCAGCGATGCACAGTAAATCACCGAGCCGCTGCGGTCCCAGGCCTTGGCGGCTTTCAGTGGAATGTCGTCATGGCCCAGCGCGCCGTAGGTGTCGTCTTCAATCAGCGCCACCTGCTGGCGCTCGCACAGGGCCACCAGCTTTTCCTTCTCCGCATCGGGCATCACGCTGCCCAGCGGATTGTGGAAATTGGGCATGACCACCACGGCCCGGATACTGTCATGTGTCTGAAAGGCGAGGTCCAGCGCTTCCACGGAAAGGCCCAGCTTGGGACTGGTGGGAATCTCCAGTGCGCGCAGGCCCAGGCTTTCCAGGACCTGCAGCAAGCCGTAATAGGTCGGGGATTCGACGGCGATGGTATCGCCCGGCTGCGCCACCGCCCGCAGCGCGATGTTGAGCGCTTCAATACAGCCGTGCGTCACCACAATCTCTTCGGCCGACAACTGCATACCTGCGGCCAGCGCGCGCCGGGCCAGCACGGTCTTCAGCGGTGAATCGCCGGGCAGATCCACCGCGCTGACGAGCAGGTGGGGATGCTTGCGCAAGGCCCGGGTGGCCGCGTTCTTCAGAGCCTCGGAGGGATAGACCTCGGGTGGGCCATGTGCGGCGGCCAGGTTGGTGACCAGGGGGTACACATTGCATTTGGCCACATAGTCCGAGACACGGTCATGGATGCCGACATACTGCGCCGGATCCAGCTTGCGGCCGGCCTCGGGCTCACTGGGCGGCTGAATGTCCACGCGGCGCCGCCTGAGAACAAAGTAGCCCGAACGGGGCCGCGCTTCCAGCCAGCCTTCATCTTCCAGCGTATGGCAGGCCTCCACGGCTGTCGACAGGCTGACCTGATGCAACCGGGTCAGGGCCCGAACCGAGGGCATGCGCTGGCCGGGCAGCAACACACCAGACTGGATGGCTTGGCGGTAGTGGCTGGAGAGCCGGAGGTAAAGCGGTTGCGCATCCATAAACTAAATAAAACCGTAAAACCAGATGATCCGTGAAGGGACAGCAGTGACACAGCCACAGATGGGCCGAAATCGAACCATAACAGATGGATAAATAGCCATCTGTACCGATACAGAAAGGCATTGATTGCCTCTGTCGGGAATAAGGCATCGTCACTAACCTAAGGGCTTCCTTTCCTGAATGGAGCTCCCCATGCAAGTTCACCCGAAGCCGCTGCAAGCTCTCCAGCTTGGTGCTGGCGAATCCCTGTTTCTTTGGTCCAAGGCAGGGATCTCCTTGCTCAGCACCTCGGGCAGCCTGGTAGTGATAGGCACGCCGCTCTGGCTGGGCGAGCGGGTCTTTCGCGCCAGGACGCCGCTGGAACCCGGGCAGGTGCACCTTATCGAGCAGGACGGCTGGATCACACTGACGGCCGGCCCGCAAGGGGAAGCCGTTTGCCTGGTGAGCCCGAAAGGCCGCCCATCGCCGATGCGCGCTCTTGGCAAGGCGGGCAAGAAGCTTCTCAGGTGCTTTCCCGGAATCGCCAGGATCGCAGGCACCCGATTTCGCGGCGCCGAGCCTGTTTAACAAAAACCTTAACTGCCTTGCTGGGGTAAATTCACTCCTGCCATCTCTCATTTCCGATTTTTCATTTCCAATTTCTCAACTCTGCGCCCATGACCCCCTCCGCCTGGCTCCTGTTCATCACCATTTCGCTGGTCACTGCCTTCAGCCCCGGGCCGGGCATTTTGCTGGCCGTCTCCAACGCCGTCGCCTGGGGGCCGCGCAAAACGCTGTGCAGCTCTGCCGGCAATGTGCTGGGCGTGTTCGCTGTCTCCGGCGCGGCGATGGCGGGCCTGGGCACCTTGCTGCACACCTCGGCCTGGCTGTTTACGGTACTCAAGACCTTGGGCGCGGTGTACCTGGTCTACCTCGGTTACCGCCAGTGGACGAGCAAAACCTCGATGTTCGACAAGCCTTTGCCCACCGAGGCGCAGCCCGGAAAAACCAATGCCGTCCTGTTCCGGCAGGGCCTGCTGGTGGCGCTGACCAACCCTAAAAGCATCCTGTTCTTCACCGCGCTGTTTCCCCAGTTCATCCATCCGGACACCCCGGTGCTGCCGCAATTCCTCGCGCTGACCAGCGCCTTCACCGCCTGCGTGCTGACATCTCACGTGGCCTACGTGCTGCTGGCGAAGCGCACCCACCGCTGGTTCGCCACGGCCCACCGGGCCCGCCTGTTCAACCGCATCTGCGGCGGCGCCTTCGGCCTGCTGGGCGTCAGCCTGTTGCGGCTGAAGAGCCCCAACTGAATGGCCGCACCGCGCAACGCCACCGGCGACTCGTTTTTTGCCTGGGACGGGGATGTGCTGGTGGTCAACATCCTGGGCAAGCCCGCCGCCAGCCGCGACGCCATTGGCAAGCCCAAAGGCACGCAGCTCAAAGTCAGCGTCACCGCCGCGCCGAAGAGCGGCAAGGCCACCGACCACATGGTGCGCTTCCTGGCGCCGCTGTTCGGTGTGGCGGTGGCCGACATCGAGGTGGTGTTTGGCCAGGAAAACGTCAACAAGCAGCTGCGCATCAAGGCGCCCAAAAAACTGCCCGCGGTGTTCACCGCCAAGTGAAACGCGGGAGTTTTCCCTCCGCCGGGATAGTTTCCCCATCAGTCAAACGCAACCGAACCACTTGCAAAGAAACCCACAGAAAGAACCCACAGTTCATGGAAGACTCACGCGAAACCCGGTTCGCCGCCGCAGCAGCCGCACTCGGCTACAACTTCGACGGTGAAATCAAAATCGGCGGAAATTACGTCCCCGTCGTGCAACACGGCGACCAGGTCTACGTCAGCGGCCAGATCCCGCGCGTCGGAAATACCGTCGTCGTCACGGGCCGCGCCGGAGCGGAAGTTTCAGTTCCTCAGGCCCAGCTGGCGGCCAAAGTCTGTGCCATGCGCGCGCTCGCACTGCTGCGGCAAAGCCTCGGAAGCCTGGAGCGTGTGAAACACATTCTTCGCATGACGGTCTACGTGCAATCGGCTCAAGACTTCACCCAGCAAAGCGAGGTCGCCGACGCCGCGTCAGAGGTGCTCTATGCCGTTCTGGGCCCTGCCGGCGTTCACACGCGCACTTCGGTGGGCGTCGTCCAGCTCCCCAAGAATGCGTCGGTCGAGCTTGATCTCATTGCCGCAGCAGGGTAGCCCGCTCCGCTCGCGTTACCCGCCAGGCAGCAGGCGTATCAGCTTGCCGTTGCGGCTGTCCGTCAGCACATAAAGCAGGCCATCGGGGCCCTGCCTCACATCGCGAATGCGCTCGCCCACCTCGACCAGAAGCTTGCTTTCACGAAGCACCTTGCCCCCGAAAGGCGCCGACAGCTCAATGCGGTCCAGGTAGGCAAACTTGAGCGAGCCTACAAACAGGTTGCCCTGCCAGGCCTTGCCATAACGCTCGCTGGTCAGAAACGCCATGCCCGAAGGCGCAATCGACGGGACCCAGTAATGCAGGGGCGGCTCCATGCCCGCTTTGGCCGTCAGGCCTTCGCCGATCTTGCCGCCGCCATAATTTTCCCCATACGTGATGACCGGCCAGCCGTAATTGGCGCCGGCCCGGGGAAGATTGATTTCATCTCCACCCTGCGGTCCGTGCTCATGCATCCAGAAACTGCCATCGGGTGTGAGCGTGGCACCTTGGGGATTGCGATGGCCATAACTCCAGATTTCCGGCAAGGCCCCGGCCTTTCCGACAAAGGGGTTGTCCGGGGGTACGGAGCCGTCCTTGTTGATGCGGACGATCTTGCCGTGGTGGTTGTCGAGTTTTTGGGCATCTTCCCGGCGCGAAAAACGCTCGCCCAAGGTCAAAAACAGCTTGCCGTCAGGCCGGCCGTTCACGCCGGGGCTGCGGCTTTCGACGATGCGGCAGCCAAAGTGGGCCGAACTGGCGAATTTTGGTTTTTGGCTGAAGATGATCCTGACATCGTCCAGGCGGGCCTGGTCTGCGCTCAGGGTAGCGCGTGCCAGGGCTGTACTGTTGCCGTTGCCCGTGGTGGCCGGCTCGGAAAAACAGAAGTAAAGGCCGCGGTTGTTCGCAAAATCGGCGTCAAGCACCACATCGAGCAAACCGCCCTGCCCGCCCGCGTCGATCCGGGGCAGCCCGGCGAGGGGGGCGCCCAGTCTGCCGTCCGGGTGGACCACCCGCATCCGGCCGGGACGTTCCGTCACCAGAAAACGCCCACCCGGTAGAAAAGCCACACCCCATGGGTGCTCCAGGCCCGCCGCCACGGTTTCCGGGCGAACAGGCTGCGCCTGGTCTTGGGCGCGAGCCGACGGTGCAGGCGTGAAAATTGCTACAAAAATAATAGCTAAAAGTGCCTGTTTCAACCCGGTTAATGCCATATTTTTCTCCATCAATAGCCTTTCCCGGCGTCCATTGTCTGGGTGACGGATGACGGCCTGGAATCAATTTTCACGTGGGCTTCCCGACAGATAATCCCACGGCGGGCCTGTTTTTGCCGCTCGGGCCAGTGAACGCATCGGGCTCCGATGTAGTCGTTTTCGTAAACAAACATAGCACTTTCTCATTAGGAGAGGCTTTATCGTCGTGTTGGGTCGTGTTAAGTCGTTACAAATCAATGGGTTGTAATCGCAATCAAGAAACAACATGAGATTGACGCAGGACCAATCCTTCAAGTAAGCTCCACGCCATGCGAATGTTTGCCCCTGCCCTCGTCATTGCCTCTGCCGCCCTGCTGGCGCTCAGTGCACACGCAGCGCCCGGCAACTCTGCTGATGACATGGACAAGCTGCTGGCCGACAAAGGCCTGCTCACCCGAATTGACCAGGTTCGCCAGAACGTCCGCGACAGGGCGTCCGAGTTGGTCGTCAATGCCATGGGCTTCCTGGGCGTGCCTTACAAACGGGGCGGCAATAACCTTGAAACCGGTTTTGACTGCAGCGGTTTTGTGCGTGCCATTTATGAGCAAAGCGTGGGCCTGTTGCTGCCGCGCAAGGCTGAGCAGCAGGCTGCGGCCACTCAAAGCATTGACAAAAACGACTTGCAGCCCGGCGACCTGGTGTTTTTCAACACCCTGAGGCGCGCGTTCAGCCACGTGGGCATTTACGTTGGCGACGGCAAGTTCATCCACTCCCCCAAACCGGGCGCAGAAGTCCGGGTGGAAAGCATGGGCGTCGACTACTGGGCGCGCCGCTTTGACGGCGCCCGCCGCGTGCAAGGCAGCGCGCCGCCAGGTAACCCGGCTGGCGAATAGGTCCGCGCAGGCAGCATCTGCCTGTGCACCGATCAGTCGGCCTTGACGCCGGCATCTCTGATCACCTTCGCCCATTTGGCCGTTTCGGCCGCAATAAACGCATCAAATTCCTCCGGCGTGCCTCCCGCGGCAAAAGTGCCCATGGCGTCCAGCCGGGCCCGGGTTTCATCGCTGCGAATGATGCGCCCCACTTCTTCCGACATACGCCTGATGATGTCTTTGGGCGTGGCTGCCGGCGCCAGCATGCCGGCCCAGGTGCTGCCGGTAAAGCCGGCAAATCCCTGCTCGATGAAGGTCGGCACGTCGGGTACAGCCGGCAGGCGGCGATCGCTGGACACGCCAATCAACCGGACCTTGCCGGCCTTGCCCTGGTTGATAAGTCCGGTGGCGGCATCAAAAAACAGCTGAATCTGCCCGCCCATCAAATCGGTGAGCGCCGGCACGGCGCCGCGGTAGGGAATGTGCACCATGTAGGTCCCGGTGAGGGACTTGAGCAGCTCGGTGGTCAGGTGCGCGGCCGAGCCATTGCCGGATGAGCCAAAACTGACCTTGCCGGGATGGGCCCGTGCGTAGTCAATCAGCTCTTTCGCGGTTTGGAAAGGTGCGTCGTTGTTGACGGCGGCCAGCAGCGGCGACACGCCCATCAACGAGACGCCGGTTAAATCCTTGCGCGGGTCATACGGCAGTTTGGGGTACAGCGTGGTATTGGCGGCATAGGCCGCGATGACCGCCGCAAACGTACTGCCATCGGCCGGGGCTTTGGCCAGCATGTCCACGCCAATGATGCTGTTGGCGCCGGGCTTGTTGTCCACCGTGACGGTTTGCTGCAGGCGGTTTTGCAGGCCGACCTGGACGATGCGCGCCATCTGGTCGGTGAAGCCGCCGGGCGTGTAAGGCACGATCAGGCGTATCGGCTTGTTCGGCCAGGCAGGCTGGGCCAACAGCGGCACACACACCGCACTGGCACCAGCCGTGATGGCCAGGTTGAAACGGCGGCGTGACAAACGACCCACGAAACGACCAACGGACCGGGCTTCGAACATGGCTTCTCCAGATAAGAACAGCCATTCTCGGCCAGGCAGCCTGCGACAGCCATCGGGTTTGCACCACAAGATCGGATGGCATGACGGCCTGTGCGTGCGACCCGACTCAATCCTTCGGATACAGTCCCAAGGTACGCGCCTGCAGACGCGCCAGGCCCAGCAAGGCGTTGGTGAATGGCGTCGGCACCCCGGCGATCTGGCCCAGCTCTCCCACCGCGCCGACCAAGGCATCGAGTTCGACCGCCCTGCGAGCTTCGACATCTTGCAGCATGGAAGTTTTTATTGCGCCCAGTTTGAGCGTGATCGCATGCCGGTCGGCCGGTTCTTGATCGATGGGCACGCCAAGGCGCGCGCCGATTTCCTTTGCCTCAAGCATCACGCAGGTGACGAATTCGCGCACCAGATCGTCGCTGAGAATGCGATCCGTCGTCGCCCCCGTCAGCGCGCTGACGGGATTCATCGTCATGTTGCCCCAAAGCTTGTACCAGACGTCGCGCTGAATGCGCTCGGACACCGAAGCATCGAAGCCTGCGGCGATCAATTTCGCGCACAGCGATTGCACACGCGCTCCCGACTGGCCTGCCGCATCGCCGAGTATCAAACCATGACCCTGGCGGTGAAGCACGTAGCCGGGTTCCTTGAGCAGGCAACTGGCATGCACGACGCAGCCGACCACCTGCGCAGCCGGAATGGCCGCGGCGATCGCGCCGTCAGGATCGATCGTCTTCAAGCGCTGGCCGGCATTTTTCCCATCTAGCCCGGCACAAAACCACCATGGCACGCCATTCATCGCCGTCAAGACCATCGTGTCCAGTTTCAATAAGGGTGCAATCTGCGTCGCGACGGCCCCCATCGCGGGAGCCTTCACGGCAACGATCACGAGATCCTGCGGCCCGAGATCGGCCGGCGACGCGCTCGCGCGCACGCTGACCGCATGGCTTGCGCCATCTTCGTCGAGCCGGAGCCCATGTTGCTGGATCGCCGCGAGTGTCACGCCGCGCGCCACCACGCTCACCTCGCAACCCGCTTGGGCCAGCTTGACACCAATCCAACCACCGATCGCACCGGCACCATAAATACAAATTTTCATCATTTCATTCCTTGTAAGAGGGATCGATACGATCGATTTGCCGCACCAGGGCGTCGAACATGTCTTGCCCCGCGCCGTGGAGGGGATCGAACTGCAACGCGTCGCGTGTGCAGCTTCGCGCCACCGCGTCGGGGATCAGGCGCGCCGCTCCCATCGAAAGCGTGGCCAGTTGAATTTCGCACGCGCGGTTCAGGGTCCACAAGATCGCGAAGGTCTGCGGCAGCGTCTGCCCCCACGTCAGCAAGCCATGATTGCGCAGAATCACCGCAGGCCGGTTACCAATGTGTTCCAGCAGGCGCGGTCCTTCCTCGGGATGGATCGTAATGCCCTCGAAATCATGGTAGGCGAGCATGTCGTGCAATTGCGCGCTGTAAAAGTTTGATTGCTGCAGACCCTGTTCAAGGCAGGCCACAGCAACGCCCGCCGTCGTATGCGTATGCATTACGCAATGTGCGCCCGGCACGCCTCCATGGATGGCCGCATGCAAGGTAAAACCGGCAGGATTCACGGGATACGGCGATCCATCCAGAATGTTGCCACGCGAATCGATTTTCACGAGCTTGTTGGCGGTGACCTCGCTGTAGTGGAGTCCGAACGGATTGATCAAAAACTGGCACTCATCTCCACTGACGCTGCCCGGCAAGCGGAGGGTGATATGGTTGTAGATCAACTCCGTCCAGCCGAGCAGCGCGAAGATACGGTAACAGGCCGCCAGTTGCACCCGGGCTTGCCACTCGTCGTGGTGCATCGCGGCACGATCCTGCGCAGCGGATGGGATTTTTTCAATCGACATGGTGTCCTGTTCCCGACTCAAGCCGCGCTGGAGAGCACGCTGGCGATCGCCTTCGTCACTTCGCCGACGTTGCGTTCATTCAATCCCGCGACGCACATGCGCCCGGAACGTAACAGATAGACGGCGTGCTCCTTACGCAACCGTTCGACTTGCGTTTCTGTCAAGCCCGTATAGGTGAACATGCCGTGCTGCGTGAGGTAGCGCGCCCGCAGGAACTCGTTCGCGTGGCCGCTCAAGCCCTCGTGCATGGCGTGCCGCATCGCGACGATACGCTCGCGCATCAGGCCCAATTCCCGCTCCCACATTGCGCGCAGAGATGGCGTGGCCAGCACGCTGGCGACGATGCGCGCGCCGTGGGTTGGAGGACTGCTGTAGTTGGCGCGCACAGTCGATGTCAGTTGGCCCAATACCTTGCCCGCCTCATCGGCTGTTTCGCACAGCACGCTGAGCGCGCCACACCGTTCGCCGTAAAGCGAAAAATTCTTGGAGAACGAATTGGCAACCACGAGCGGCACGCCAGCGGATGCGAGCAAGCGGATGCAGGACGCATCTTCGTCCAGTCCTGCGCCGAATCCCTGATAGGCCATGTCAACGAATGCGATCAGGCGCCGTTGCTGCAACACGGGAATAAGTTCGCCCCAATGCCCATCGTTCAAGTCAACCCCAGTCGGGTTATGACAACATGCGTGCAGCAACACGATGCTTTGCGCTGGCAAGCGCTTGAGCGCATCGAGCATCTCGGCAAAGCGCACACCTCCCGTGTGCGGATCGTAGTAGGGGTAATTGTTCACGGTGAAGCCCGCACCTTCGAACACAACCCGATGGTTTTCCCAACTCGGATCGCTGATCCAGACCTGGGAAGCCGGGAAATGGCGTTTCAGAAAATCGGCGCCGACCTTGAGGGCGCCGGAGCCGCCTATCGTTTGCAGGGTCGCGATCCGACCGCGCGCCCGCGCCTCGCTGTCGGCGCCGAACACGAGCGCCTGCGCCTCGTCGCGGTAGGGTACTAGGCCCGCCATGGACAGATACGGGCGCGGACCTATGACCTCAAGCATTTCCGTTTCCGCGATGCCGACGGCGCGGATCACCGGCAGCTTGCCTGCATCGTCGAAATAGATGCCGATGCTGAGGTTGACCTTGCTCTCGCGTTGATCGCTCTGGAAATCCTCGTTGAGGCTGAGGATAGGGTCGCCGGGATAGGAGGGAATATGCTCGAACATTGTGACTCTCTTCGTGAGGACTGGATACGTTAAAAAACGGGCGAGGCAGGCACTACAACTGGGTCCGCGGCGGGCGGCCATTGGTTGGGGGCGGCGCGTCGTGAAGAGAGTGTCTATCCGAACGTCGCGCTGGACAATCAATCGATTTTCCTGCATTCGTAAGTTTTTCTTTACAATCCACTCATGCCTCTGAACCGCGTCACCCTTCGACAATTCGAAGCATTTCTCGCCATCGCCGACCTCCACGGCATCAGCGCGGCGGCGCAACGGCTCGGTTTAACGTCGTCGGCCGTGAGTCAGCTACTGGCCGAACTGGAGTCGGAGCTGGGCTTCCGGCTGTTCGACCGCACGACGCGGCGTGTCAGCCTGTCGAGTGCGGGCAAGGATTTCCTCTCTTCGGCCGAGTCCGTTTTGCGCCATGTGCAGGCTGCCGCACAATCGGCGGACGATATTCGCAACCGCGCCGCGGGCATCGTGCGCGTGGGCGCGCCCCTGGTGCTGGCCGGCACGGCACTGCCGGCGGCCATCGCTGAGTATGCGCTCGAGAAGCCAAAAGTCATCGTGCGTATTTGTGACACACCGGTCGAGCAACTCGTCGCACGCGTCGCGAGTGGCGACGTGGACCTCGCGATCGGCCCGGACCGCCCGACGGGCGACGAGGTTCGTTGCGAACATGTATTTGCAACCCCATGGGTGTTGTGGTGCGCCCCGACCCATCGGCTCAATCGGCTCGGCCGCGTGCGCTGGCAAGATTTGCGTGATGTGCCGCTGGTCACGACCGGGCGTGATCACGAAGGCGGCGTCGCGCAGATGTTCGTCAACCTGCCGGCGGACACACGCATCATCCCCATCGATGTGGTTGACAACGTCACGACCGCATTCGGTCTTGCCTCGCATGGGCTTGCCGCAACGCTGGCGCCCACCTACGTCGCCCCGCTGGCGGCGGCATTTGGCCTCGTCATGCGAAGCATAGTCGAGCCGGAGACGATCCGGCATGTCTGCATTTATCGACCTGTCGCGCGTGCGCTGTCACCGCCGGCAGACGGCTTTGCTGAATTCCTGGCGCAGTGCTTGCTGCGTTGGGATCGGGATATGCAGACTCAGTTCCGGCGCAAGCCGTGATAAGCGAATCTTGACTCAATGTGGCGTCAAAAACGCCAGCATGCCCGGAAATTTCTACGCCTACCATCCGTAGCCTTCTCGTGCCATATCTGCAGGAAATTCAAATCCATGCGGTCAAGCCGCTCACACGCGTTATTGCAGCATAAAAAATCCGCGCAGCCCTTGCGGAATCTGCGCGGCCGGCTACTGAATTTGTAGCGTTTTCAGCGATAACTCAGCAGCCTTTCGGGCTTACTTGCGCGCCGGCGGAATATCGGTACAGCTGCCATGCGCCACCTCGGCTGCCAGGCCCATGCTCTCGCCGAGCGTAGGGTGCGGATGGATGGTTTTGCCAATGTCGACGGCATCCGCGCCCATTTCAATCGCCAGGGCAATCTCGCCAATCAGGTCGCCGGCGTGCGTGCCCACAATGCCTCCACCGAGGATCTTGCCATGGCCATGCGCTTCGGGGCTGTCGTCAAACAGCAGCTTGGTGAAACCTTCATCGCGGCCGTTGGCAATCGCGCGGCCCGAGGCCGTCCAGGGGAACAGGCCTTTCTTGACCTTGATGCCCTGCGCCTTGGCCTGGTCTTCGGTCAGGCCGACCCAGGCAATTTCGGGATCGGTGTACGCCACGCTCGGAATCACGCGGGCATTGAAAGCGGCGCTCGCCAGTTCCTTGTTGCCCTGCAGTTCGCCGGCAATCACTTCAGCCGCCACATGCGCTTCATGCACCGCCTTGTGCGCCAGCATGGGCTGGCCCACGACATCGCCAATCGCGAAGATATGCGGCACATTGGTGCGCATCTGGATGTCGACCGGAATGAAGCCGCGGTCGGTCACGCTGATGCCAGCTTTTTCAGCTGCGATCTTTTTGCCGTTCGGCGTGCGGCCCACTGCCTGCAGCACCAGGTCGTAGGTTTGCGGTGCGGGAGCGCCCTCGCCTTCAAAGCTGACTTCAATGCCGGCCGCAGTCGCCTTCGCCGCCACCGTTTTGGTCTTGAGCATGATGTTGTCAAAGCGCGGCGCATTCATTTTCTGCCAGACCTTGACCAGGTCACGGTCGGCGCCCTGCATCAGGCCGTCCAGCATTTCAACCACGTCCAGGCGCGCGCCCAGCGAGGAATAGACCGTACCCATTTCCAGGCCGATGATGCCGCCGCCCAGAATCAGCATGCGCTTGGGCACTTCTTTCATGTTCAGCGCACCCGTCGAGTCCACCACGCGCGGGTCCTCGGGCATGAAAGGCAGGCGCACCGCTTGCGAGCCTGCCGCGATCACGCAATGCTTGAAGGCAATGGTCTGCTTCTTGCCGGTGGTCTCTTGCGCGGCACCCAAGGTTTCCTGCACCTCGACATGGTGCGCGCCGACAAAACTGCCGTAGCCGCGGACCACGGTGACCTTGCGCATCTTGGCCATGGCGGCGAGCCCGCCCGTCAGCTTGCCGACGACTTTTTCCTTGTGCGTGCGCAGTTTGTTGATGTCCAGTACCGGCTCGCCAAAGCTCACGCCCAGGCTGTCGAAATGCCTGACTTCATCCATGACGGCTGCCACATGCAGCAGCGCCTTGGACGGAATGCAGCCCACGTTGAGGCAGACGCCGCCAAGGGTCGCGTAGCGCTCCACCAGCACGACCTTGAGGCCCAGGTCGGCAGCGCGAAATGCAGCCGAATAGCCGCCAGGGCCCGCGCCCAGCACCAGCACGTCGCAGTCGAGGTCTGCCGTGCCGGAGTAGCTACTGGCAACGGGCGCAGGTGCCGGTGCAGCGGCTGGGGCTGTAACCTGGTTTTTCGAGCCCTCCCCCTGGGGGGAGGGTTGGGGTGGGGGAGAACTAGTTTGCCCCGAAGGGGAGCTCGTGCTGGTGCCTTCAAGCACCAGCACGAGAGACCCCTGCTTGACCTTGTCGCCAATCTTGACCTTGACTTCCTTGACCACGCCGGCCTGGCTCGACGGAATTTCCATCGATGCCTTGTCGCTTTCCACGGTGATCAGGCTCTGCTCGGCCTTGATGGTGTCGCCGGCCTTGACCAGCACTTCAATCACGGACACTTCGTCAAAGTCGCCAATGTCCGGTACCTTGATATCGATGAGACTCGAAGATGCGCTCATTTGGAGGCTTTCAATTTGAGAGTAAATACTTCAACGGGTCCAGCGGAATTCTTGTCGAACTCGCAACCGGCATTCATACCCGCCATGGCCACTTCGCGGGCGGTTTTGGCCTTGTCCCAGCAGGCGTGCATGGCCCCCAGCGCAAAACTGCGGCCCGATCCAATACCCCAAAACTCCTTGAACTCAAAGACTTCACGGTAGCTGTAGAGGCCGTAAATGCCGCTGGCGTTGGCAATCACCACGGTGAACTGACTGGACTCGTAAGGGTCGTTGTCGTCTTCCTTGGTTTGCAGGAAAAACGTGTCTTTCAGCAGAGGGTGCAGCTTGATGAAGGTGTCAAACACTTCGTCGCGGGACCCCAGCCTGAGCTGCTCCTTGGGCAGCGCGGCCATGGCCTTGCGCAGTGCGGGAAAGTGCGCCACCGTGCCGGCCATGCCGATGTAGCTCGGCCCCACCACGGGCACATCCACCTTGAATATCTTGCTGTTGGCCTCAAACCGGTGGGTCAGGCTGGTATCGCCGAACGTGACCAGTGTGTCCGCGGCAATGGCAATCTGGCCCGCCTTCTTCACAACCACCAACGTTGTCATAAAAGAACGCGGCGGAAGTCGGCGAGGATTTGTCCGAGATAGGCGTTGAAGCGCGCGGCGCCGGCGCCGTCGATCACGCGGTGGTCCCAGGCCAGCGACATGGGCAGCATCAGGCGCGGCTGGAAGGCCTTGCCATCCCACACAGGTTCCATCTGGCTCTTGGAGACGCCGAGGATGGCGACTTCCGGCGCGTTGATGATGGGCGTGAAGTAACGCCCGCCAATGCCGCCCAGCGACGAGATGGTGAAGCTGGCGCCCTGCATTTCGGCGGGCGTGAGCTTGCCGTCGCGCGCCTTCTTCGCGAGTTCGCCCATTTCCTGGCTGATCTGCAGCACGCCTTTTTTGTCGGCATCCTTGAGCACGGGAACGACCAGCCCGTTGGGCGTGTCGGCGGCAAAACCGATGTGGTAGTACTGCTTGTAAACCAGTTGGTCACCGTCCAGCGAGGCATTGAATTCGGGGAATTTCTTCAGCGCCGCAACGCTGGCCTTGATCAGGAAGGCCAGCATGGTGACCTTCAGGCCTGCCTTCTCGTTTTCCTTGTTGGTCGAAACGCGGAAGGCTTCCAGCTCGGTGATGTCGGCATCGTCATGGTTAGTGACGTGCGGGATCATCACGTAGTTGCGAAGCAGGTTGGCGCCGCTGATCTTCTTGATGCGGGACATGTCCTTGCGCTCGACTGGCCCGAACTTGGTGAAGTCGACCTTGGGCCATGGCAGCAAGTCCAGACCCACGCCACCGCCGGAGGCTGCGGGCGCCTTGGCGGCCTGCGCCTGGGTCCGGGTATCGCCGGTCATCACGGCCTTGGTGAAGGCCTGCACGTCGTCCTGCGTGATGCGGCCTTTCGGGCCCGAGCCTTTGACCTCTGCCAGGGGCACGCCAAGCTCGCGGGCGAATTTGCGCACCGACGGTGAGGCGTGCGGCAAATTGCCCTGCAGGGCCGTGGCGGGTTCATGCGCTGGCAAGGCTGCGGCAGCCGGTGCGCTGGCCGAGGCGGCGGCTGGCGCAGCAACAGGTGCAGCAGCGACTGGCGCAGCCGGCGCGGGCGCTGGCGATGTTCCGGCAGTTGCCGTGGTGCCCTCCAGCACGGCCAGCAGGTCGCCGATGTTGACGATGTCGCCCAACTTGACCTTGAGCTCCTTGAGCACGCCCGCAGCCGACGACGGAATTTCCATCGAGGCCTTGTCGGACTCCACGGTGACCAGGGACTGCTCGACCTTGATGGAGTCGCCCGGCTTGACGAGCACCTCGATGACGGACACGTCCTTGAAGTCGCCGATGTCGGGCACGCGGACTTCGACCGGGCCGACAGCTGCTGCCGGGGCGGCCGCAGGTGCGGGGGCAGGTGCCGATACCGGGGCACTGCTAGTGGCTGGCGCCGGTGCAGCTGCCGCTGCGGCCGGTGCCGGCGCAGCGCCGGCGGACGCTTCCAGCGTCAGCACGACAGAACCTTGCTTGACCTTGTCTCCGAGCTTGACCCTGAGTTCCTTGACCACGCCAGCCTGGCTGGACGGAATCTCCATGGATGCCTTGTCGGACTCCACCGTGATCAGCGATTGCTCGGCCTTCACGGTGTCACCCGGTTTGACGAGCAACTCAATAACCGTTACTTCGTCGAAATCCCCAATATCAGGAACTTGAATTTCTACCACTGCCATATTGTTGTCTCCGATTGCTTGCTGGCTGATGCGTCAAACCTGCATCAGGCATAAAGGGGATTGATCTTGTCGGCATTGATACCGTACTTTTTGATAGCTTCGGCAACCTTGGCAGCCGGAACCGTGCCTTCTTCGCTGAGCGCCTTCAGGGCCGCAACCACGATGTAGTGGCGGTTGATTTCAAAGTGCTCGCGCAGCTTGCTGCGGAAGTCGCTACGGCCAAATCCATCGGTGCCCAGCACTTTGTAGGTGCGCCCTTTGGGGATAAACGGCCGGATCTGCTCGGCGTAAGCCTTCATGTAGTCGGTCGATGCCACAACGGGGCCGGCGTGCTTGTCGAGCTGCTCGCCCACAAAAGGCACGCGGGGTTTGTCGGTCGGGTGCAGCAGGTTCCAGCGTTCGGTGTTCTGGCCGTCGCGGGCCAGCTCATTGAAGCTCGGGCAGCTCCACACGTTGGCGGCAACACCCCACTCTTTCTCAAGCAGTTCCTGCGCGGCAATCGATTCACGCAGGATGGTGCCGGAGCCCAGGAGCTGCACGCGCGGCGTGAGCTTGGCGCCTTCCTTGCAGAGGTACATACCCTTGATGATCTGCTCTTCGGTACCGGGCTGGAGGCCTGGCATCGGATAGTTTTCATTGAGCAGCGTGAGGTAAAAATACACGTTGTCCTGCTTTTCCACCATGCGCTTCAAGCCATGGTGCAGGATGACGCCCACCTCATGGGCAAAGGTCGGGTCGTAGCTGATGCAATTGGGAATCGTGCCCGCCAGGATGTGGCTGTGGCCGTCTTCGTGCTGCAGGCCCTCGCCATTCAACGTGGTACGCCCGGAGGTGCCGCCCAACAGGAAGCCGCGCGCCTGCATGTCGCCCGCCGCCCAGGCCAGGTCGCCGACGCGCTGGAAGCCGAACATCGAGTAGTACACGTAAAACGGGACCATGATCCGGTTGTTGGTGCTGTACGAGGTGGCCGCCGCGATCCAGCTGCTCATGCCGCCGGCTTCGTTGATGCCTTCCTGCAGGATCTGACCCTTGATGTCTTCCTTGTAATACATCACCTGGTCTTTATCGACCGGCGTGTACTTCTGGCCCTCAGGGTTGTAGATGCCCACCTGGCGGAACAGGCCTTCCATGCCGAAGGTGCGGGCTTCATCGACCAGGATAGGCACCACGCGCGGGCCGAGCGCCTGGTCGCGCAGCAGCTGGGTGAGGAAGCGCACGTAGGCTTGCGTGGTCGAAATTTCACGGCCTTCGGCGGTCGGCTCGAGTACGGCCTTGAAGGTTTCCAGCGCGGGCACGGTGAAGCTCTCGTCGGCCTTGACGCGGCGGTGCGGCAGGTAGCCGCCCAGGGCCTTGCGCCGCTCATGCAGGTAGCGCATCTCGGGCGTATCGTCAGCGGGTTTGTAAAACGGAAGGTCGGCCAGCTGGCTGTCTGGAATGGGGATGTTGAAGCGGTCGCGGAAAATCTTGATGTCATCGTCCGTCAGCTTCTTCGTCTGATGCACCGTGTTTTTGCCCTCGCCAATCTTGCCCATGCCAAAACCCTTGACGGTCTTGATCAGCAACACACTGGGCTGGCCGGTATGGTTGACGGCCGAATGGAAGGCCGCATAAACCTTTTGCGAATCGTGGCCGCCACGGCGCAGGTTCCAGATGTCGTCGTCGCTCATCTTGGAGACCATCTCCAGCGTCTTGGGGTTCTGGCCAAAGAAATGCTTGCGCACGTAAGCGCCGTCGTTGGCCTTCATGGCCTGGTAGTCGCCGTCCAGCGTGTCCATCATGACCTTGCGCAAGGCGCCGTCCTTGTCGCGCGCCAGCAATGGATCCCAGTTGCTGCCCCAGATCAGCTTGATGACATTCCAGCCGGCGCCGCGGAACTCGCCTTCGAGTTCCTGGATGATCTTGCCGTTGCCGCGGACCGGGCCGTCCAGACGCTGCAGGTTGCAGTTGATGACAAACACCAGGTTGTCGAGCTTCTCGCGCGCAGCCAGGCCGATGGCGCCCATCGATTCGACTTCATCCATCTCACCGTCGCCGCAGAACACCCACACCTTGCGGTTTTCGGTGTTGGCGATGCCGCGGGCGTGCAGGTATTTGAGAAAGCGCGCCTGGTAAATCGCCATCAGGGGACCAAGGCCCATCGAGACCGTCGGGAACTGCCAGAACTCGGGCATCAGCTTGGGATGCGGGTAGCTGGAAAGCCCCTTGCCATCGACTTCCTGGCGGAAATTCAGCAGCTGCTCTTCCGTCAGGCGGCCTTCCATGTAGGCGCGTGCATACACGCCCGGCGACACATGCCCCTGGATGTAGAGACAGTCGCCGCCGTGGTTTTCGCTCTCGGCATGCCAGAAGTGGTTAAAGCCAGCGCCGAAGAGACTGGCCAGCGAAGCAAATGAGCCAATGTGGCCACCCAGATCGCCCCCATCCGCAGGGTGCAGGCGGTTGGCCTTGACCACCATGGCCATGGCATTCCAGCGCATGTAGGCGCGCAGGCGCTCTTCAATTTCGAGGTTGCCGGGGGAGCGCTCTTCCTGGTCGGTTTCTATGGTGTTGACGTAAGCGGTGTTGGCCGAAAAAGGCATGTCAATGCTTTTCTGGCGGGCATGTTCGAGCAGTTGCTCCAACAGGAAGTGGGCACGTTCAGGGCCTTCGCTCTCGATGACCGCTGAGAGCGCGTCCATCCATTCCCGGGTTTCCTGTTTGTCTTTGTCCAGGGCGTCTTCGCCCAAGGCGTCGTTGGCGGCGGTGCGTAAGTTGTCAGCACCGGCTTCATTTGGATTGGCAGCCATTTTTGTCTCCTGAGTAACGCTAGTTAACCTGATCCACAACTTTGGGGCTGCGCACAAAGCTTGTGTCTAACTTGTCTCTAAGGCGTGTTTTAAACGCAAATTAGATTCAAGTCTCTAGTTTCTCATAATATTTAAGAAATTTCAAATAGTGCTTCTTGATTTCATATTATGGAAATGCTATTTCGCGGCCAGTCCGGCGAAAACCCGGGCGCAAACCTTGCATGCCAGCAATCGGGGCCGAAGTTCACCCCGAAAGATCACCATCACGCAAGCTCGCCTGGAACATCTCACTTAAACTGCGAGATTGCCCTATGACCAAACCCGCTCCCTATTCCGACACCGCTGCGGCGAGTCCCGCCTCCCTCGCTTTCTGGCACCGATGGTGGGGCAAACAGTCACCATCACGGCAGGACCGCTTCATTACATTGGGTCCGCTGCTGGCAGTGGTACTTTTCCTGGCGGCCGTCATCGCGGCCTTCGGCTACCTTCGGATTGAGGAAATAGACCGGGAACAGCAGGCCGTCAAACGCGATGTCGAATACGCCCAGCAAAGGCTGCGCCTGCGACTGCTCGAAAGGCAGGAGCAGCTCATGCGCATTGGCCGGGATGTATCGAACAAGGAGGTTGACGCCGAAGAGTTCATCGTCCAGGCGGAATCGCTGGTCAACCAGTACCCCGAACTGATGGCGGTAACGTGGGTCGACAGCAAGCGCCGGGTGAAGGTCGCTTATGCATCGCCCAGCGCCCACCCGAGCCAGTCGCGTAGCGCGGGCGAGCAGCTCAAGGTTGGTGAGACGGACGGCACGTATGAGCTGGCGCGGGATCTGCGTCAGCCGGTGTACTCCCGCCCCCTCGTGGCCAATGAAAACAGTGGACACGTCCCTACCCTGCAATTGCAGGTACCGCTCGACGACCAGGGGAAATTTGACGGCGTCATCATGGGCGAATACTCCATTGACGGATTGCTGCGCTTCGGTGTGCCGACCGAAGTGACCGCCAAATACGCCGTGACCCTGGTGAATGATAAAAACCTGGTGCTGGCTGGCAACTTGCCACCCCGGCGCAATCCGGCGGCCCGGCTGCTGCCCTGGTCCGACGCCGCGGCCGAATACGAAATCCCCGTCTCTCCCGTGGGCAATGGGCTGCTGATACGCGCCGAAGGCTACCGTGCCTCGCTGGGTGTGGTGGGCAGCGGATTTTTCTGGCTGGTCAGCGCCCTCAGCGCCCTGACCGTCTGGATGCTGCTGGGCACCTGGCGTCACACCCGCCGCCGTGTCCAGGCACAGCAGGCGCTGATATCCGAGACCAACTTCCGCCGCGCGATGGAAAACTCCATGCTCACCGGCATGCGCGCGCTGGATTTGCAGGGCCGCATCACCTATGTCAACCCGGCTTTCTGCCAGATGACGGGCTTTAGCGAAAATGAGCTCGTGGGCCGCACACCACCCTTTCCGCACTGGCCTGAAGCAGAGCTCGACATCCTGATGGCACGGCTTGACGACGAATTGCATGGCCGAACGCCTCCCGGTGGATTCGAAGTCCGCGTCAAACGCAAAAACGGCCAGATCTTTGATGCCCGGATGTATGTGTCACCGCTGATTGATCCGCGCGGGCAACAGACGGGCTGGATGACGTCCATGACGGACATCACCGAGCCCAAGCGCATTCGTGAAGAGTTGTCGGCTTCGTATGAACGCTTCACCACCGTGCTCGAAGGGCTGGATGCAGCAGTCTCCGTGGCGCCGCTGGGCAGTGAAGAACTGCTGTTTGCCAACAAGCTTTACCGGTCCTGGTTTGGCGGTGAGGTGTCCGGGCACATGAACCTGATCGCGCAGGCCGGCGTGCCGGCGGCCATGCCTACCGAGGACGCCATTGATCCGGTGGACGGCATGGCCGGATTCCCCACCGACACCCTGACCACCGCCCAGACGGAAAACGCCGAGATCTTTGTGCCCGACCTGGGCAAGTGGCTGGAAGTGCGTTCGCGCTACCTCACCTGGGTGGACGGCCGCCTGGCGCAGATGGTGATTGCGACCGATATCACGCCGCGGCGCCATGCCGAAGAACAGGCCGCGCAGCAAAACGAACGCGCCCAGACTGCGAGCCGGCTCATCACCATGGGCGAAATGGCATCGAGCGTGGCCCACGAACTCAACCAGCCACTGACGGCCATCAATAATTATTGCAACGGCATGGTGTCGCGCATCAAGGGCCGGCAAATCAGCAACGAGGACCTGCTGGTCGCACTGGACAAGACCGCCCGGCAGGCGCATCGCGCCGGCCAGATCATCCAGCGCATCCGCTCGTTTGTGAAACGCAGCGAGCCCAACCGCACGGCGGCCGATGTGGCCACCATGGTCAGCAATGCCATGGAACTGGCCGACATCGAACTCAGGCGTCATCATGTGCGGCTGAGCCACTACATCGCCGCCCGCCTGCCCCCTGTCATGGTGGACCCCATCTTGATCGAGCAGGTGCTGATCAACCTGATGAAAAATGCGGCCGAGTCGATTGAGCAGGCACACCTGCCCACCGCCCGCCGCAGCGTTGAATTGCGCGTGGTGCCCAAGCATATCGAGGACCAGAGCGTGGTGGAGTTTTCGGTTCTTGACTCAGGCCACGGCCTGTCGCCGGAAGTCAAGGCACGGCTCTATGAAGCCTTCTATTCCACCAAGGCCGAGGGCATGGGCATCGGCCTGAAACTGTGCCGCAGCATTGTCGAGTCCCACCAGGGCAGGATGGAGGCCGAGAACCTCTACAATGGGGACGAAGTGGTGGGGTGCCGGTTTACTTTCTGGATCCCCGTGACGCCCCTGCTTTCACCAGCGCCCTCTGCTAGCGATACTGTAGCGGCCAAGGATACCGGCGTTCACTGAAGCCCCTTCAGGAATACTCTCGAGAAGTTCACGAAAGAAAGTTTGGCATGAGCTTGATTCCCAAAAAAGGTACTGTCTACGTTGTTGATGATGACGAGGGCGTGCGCGATTCGCTGCAGTGGCTGCTCGAAGGCAAGGACTACCGGGTGCGTTGCTACGACTCGGCGGAAACATTTCTGAGCCGCTACGATGCGCGGGAAGTGGCCTGCCTGATCGTTGATATCCGCATGGGCGGCATGACCGGCGTGGAACTGCAGGATCGCCTGGTCGAACGCAAGTCGCCATTGCCCATCGTCTTCATCACCGGCCACGGCGACGTTCCCATGGCGGTCAACACCATGAAAAAAGGCGCCATGGATTTCATCCAGAAGCCTTTTCAGGAAGAAGCACTGGTCAATCTGGTCGAGCGAATGCTGGAGCAGGCCAAGGAAGCGTTCAGCGACCACCAGCAGTCCGCCAGCCGCGACGCCCTGCTGGCCAAGCTCACCTCGCGCGAAGCACAGGTACTCGAACGCATCGTGGCAGGCCGCCTGAACAAGCAGATCGCCGACGACCTGGGCATCAGCATCAAGACGGTCGAGGCGCACCGCGCCAACATCATGGAAAAGCTCAATGCCAATACCGTGGCTGATCTGCTCAAAATAGCCTTGGGCTCCAGCGCGCCCAAGGCCTGATAGCCACCGGAGCCAAATTCCCAGCCGCTACGCTTTTTATAGCCGCTTGCGCCCGTAGTTCCTGGACTAGCGGGCGTTTTTACTTAGAAAATTGAAACAATGACCGCACAACTCATTGACGGCAATGCCCTCTCCAAACAACTGCGTGCGGAGGTCGCCCGGCGCGCGGTCGCCCTGCGCGCACGCGGCATCACGCCGGGCCTGGCCGTTGTGCTGGTGGGAGAAAACCCGGCCAGCCAGGTCTATGTACGCAACAAGGTCAAGGCCTGCGAGGACAACGGCGTGCATTCCGTCCTCGAAAAATACCCCGCCACGCTCAGCGAGGCGGATCTGCTGGCGCGGGTCGACGCGCTGAACCGGGACCCTGCCATCCACGGCATACTGGTTCAGCTCCCGCTGCCTGCGCATATCGATGCGCACAAGGTCATTGAAGCGATTACCCCCGGCAAGGATGTCGACGGCTTTCATGTGGCCAGCGCGGGTGCCCTGATGGTCGGACAGCCGGGTTTCTGGCCCTGCACGCCCTATGGCTGCATGAAGATGCTGGAGAGCATCGGCTGCGATCTGCGGGGCAAACACGCCGTGGTCATCGGCCGAAGCAACATCGTGGGCAAACCCATGGCGATGATGCTGCTGCAGAAAAATGCCACGGTGACGATCTGCCACAGCGCCACCAAGGACCTGAAGGCCATGACACTGCTAGCCGACGTGATCGTGGCAGCTGTCGGCAAACGCAATATGCTGACCGCCGACATGGTCAAACCAGGTGCGGTCGTCATCGACGTGGGCATGAACCGCAACGATGAAGGAAAACTCTGCGGCGACGTGGACTTTGAAGGCGTCAAGGAGGTGGCCAGCTACATCACGCCGGTACCCGGTGGCGTCGGCCCCATGACCATCACCATGCTGCTGGTCAACACGCTGGAATCTGCCGAGCGCCTTTAACCTAGAAACAGCAGTTGACCGCTCGCAAACTTAGGAAAGCCGCATGCACATTGACTTTCCACTCTTCGATTGCGTTCACCTTCTGGGTAACAGCGCTATGCGTCCGATTGCACCGTGCTCGACGCGCCATGCGGCGTTGCTCCGCCTTGTGGGCACAAGCCCACTGCGTTGTCACGCCTTGCCTGGCACGCCGATCACGACGCACTCGGACGCATCCAACTGCCGTTTCTAGGTTTAATCGGGGCTGGCTGCTGCCGACGCGGCGCCTGCGGCCGGCTGGCTCAAGCGCCAAAGGCTCAAGCCCGCGCACAACCACTGGCCCAGGTACATGGCGCTTCCCAGGCCATGCCAGAGCTTGAGGTTGGCACCTTCGACCCGGGCACTGACGATACGCGGCGCCACGCCAAACTCCACCAGCAAGGCCAGCAATAGCCCTGCCACTACAAATTTTGTGGCCGCCGCAGCATAAAGGGCCGTGGCCGGATCGTCTTTTTTATTGAAAACCAGCAGCATCAGCATGGCGCAGGCGGTGCTGAGCCAGGTTTGGGCCGTGAAGAGCTTGGCAGCCATGGCACCCGCAGCAGCCGGGCTGCCAAGGTGCGTGAACAGCAGGGGCACCACCACAAAGCCCAGGCCGGAGAGACTGCCCCACCAGAGAGCGGCCAGCAGGATGCCAAACCGTTGTTTCACGGATAGCGCCGAACTGCCGGTGCCAACAACCGGAAACGCTTTTTGACCACCGCCCCGGGGGAGAGCAGCCCTCTCGGGATACCGCCCGGGCCAAGTGATGCGCGTGGGGACCTCATGTCCTAGATGTACATGACCGCCACGATTTCATAGCGCCTCACACCCCCCGGCGCCTGCACTTCAGCCGTGTCACCCTCGTCCTTGCCAATCAAGGCACGTGCAATCGGTGAGCTGATGTTGACGCGGCCATGCTTGATATCGGCCTCGTCTTCGCCCACGATCTGGTAGGTCACGGTGTCGCCCGAATCCTCGTCCTGCAGCTCAATCGTGGAGCCGAACACCACCCTGCCGCCCGCGTCAAGTTCCGCAGGGTCAATGATCTGGGCCGCCGACAGCTTGCCTTCGATTTCCTGGATGCGCCCTTCAATAAAACCCTGGCGGTCTTTTGCCGCGTCGTACTCGGCGTTCTCACTCAGGTCTCCCTGGGCACGCGCCTCGGAAATCGAATTGATGACCCAGGGGCGGTCAACGGTTTTGAGCCTGTGCAGCTCGGCTTTGAGGCTTTCTGCACCACGCTTGGTGATTGGTATGGTTGCCATGTTTTTGCTCCAGCAAAAGCGAAACCGCCACCAGTCACCTGGCGGCGGAGTGTTTATTCAAATCCAAGTTTAATGCAAAACCTGCGCAAGCCAGCCGGTAATTAGCCTAGTTGCGCGTGGAGTTCCTGCACTGAATATACGTTCAGGTTGTCCAGGTATTTCATGCCTTCCACAGCCGCTTCCGCGCCGGCAATGGTGGTGTAGGTAGTCACACGGGCCAGCAGCGCCGAGGTGCGGATCTGCCGCGAGTCGGCAATCGCATTGCGCCGCTCCTCCACGGTGTTGATGACCAGCGCGATCTCGTCGTTCTTGATCATGTCCACCACGTGCGGCCGGCCTTCGGCAACCTTGTTGACCACCGTGCACGCAATACCTGCCGCCTGGATGGCGGCGGCCGTTCCCTTGGTGGCCACCAGCTCGAACTTCAGTGCCGCGAGAGCTCGCGCCACCTCCACCGCACGCGGTTTGTCGTTGTTCTTGACCGTGAGGAAGACCTTGCCGGACGTTGGCAGCTTGGTGCCCGCGCCAAGCTGCGACTTCACAAAGGCCTCGCCAAAGGTCTTGCCGACACCCATCACCTCACCGGTGGACTTCATCTCGGGGCCAAGAATGGTGTCCACGCCGGGGAATTTGACAAAGGGAAAGACTGCCTCTTTCACGCTGAAATAAGGCGGCGTGACCTCGTTGCTGATGCCCTGCGAGGCCAGCGACTGGCCGACCATGCAGCGCGCAGCCACCTTGGCCAGCTGGATGCCGGTGGCCTTGCTGACAAACGGCACGGTGCGCGACGCGCGGGGGTTGACCTCCAGCACGTAGATCACATCCTTGCCGTCGATGTTCTGGATGGCGAACTGCACGTTCATCAGGCCGACGACGTTCAGGGCCTGGGCCATGGCGGCGGTCTGGCGCTTGATCTCAGCCACCGTCTCGGCTCGCAATGAATAAGGCGGCAAGGAGCAAGCCGAGTCACCGCTGTGCACGCCGGCCTGTTCGATGTGCTCCATCACGCCGCCAATGAAGGTGCGGCCTGGCGAACCGTTTTCCCCGCTGTCGCGCAGGCAGTCCACATCGCATTCAATGGCATCGTTGAGGAATCGGTCCAGCAGCACCGGCGAGTCATGGCTGACCTTGACGGCTTCGCGCATGTAGCGCTCCAGGTCGCGCTGCTCGTGCACGATCTCCATGGCGCGGCCACCCAGCACATAGCTGGGACGCACCACGAGCGGGTAACCCAGGGCGGCGGCCTTTTCCAGTGCCTCGGGTTCGGTACGTGCGGTGGCATTCGGCGGCTGGCGCAGCTTGAGTTCATGCAGCAGCTTCTGGAAGCGCTCACGGTCTTCCGCCGCGTCAATCATGTCGGGCGAGGTACCGATGATCGGTACGCCGTTGGCTTCAAGGTCGAGCGCCAGCTTCAGGGGCGTCTGGCCACCGTACTGGACGATCACGCCCAGCGGTTTTTCCTTGTCGACAATTTCCAGCACGTCTTCCAGCGTCAGGGGCTCGAAGTAGAGGCGGTCGGATGTGTCGTAATCGGTGGACACCGTCTCGGGGTTGCAGTTGACCATGATGGTCTCGTAGCCGTCCTCGCGCATGGCCAGGGCCGCGTGCACACAGCAGTAGTCAAACTCGATACCCTGCCCGATACGGTTGGGCCCGCCGCCCAGCACCATGATTTTCTTTTTATCGGTTGGCGCGGCTTCGCACTCGCTGCCCTCGGCCTCGTAGGTCGAGTACATATAGGCCGTGTTGGTGGAGAACTCGGCGGCGCAGGTATCCACGCGCTTGTAGACCGGCCGCACGCCGAGCTCGCGGCGTTTTTCGCGGATGGCGGTGTCGGTGGTCTTGAGCTGCTTGGCAAGGCGCCGGTCGGAAAAGCCCTTTTGCTTGAGCGCCCGCAGCGTGACAGCGTCAATTTTGTCAAGCGAGGTGGTTTCAAGCTCCAACTCGATCTTGACGATCTGCTCGATCTGCACCAGGAACCACGGATCAATCTTGGTCAGTGCAAACACTTCGTCCACGCTCATGCCCTGCGCAAAGGCATCGCCCACATACCAGATGCGGTCAGGTCCCGGCGCACCGAGCTCTTTCTCAAGCACTTCGCGGTCCTGGGTCTTCTCGTTCATGCCGTCCACGCCGACTTCCAGTCCGCGCAGGGCCTTCTGGAAGGACTCCTGGAAGGTCCGACCCATGGCCATGACCTCGCCGACGGATTTCATCTGCGTGGTCAGGCGCGAATCGGCAGTCGGAAATTTCTCAAAGGCAAATCGCGGGATCTTGGTGACCACGTAGTCGATGCTGGGCTCAAAGCTCGCGGGGGTGGCGCCGCCCGTGATTTCGTTGCGCAGTTCGTCCAGCGTGTAGCCCACGGCCAGCTTGGCCGCAACCTTGGCAATCGGGAAACCCGTGGCTTTGGAAGCCAGGGCCGAGGAGCGTGAAACGCGCGGGTTCATCTCGATCACCACCATGCGGCCATCGACCGGGTTGATCGAGAACTGCACGTTGGAGCCGCCGGTGTCCACCCCGATCTCGCGCAGCACAGCCAGCGAGGCATTGCGCAGGATCTGGTATTCCTTGTCGGTCAGCGTCTGGGCTGGCGCGACCGTGATGGAGTCGCCGGTGTGCACGCCCATGGGGTCCAGGTTTTCAATCGAGCAGACGATGATGCAGTTGTCCGCGGTGTCGCGCACCACTTCCATCTCGTACTCTTTCCAGCCCAGCAGCGACTCTTCAATCAGCAGCTCGTTGGTCGGCGAGGCCTCCAGGCCACGCTTGCAGATGACTTCAAACTCTTCCGGGTTGTAGGCAATGCCGCCGCCGGTGCCGCCCAGCGTGAAGCTGGGGCGGATCACCGTCGGGAAGCCCACAGTCTTTTGCACCGCCCAGGCTTCATCCATGCTGTGCGCAATGCCGGAGCGGGCTGAACCGAGACCGATCTTGGTCATCGCTTCCTTGAACTTCAGGCGATCTTCGGCCTTGTCGATGGCTTCGGGCTTGGCACCAATAAGCTCAACCTTGTACTTTTCAAGCACCCCGTGGTGCCACAAGTCCAGTGCGCAATTAAGTGCAGTCTGGCCACCCATCGTTGGCAGGATCGCGTCGGGACGCTCTTTCGCGATGATCTTTTCAACCGTCTGCCAGGTGATGGGCTCAATGTAGGTCACGTCGGCCGTGGCCGGGTCGGTCATGATCGTGGCCGGATTGCTGTTGATCAGGATGACCTTGTAGCCTTCTTCGCGCAAGGCCTTGCAGGCCTGCACGCCGGAGTAGTCAAACTCGCAGGCCTGGCCGATGATGATGGGGCCGGCGCCGATGATGAGGATCGATTTGAGGTCTGTGCGCTTAGGCATTTTTCTTCTCCCCTGCCTGTTCCATCAGCGCGGTGAAACGGTCAAACAAATACGAAATGTCATGCGGGCCGGGTGACGCTTCAGGGTGGCCCTGGAAGCAGAACGCCGGCTTGTCGGTGCGGGCCAGGCCCTGCAGCGTGCCATCAAACAGGCTGATGTGCGTGGGCCGCAGGTTGGCGGGCAGGCTCTTCTCGTCCACTGCAAAACCGTGGTTCTGGCTGGTGATGCTCACACGGCCGTTGTCCAGGTCCTTGACCGGATGGTTGGCGCCGTGGTGGCCAAATTTCATCTTGAAGGTTTTGGCGCCGCTGGCCAGCGCCATGATCTGGTGGCCCAGGCAAATACCGAAGGTCGGAATGCCGGTCTCGATCAATTCACGCACGGCGGCAATGGCGTAGTCGCAAGGTTCCGGATCACCCGGGCCGTTGGCCAGGAAAATGCCGTCGGGCTTGAGCTTGAGCACGTCGGCGGCCGGTGTTTGTGCCGGTACCACCGTGATGCGCGCACCGCGCTCGGCCATCATGCGCAGAATGTTTTTCTTGACGCCAAAGTCAAAAGCCACCACGTGAAATTTGGGCGTGATCTGCACACCGTATCCCGGCTTGCCTTCCAGGTTCACCAGTTTCCACTCGGTTTGCGTCCACTCGTAGGTCTGCTTGACCGATACGACCTTGGCGAGGTCCAGCCCCGCCATGCTGGGCGCGCCCCGCGCGGCTGCCACGGCCTTTTCGATGGCGGGCTGGCTGACCTCCTCACCTTCAGGCAGTGCCAGAATGCACCCGTTTTGTGCGCCCTTGGTGCGCAGCAGGCGCGTGAGCTGGCGGGTGTCGATGCCGGCGATGGCCACCGTGCCCTCCTTGACCAGGTACTGGGACAAGGTCATGGACATGCGAAAGTTGGAGGCCAGCAGCGGCAGGTCCTTGATGATCAGGCCGGCGGCATGGACTTTTTCCGCCTCGATGTCTTCGGCATTGATGCCATAGTTGCCGATATGCGGATAGGTAAGGGTAACGATCTGCTGGCAGTAGCTCGGATCCGTGAGGATTTCCTGGTAGCCGGTCATAGCGGTGTTGAACACCACCTCGCCGATCGTGGAGCCTGGCGCTCCGATCGAATTGCCGATAAAGACCGTGCCGTCTGCGAGCGCCAGGATGGCGTGAGGGGGTTTTCCTGATATTCCCTGTAGAGACAAAAGCACTGGGTTCTCCGGGTTGGTTACGGTTCGCCCAAGCATGCACAAGAAACGTCTCTTAAGACTCTTGCGGGCTGCTTTTGTGAGGGTGTTGGCTTGGTATGCGCTCGGGCGAAGCTGTGATTTGAAAAGCCACTGATTATAGCCTGAGGAGGTGAGGTGGCCGCCCGGTTTAGCGACTGACAGCAGCTCTTTGGCCCCCCGGGAAGGGCTAATGTCCCCGGGGTGCCCCCGCTCAACGGCGGGCCGTGGCGCTCGCGTACAGGCAAATGGCGGCGGCGGCGGCCACATTCAGCGATTCTTCGCCGCCGGGCTGGTCTATGCGTACCTTGAGGACCGATCGGGCCATCAGGTCATCGCTCACGCCCTGCCCTTCGTGCCCCATGGCCCAGGCGCAAGGCTGAGGCAGTTTCTGCTGGTGCAGGAAGCTGCCCTGGTGGGAACTGGTAACCACAATGGGAACGCTCAGCGCCGCCAGGACATCAGGCTCCACACCCTCCACCAGGTGGAGGGTAAAGTGAGCGCCCATGCCGGCCCGCAGCACTTTGGGTGACCACAGGGCTGCCGTGCCCTTCAAGGCGATGATCTGGCCAAAACCGAAAGCCGCCGCGCTGCGCAGGATGGAGCCGACATTGCCGGCATCCTGCACCCGGTCCAGGATCACGGAGGCTGCGCCCGGCTCCAGGCCGCCGGCCACCGGCAGGTCCAGCACGAAACCCATGGGTGCGGGCGATTCCAGCCCGCTGATTTCGTGCAGCAACGCATCCGGAATTACTATGTTTTTGATAGCTGCCTGCGACCATTCGGCAGGAACTGATGACCAAAAAGACTCCGAAAAAATCGCAATCGATGGCTTCTGCCCGCGTATGAGCGCGGCACGGCACAAATGGTCGCCCTCCAGCCAGACGCGGCCCTGCTTGCGGTAAGCCGTGCTGTCCTGCGACAGCTTGCGCAATTCCTTGATGAGCGTGTTGTCGCGTGACGTGATGTGCGTGACAGCGCCGGGACCGGCGCTCACCGCAACACCTCGGCTACCGGCGCAAAAGACCGGCGGTGCTGGGGACAGGCGCCATGCTCGCGCAGCGCCGCCAGATGCTCAGCCGTGCAATACCCTTTGTGGGCGGCAAAACCATACTGCGGGTATTCGAGGTGAAACTCGGCGCACCAGCGGTCACGGTAGACCTTGGCCAGAATGGACGCGGCCGAGATGGCCGGCACAATGGCGTCGCCTCCGATCACGGCCTCCGACAGGATGACCAGCGTGGGCAGGCGATTGCCGTCGACCAGCACCTTGTTGGGCTTGAGTCGCAGGCTCTCCACCGCACGTTTCATCGCCAGCATGGTGGCCTGCAGGATGTTCAGGCGGTCTATTTCCTCAGCGGTGGCCAGCGCAATGGAGCAGCACAGCGCTTTGGCCCGGATTTGGTCGTACAGCTCTTCACGCCGTTGCGGTGTGAGTTTTTTGGAGTCGGCCAGACCCTTGATGGGATTGAGTTCGTCGAGAATGACAGCCGCAGCCACCACCGGGCCCATCAGCGGGCCCCGTCCGGCCTCGTCCACGCCGGCCACGAGGCCGGGGGTGTCCCAAGACAGGGGTGTTTGTTCAGCTTTCAAGAATTTGCTGGATCGCATCGGTCGCTAATTGGGAAGTATCGCGCTGCAGCTCGGCATGCAGTGCCATGAATCGTTGTTCGACAGCCGCTATTTTGTCAGGAGCCGTTAGTTTTGCATCCACCCATTGCAGCAACTCRGCGGCCAGCGCCTCGGGCGTTGCCGCCTCCTGCAGCAGTTCGGGCACCACGAAATCCTGGCACAGGATATTAGGCAGGCCGACCCAGGGCTGCAGCTTTTTACGCCACATGATCTGCCACGACAGCCAGTTCATGTTGTAGGCGATCACCATGGGGCGCTTGAACAAGGCCGCTTCCAATGTCGCGGTACCGCTGGCAATCAAGGTCACATCGCAAGCGGCGAGCACGGTGTGCGACTGGCCTTCGATGATTTGCAGGTTGGCCCGCATGCCGGCCGCATCGGCCAGTCGCTCGATCACGGATTTCAGCAGGGGGACGGCGGGCACTATGAATTTGATGGCTGGTTGCGCTCGCTTCACCAAGGCTGCAGCCCTGAAAAATCTTTCGGCCAGATACTGGATCTCGGACTTGCGGCTGCCCGGCAAGATGGCGATGACCACGTCGTCGTCCTGCAGGCCCAGCTTGCGCCTCGCGGCGGCCCGGTCCGGCTGCAGGGGAACCACGCTGGCCAGCGGATGGCCGACATACGTTGCCGCGATGCCATGGGAAGCCAGCAAGGCCGGTTCAAACGGAAAAATGCACAGCACGTGGTCCACGCTGCGCCGGATCTTCTCGACACGGTCCGCACGCCAGGCCCAGACGGAGGGGCTGACAAAATGAACGGTCTTGATGCCTTGGGCCTTCAACGCGGCCTCCAGGTCAAGATTGAAGTCGGGGGCGTCCACGCCGATGAAAATATCAGGGCGCTGATCCAGCAGGCGCTGTTTCAGCTGCTCGCGTATGCCGACGATCTCACGGTAATGACGCAGCACCTCCACATAGCCGCGCACGGCCAGCTTGTGGTGCGGCCACCAGGCCTGAAAGCCGCGCCCGGCCATTTGCGGCCCGCCAATGCCGCTGGCCTGCAGGCCAGGCCAACGCGCATGCAGGCCGTCCAGCAGCAAGCCCGCCAGCAAATCACCGGAAGTTTCTCCGGCAACCATGGCAATCCTGGGTGCCGCGCTCATGGAGGCCGGCCTACCGGACAATGCCGCGCTGCGGCGAAGTTTGCGCCAGGAATGACAGCATCATCTGGACATCGGAAGCTGCTTCGGGGTGCTTGTCGGCCAACTCACCGATCCGGGCGCGGGCCAGATCCAGCGTCAGGTCATCCCGGTATAGCGCTTTGTGCATGGCCTTGACGGCCGAAAGGCGTCCGGCAGAAAAGCCGCGGCGCCGCAGGCCCTCAAAATTCATCGACCGCGCCTGCGCGGGCTGGCCTTGCGCCATCACGAATGGCGGCAAGTCGGCAAACAGCAGCGAACACATGGCCGTCATGCTGTGGGCGCCCAGCCGGACAAATTGATGCGCCACGGTAAAACCACCCAGAATGACCCAGTCACCCACGTGAACGTGACCGGCCAGCTGGGAGTTGTTGGCGAAGATGGTGTGGTCACCCACCACACAGTCATGCGCCAGGTGCACATAAGCCATGATCCAGTTGTCGTCGCCGACGCGTGTCACACCGCTGTCACCCGGCGAGCCGATATTGAAAGTACAGAATTCACGGATGGTGTTACGGTCGCCAATGACCAGTTCGCAAGGTTCGCCCGCGTACTTTTTGTCCTGCGGAATCGCGCCAAGTGAGTTGAACTGGAAAATCCGGTTGTCGCGGCCTATCGTCGTGTGGCCTTCGATCACGCAGTGAGCCCCGATGGTGGTGCCTGCCCCCACCCTGACATGGGGACCGATGACCGTGTAAGGGCCGACACTGACCGAGCTGTCCAGCTGGGCCAGGGGATCGACAAGGGCCGTGGCATGAATGCCCGGCGCGGGAACTGGCGCGGTCATGTCTTTCAAGCCACCTTCAGGCAATGGTGCGCATGGTGCACATCAACTCGGCCTCGCAGGCGATGGCCTCACCCACGCGCGTCACACCCTTGAATTTGAAAATGCCGGCCTTCATGCGGTCCAGCGTCACATCCATGATGAGCTGGTCACCGGGCTCGACCGGCCGCTTGAAGCGCGCGCCATCAATGCCGGCAAAGTAGTACACCGTCTTGTCGTCCGGCGTCACACCCAGGGTTTCGAACGCCAGCAGGGCAGCGGCCTGTGCCATGGCTTCAAGCATCAGCACACCCGGCATCACGGGGTGGTGAGGGAAGTGCCCCATGAAAAACGGCTCGTTCATCGTGACGTTCTTGAGGGCCTTGATTCTCTTTCCCTTTTCGATTTCGAGCACACGGTCGACCAGCAGAATAGGGTAACGGTGCGGCAGCTGCTTGAGAATTTGGTGAATATCCATCATGATTTTTCTTGAATGTTCGACAGCGATTTTTCTGCCTGTTTGAGTCTTTCCCGCAAGACGTGAAGCTGCTTGAGCGTGGCAGCATTTTTTTCCCACGCGGTATTGTCGTCGATAGGAAAGAGGCCGGTGTAATGACCGGGCTTCAAAATGGAGCGCGTCACGACAGACGCTGCCGAAATATGCACGTGATCAGCCAGGCTCAGGTGGCCCAGCACAATGGCGCCTCCGCCTACCGTGCAATGCGCGCCGATGGTGGCGCTGCCCGCCACACCGGCACAACCGGCCATGGCGGTATGCTTGCCGATCCGCACGTTATGGCCAATCTGCACCAGGTTATCAAGCTTGACGCCGTCTTCCAGCACCGTATCTTGCAAGGCTCCCCGATCAATACAGGTGTTGGCGCCGATCTCGACATCATTGCCGATCTTCACGGCACCAAGCTGCTCGATCTTGACCCATTGGCCTTCATGCGGTGCGAAGCCAAAACCATCCGCACCGATCACCGCACCGGGATGCACGATGCAACGCTCGCCAATGTGGCAGCCATCTGCCACTGTCACGCGGGCCGACAGCCGACTTTCAGCGCCAATATGCACATGCTGCCCAATGACGCAATGCTCCGCTATGCGCGCGCCCGCCCCGACCACGGCGCCGGCGGAGATGCAGGCAAACGCACCCACCGAAACACCCGGCGCGAGAGTGGCCGCAGGATCGATAAACGCGCTGGGATGAATGTGCGGCGCGGCCTGCGACCCGTGCCGGCGCTTCCAGAGCTGGGTGATCAGCGCGAAGTAATGGTAAGGATCGTCCACCACGATGCAGGCGCCACGACGGATCGCGGCTTCCCGGGCAGCGGGAGCCACTACTACGCAGGCGGCAGCCGACTGCGCGAGTTTGGCGACATATTTGGGGTGGCTGAGAAAACTCAGGTCGCGGGGGCCGGCGGCGTCCAGCGTGGAGAGCTTCTCGATCTCCACATCAGGACTGCCAATCAGCTCGGCAGGTGCCGTTGCGGCCAGCGACTGAACAATATCGGCAAGACGGAGCGTCACACTGCGCCTGCCATTTTCACAACGATGCTGGTGGTGAACACACCCCGCAGTTAACGGGAAGCGTTCAGCGCCTTGATCACCTTGTCGGTGATATCGTGCTTTGGATTGACGTACACCGACTCCTGAAGGATCAGGTCGTACTTTTCAGTTTCAGCCAGTGTTTTGACCACCTTGTTGGCACGCTCGATCACTTGCTGCAGTTCTTCGTTCTTGCGGGCGTTCAGGTCTTCCTGGAACTCGCGGCGCTTGCGCTGGAAATCCCGGTCCTGGTCGACCAGCTGCTTTTGCCGGGTGTTGCGCTGGCTCTCGGCCAGCGTGGGCGCCTCGCGTTCAAACTTGTCCGACAGGGTTTTCAGCTGCGTGGCGCTGTCGTTCAGCTCTTTCTCGCGCTTGCTGAACTCCTGCTCCAGTTTGGTCTGGGCGGCCTTGGCGGAATTCGCTTCGCGGAAAATCCTGTCCAGATTGACAACCCCAACCTTGAACTCCTGCGCACTGGCGGAAAACCCCGCCAATGCGATCATGCAGCCCAGGAAAATTTTGGTTGAAAAATGCTTCATTAGAAAGATGTACCAATTTGGAATTGCAACCGTTCTATTCTATCGCCTGCCATCTTGCGTATTGGCATGGCATAGGCAATACGCAGGGGGCCCACCGGAGAAATCCAGCTGATGCCGATGCCGGCAGAAGCCCTCAGGTCATTGACGCGATAGCTCTCTTTTTCGCCGAATACGTTGCCCGCATCGACAAAACCGTAAAGACGCAGCGTGCGGTCGTTTCCGGCGCCCGGGAATGGCGCAATAAGCTCGGCATTGAGCGTCAGTTTTTTCGGACCGCCCGTCGCCAGATCCGAGGCATCACGGGGGCCCAGGGAGCTCTGCTCAAACCCGCGCACCGATCCCAGGCCACCCGAGTAGTAGTTCTTGAAAAGCGGGTAAGGCTGTCCGCTGAGGCCTTTGCCCCAGCCCAACTCGCCATTCAGCGCGACCGTGAATTGCTTGTTCAGCGGAATGTACTGCTGAACCTGGTAATTGGCGCGCGCAAACTTGATGTCGCCCGCAACACCCCAATCCCCATACAAACGCTGGAACCGGCCCGAAGTGGGCACCAGTGCGCTGTCACGGTTGTCACGCGACCAGCCGACCGTCAGGGGAATGGAGTTGCTCTTGAAGCCGAACTGATTGGCATAGGTCTGGTAGCTCACGGGAAGGTTGGTTCCCGGCACGATCGTCAGGGCCTCGAAACCACTGCCGAAATAAACCGTGTCGTTCTCGGTGAAGGGAACACCGAAACGAATGCTTGCGCCCCTCGTCTTCAGGCTGTAGTCACCGCCCTGGCCGGACAGCGGCTTGGACGTGCGGTCGTACACGTCAATGGTGCGGGAGATGCCATCGGCCGTGAAATACGGGTCGATGGTGCTCAGGACCATCTGGCGATTTGACTTGCTGGTATTGACTTCAATACCCAGGTAGTTGCCCGAGCCAAAAACGTTTTCCTGCTTGATGCCGAACAGCAGGGAAACGCTGTCGGCGCTTGAATAGCCCGCGCCAAGCTGCAGGTTGCCGGTGGGTTTTTCAACCACGGAAACATTGACATCAACCTGGTCGGCCGTACCCGTCACTTCCTGGGTATCGATATTCACCTCATTGAAAAAGCCCAGGCGGTCAACGCGATCACGCGACAGGCGGATTTTGTCACCGTCATACCAGGAAGACTCAAACTGGCGAAACTCCCTGCGCACCACCTCATCGCGCGTGCGGTTGTTGCCCGACACATTCACGCGCCGCACATAGGCCCGGCGGGACGGCTCCGCCTGCAGCACGAAAGCCACGCGATTATTGACCCGGTCAATTTCAGGCACGGCTTCAACCCTGGCAAAGGCAAATCCGAACGTACCGAAATAATCGATAAAGGCCTTCTTGGTCTCGGCCACGGCATCGGCGTTGTAGGCTTCTGCCGGCTTGATGGTGACCAGGGATTTGAATTCTTCTTCCTTGCCCAGGTAATCACCCTCAAGTTTCACGCTGGAGACCACGAAGCGTTCACCCTCGGTGATGTTGACGGTGACCGCGATGCTTTGCTTGTCTGGAGAGATTGCAACCTGGGTTGAATCGACCTTGAACTCAAGGTAACCGCGCGACAGATAGTAGGAGCGCAGTGTTTCAATATCCGCATTGAGCTTGGCCCGGGAATAACGGTCGGATTTGGTATACCAGCTGAGCCAGCCGCCGGTATCAAGGTCAAACAGGCCCAGCAGGGTGGACTCGCTGAACGCCTTGTTGCCGGTGATGTGGATTTCCTTGATTTTTGCCACGTCGCCTTCGACGACGCTGAAAGTCAGGTTCACGCGGTTGCGTTCGATCGGTGTCACCGTGGTGACCACCTCCGCGCCATACAGACTCTTGTTGATGTACTGGCGCTTGAGTTCCTGCTCGGCCTTGTCCGCAAGGGCCTTGTCGAAAGGCTGGCCATCGGCAATGCCAACATCGCGAAGCGCCTTTTTAAGCGCTTCCTTGTCGAACTCCTTGGTGCCGACGAAGTCAACATCGGCCACCGTAGGACGTTCTTCAACAATAACGACCAGCACGTCGCCGTTGACTTCGAGCCGCACATCCTTGAACAGGCCGAGTCCGAACAACGCACGAATGGCCGTGGAGCCTTTTTCGTCGTTATAGGTTTCACCGACACGAAAGGGAAGCGAGGCAAAAATCGTTCCAGGTTCAACGCGCTGCAAACCTTCAACTCTAATATCACGAACCGTGAATGGATCAACGGCCCAGGCGGCATTGACAGCAAACAAACCAGCGGCAATGGCACAGACCGCGCGAATTTTGAATTTATTTAATTGTTTTTGCATGAAATGTATGAAATTGGCCTGGGCCCTGGTGTTAGCCCAACAACCGGGTGACATCGTTAAAAAGGGCAATACACATCATGCCCAACAGGATCGCAACGCCACCGCGTTGCAGCCGGTCCATCCAGGCATCAGACACGCCTCGACCCGTAATCCCCTCCCAAAGATAATACATCAGGTGCCCACCATCCAGAACCGGCAGCGGCAGCAGATTCAGGACGCCCAAACTCACGCTGATCAGCGCCAGAAACAGCAGGTAGGCGCTCCAGCCCAGGCTGGCCGACTTGCCGGCGTAATCCGCAATGGTTAACGGCCCGCTCAGATTTTTGAGCGAGGCTTCGCCGATCACCATTTTCCACATCATCTTGAGCGTGAGCAGGGACACTTCCCAGGTGCGAACAACGCCCTGCCACAAACCGTCGAGCGGCCCATAGCGCACCGTCACAAATTCGGGGGGGCTCCCCACATAAGCACCTATTCGCGCAACCGCTGCCCCACCCTCCCGCTTGATCTCGGGGGTGACCTGCAGCACCAGCGTCTGGCCGGCGCGCTGGATTTGCCAGTCCTGCGGTGCAATTGCCGGGGCGTTGCCTCTGGAGGACCACGCAGAGCCCCGTATGGCCTCGCGCAGCTGCTGTCCGTCCACAATGGCGGTATCTCCCACGCGCAGGACCACGTCACCCGCCCGCAGACCGGCTTTTTGCGCCGCGCCGCCGTCCATGACCTGGCCGATCACAGGGCGCGTCCACGGTCCCAGAATGCCGATCTTCCGGAATAGCTGGGTATCGGCCTCGGCCGCATCGAGCTTGCTGAGCTCCAGCATGACAGTACGTGACGAGGTGCCCGCCTCGTTTCCCAGCACCAGCTGCAGATCGCGTCCGTCCAGCGCACCCTGCGTAAGCCGCCAGCGAAGGTCCTCAAAAGAGCGGACCGTCTGCAACTCATCGCCCTCAAAAGCGGCCTGCTGGACGGTCTCGAAACCGCGCAGCCCGGCCCGTTCGGCCAGGGAACCCGCCACGGGACTGGCGAGAACGGCCTTGGGCTCCTGCAAGCCGCTCCAGTTGACGATGGCGTAAATCAGCACGGCCAGCAGCAGATTGGCAGCAGGACCGGCGGCCACGACAGCCGCGCGGGCCTTCAGGGGCTGGGTGTTGAAGGCGAGATGGCGTTCGGCCGGATCAACCGGGGCCTCGCGCTCATCGAGCATCTTGACGTAGCCGCCCAGCGGCAGCATGCCTATCGCAAATTCCGTGGGCTTGTTTTTGAGCCGCCAGGTGTAGATGGGCTTGCCAAAGCCGATGGAAAACTTCAGCACCTTGATGCCGCAGGCTACGGCCACCCGGTAGTGACCGTATTCATGCACGGTGATCAGGATGCCAAGAGCGACTACAAAGGCAAGCAGCGTCAACATGTCATGGCTCCAGACGTTCAATGATTTGACCGGCAACAAGGCGCGCCCGCGCGTCCAGCGCCAGCAATCCCTCGATATCGTTCACGTCTGAGACCGCCACGGCATCCAAAGTTGCATGATTTACATGGTGGATGTGGTCAAAGCGGATCCGCCGGTCCAAGAACGCGGCCACCGCCACCTCATTGGCCGCATTGAGCACCGCCGTACTGCCCACCGGTGCATTGAGGACCTCCCAGGCCAGCGGCAGCCCCGGAAACCGCTCATGGTCGGGCACCTCAAAAGTCATGGTCGCCAGGGTGGTGAAATCCAGCGCCCGGGCACCCGACGTGATGCGGTCCGGCCAGGCAAGGCCATAGGCGATCGGCACCCGCATGTCAGGCGTTCCCAGTTGCGCCACGACCGACGTATCGCGGTACTGCACCATGGAGTGAATAATGCTTTGAGGATGGATCACCACCTCGATCTGCTGCGGTGTCAGGCCGAACAGGTACTTGGCTTCGATGACCTCCAGGGCCTTGTTCATCATGGTCGCGGAATCAACAGATATCTTGCGTCCCATCACCCAGTTCGGGTGCGCGCACGCCTCATCGGGCGTCACGTGCCGCAGGCTGCCCGGCTCCCGCGTCCGGAAAGGCCCGCCGGACGCGGTCAGGATGATTTTCTCGACGCGTTGCGGCCAGCTGGCCGGATCTTCCGGCAGCGACTGGAAAATGGCCGAATGTTCGCTGTCGATGGGCAACAGCTGCGCGCCGCCCGCGCGAACCGCCTGCATGAACACTTCGCCACCGACCACGAGCGCTTCCTTGTTGGCCAGCAAGAGGCGCTTGCCCGCCCTGGCGGCGGCCATACAGGGCGCCAGGCCGGCCGCACCCACAATGGCGGCCATCACGGTGTCCACCAACTCATGGGACGCTATCATGTCCAGAGCATCCGGCGCCCATAAAACCTGGACGGGAAGCTGATTGTCCTTGACCTTTTCAGCCAGCAGGTGGGCATGTGGCTCGCTCACCATGACGGCATACTGCGGCCTGAACTGCATGCACTGCGCCAGCATCAGGTCGGTCTGGGTCGCCGCACTGAGCGCAAACACCTCAAAGCGCTCCGGATGGCTGGCAATCACGTCAAGCGTGTTGACGCCAATGGAGCCGGTTGAGCCCAGAACAGTGATACGCTGCTTTTTGAAAGACATGCAACAAGCCTAAAGAGTGGCCAACATCATGGCCAGCGGCAGGGTCGGCAACAGGGCATCGACACGATCCAGCACCCCTCCGTGGCCAGGCAGCAAGGCGCTGGAGTCCTTCACGCCCGCACTGCGCTTGATCAGCGACTCGACCAGGTCGCCCACCACGCTCATGGCCGCCAGAAAAACCACCGCCAGCAGCATCACCATGATGCCATGGCGTTCCATCAGGCGGGCATACAGCGTCTGACCAGCGCCAGCACCTGAGGCACCCAAGGTCACCCAGGCCAGCGACAAGGCCACCACACCCGCCATGCCGCCCCAAACGCCCTCCCAGCTTTTGCCGGGGCTGATGGAAGGCGCCAGCTTGCCCTTGCTGAACTTGCCGCCAAAAGTGCGCCCCGCAAAATAGGCAAAGATATCGGCTACCCAAACCAGCAGCAGCACCGACAGCAGAAAATTGACACCGATCACACGGGCCTGGGCCACTGCCAGCCAGGCCAGCCAGAGCGCCAGCAAGCCACCCACCAGGCGCACGGCCATCGGGATGCGGGGCCAGCCAGCCACACCATTGCGCAACAGCCAGGCACCGGCCAGCACCCAGGCCGCACCCGCGGCGGCCCACAGCAGGGGCAAAGGTTTATCGAGCAGGCCGCCGTACCAGGATAGCCCGCAGGCCAGCACACACAGCGCCGCAAGCCCCACCGAGCCGCCCTGCCCCAACGCATTCAGACGGCCCCACTCCCAGGCGCCGGCGGCCATCAGCGCCAGTGCCACAACGCTAAAAGGTACGGGTGTCTGGTAGAAAAGCGCGGGCAACAAGATGGCCAGCAGGACAATTGCCGTGATCACACGCTGCTTGAGCATCAGGCGGCCTTTGGAGTGGTTTTTTTGCCGCTCCCGCTGACCTGCGCCGAAGTCTGGCCAAAACGGCGCTCACGGGTGCGAAAAACAGCAATCGCTTCGTCTAGCGCAGCTTCATCAAACTCAGGCCAGAGCTTGTCCGAAAAATGCAGTTCGGAGTACGCAGCCTGCCACAGCAGAAAATTGCTGATACGCAACTCGCCGCCCGTGCGAATCAGCAGGTCGGGATCAGGCACATGAGCCAGCGCCATGGCGCGGTCCAGTGCGAGCTCGGTGATCGGCTCTCCCCTGCTGGCCAGCTTTTGCGCCGCCTGCGCGATGTCCCAGCGCCCGCCATAGTTGAAGCACACGTTGAAAATCAGGCGATGGTTGCCCGAAGTCAGGTGTTCGGCCTGGGCCAGCCCGGCCTGAACTTTTTCCGAGAGCCGCTGGCGGTCTCCCACGAAATGCAGCCGCACCCCGTTGGCGTTCAGATTGGGAACCTCACGGGACAAGGACAGGACCAGCAGTTCCATCAGGCTGGACACTTCCTCGAACGGCCGGTTCCAGTTTTCCGATGAAAACGCAAAAACCGTCAGCACGGCAATGCCGCGCTCCAGGCAGGCGCGGACACAACGGCTCAGCGAATCTACACCCTGCTTGTGCCCGGCGATACGCGGCAAAAACCGTTTGGTCGCCCAGCGGCCATTGCCATCCATGACGATGGCCACGTGGTGCGGAACAGTGGGAGGGGGGATGGCCATGGTCAATTCAGGCCAGACACGATGGTGTCAAACCGCCATGATGTCTTGTTCCTTGCCGGCGACCAGTTTGTCAACCTCGGCAATGAAACGGTCGGTGAACTTCTGGATTTCATCCTGCGCGCGGCGCTCGTCATCTTCCGACACCAGTTTTTCCTTGAGCAGTTTCTTGACGCCCTCATTGGCATCCCTGCGCAAGTTGCGAACGGCCACCTTGGCGTGCTCGCCCTCTGCCCTCACGACTTTGGTGAGCTCCTTGCGTCGCTCTTCGGTCATGGCCGGCATGGGTACGCGAATCAGGTCGCCCTGCGCCGCAGGGTTGAGTCCGAGGTCTGAGTCGCGGATGGCCTTTTCGATTTTGGCACCCATGCCTTTTTCCCATGGCGAAACGCTGATGGTGCGGGCATCCAGCAGGGACACATTGGCCACCTGGCTGATGGGCACCATGGAGCCGTAGTAGTCCACATGAACGGTGTCCAGCAAGCCAGGGTTGGCGCGGCCGGTGCGGATTTTCGTCAGGCTGTTTTTGAACGAATCCACCGACTGCTGCATTTTTTGCTCTGCATTCTGCTTCACTTCAACAATGCTCATGGTCGAATCTCCGGATTGTTATCTGCAAAAAGTCCAAGAAGTATGAAAACACGGCCGATGGCCGGGGGAGCCGGGATCAAACGTGAACCAGGGTTCCTTCGTCCTCACCCTGCACCACGCGTTTGAGCGCTCCGTGCTTGAAAATACTGAAAACCTTGATCGGCAGCTTCTGGTCGCGGCACAGGGCAAACGCTGTAGCGTCCATGACTTCGAGGTTCTTGCCCATCGCCTCATCGAAAGTGATGTTGGTGTAGCGCGTGGCCCGTGGATCCTTCTTCGGATCTGCCGTATACACGCCATCGACCTTGGTCGCCTTCAGGACGATTTCAGCCCCAATTTCGGCGCCGCGCAGCGCAGCGGCCGTGTCGGTCGTAAAGAAAGGGTTGCCCGTGCCGGCTGCGAAAATGACGACCTTGCCTTCTTCCAGGTACTGCAGCGCTTTGGGGCGCACATAGGGCTCGACCACGCGCTCGATGCCAATGGCCGACATGACGCGGGCAATCAGGCCCGCCTTGTCCATGGTGTCGCCCAGAGCCAGCGCGTTCATCACGGTCGCCAGCATGCCCATGTAGTCTGCCGTCGCCCGATCCATGCCGACCGAGCCACCCGCAACGCCACGGAAGATGTTGCCGCCGCCGATCACCACCGCCACCTGGACACCCATGCGGGTAACCTCGGCAATTTCTTCCACCATGCGCACGATGGTGGCGCGGTTGATGCCAAAGGCATCATCCCCCATCAAGGCCTCACCTGACAGTTTTAACAAGATCCGCTTGTAGGCTGGCATGTGAGGCTCTCCGTAATTGGGTTGATCTGAAGTTTAGCGGCCTTCCGGCAGGGCTGAGTTGCTTAGGCAGCTTTGGCTGCAGCTATCTGGGCCGCAACTTCGGCAGCAAAGTCGTCCGCCTTTTTCTCGATGCCCTCGCCCACCACGTACAGCGTGAAGGACTTGACCGTGGTGGCGCGCTCCTTGAGCATCTGCTCAACCGTCTGCTTGTCGTTCTTGACGAAGCTCTGGTTATACAGGCTGACTTCTTTCAGGTACTTCTGCACGCCGCCATCGATACGCTTGGCAACAATTTCAGCGGACTGAACCGGCTTGCCTTCGGCCTGGGCCTTGGCCGCGTCTTCAGCAGCCTTGGCAGCAGCCACCGAACGCTCCTTGGCGACCAGGTCAGCGGGAACATCCGCGCTGGACAGGGACACCGGCTTCATCGCGGCCACATGCATGGCAACGTCCTTGGCGGCAGTTTCGTCACCGTCAAACTCGACCACCACGCCAATGCGCGTGCCGTGCAGGTAAGAGGCCAGCTTGCTGCCGGCAAAACGCTTGAAACGGCGCACGCTCATGTTCTCGCCGATCTTGCCGATCAGGCCCTTGCGCACGTCTTCCACCGTCGGGCCAAAACCGTCGAGCGACAGGGCCATGGCGCCAATGGCGTCCACATCAGCCGGATTGTTCTTGACGATGCCCTCAGCCACGGCCTGGGTAAAAGCCAGGAAGCTGTCGTTCTTGGTCACGAAGTCGGTTTCGCAATTGATCTCGACCAGCGCACCAATGCCTCCTTCGCTGTGATAGGCGATCACGCCTTCAGCAGTCACGCGGGAAGCGGCCTTGCCGGCCTTGTTGCCCAGCTTGACGCGCAGGATTTCTTCGGCTTTTTCGAAGTTGCCTTCGGCTTCGGTCAGTGCTTTTTTGCACTCCATCATGGGAGCGTCGGTTTTGGCGCGCAGTTCAGCGACCATGCTTGCAGTAATTGCCATTTTGATTCTCCGTTTGTCGTGTTGACAGGGGCGCGGCGACAAAGCCACGCCCTTTTTGATGCTTAAGTTGTGAAAAAGGGGCTACGCGAGCCCCTTTTTCGCGTCTGGCGCAGCGCCGAAACTATCAGTTCGCTGCGTTTTCCACTTCCACAAACTCATCAGAGCTCTCGGCGGAGACCGCCTTGACGACGTCGTTGACGGCGTTGGCACGGCCTTCGAGGATTGCATCGGCGATGCCGCGGGCATACAGGGCCACAGCCTTGGACGAGTCGTCGTTGCCGGGGATCACGTAGTCGATGCCAATCGGGGAATGGTTGGAGTCAACCACGCCGATCAGGGGAATGCCCAGCTTCTTGGCTTCCAGGATCGCGATTTTGTGGAAGCCCACGTCAATCACGAAAATGGCGTCCGGCAGTGCGTTCATGTCCTGAATGCCGCCGATGTCTTTTTCCAGCTTTTCAATTTCGCGCTTGAAGGTGAGCTGCTCTTTTTTGCTGATGGAATCAAGGCCGGCTTCCTGCTGGGCCTTCATTTCTTTCAGGCGCTTGATCGAGGTCTTGACCGTCTTGAAGTTGGTCAGCATGCCGCCCAGCCAACGCTGGTCAACATAGGGAACACCGGCGCGCTTGGCCTCGGTAGCGACGATTTCGCGGGCCTGGCGTTTGGTGCCAACCATCAGGATGGTGCCGCGGTTCGCGGACAGCTGCTTGGCGAATTTCATCGCATCCTGGAACATCGGCAGCGATTTTTCCAGGTTGATGATGTGAATACGGTTGCGATGGCCAAAAATGTAGGGGGCCATCTTGGGATTCCAGAAGCGGGTTTGGTGACCAAAGTGGACGCCAGCTTCCAGCATTTCACGCATGCTTGTCGACATATAAAACTCCAAAGGTTGTGTCTAAAATCAGCGCTTATCGCCCGTAATACCTCTTTTTCCGAGATCTTCCGGGCAACACCTTGAGTGGCTGATTTGCGATTGACTTTGCGAACAACAAAATCGTCATTTGCAAAGCCTGTCGAGTATAACACTCTCCTGCCCCGCCCTCTTACCCACTCACCCAGATGCACACCTCCAGCGCTCTTCCCGCCGACATTCACGTCACGCGCCACGCCCTGAGAACGGGCCAGACCAGCCCACCGGAGATCCTCGAGCGCGCCGCCAGCATCGCCCAAAGCGAGGTCTGCCGGCATGTATTCATGCCGGGCAGCCTTGCAGCCAGCCCGTTTTTGACGGCCAAAACACCCCAGGCCTCGCCTGTCGGAGCGGCCTTCAATGAGCCGGCTCTGCCCTTGGCCGGCATTCCCGTGTCGATCAAGGACCTGTTTGACGTGGCCGGCCAGACCACCGCCGCCGGCTCGACCGTGCTCGCCAACACCCCACCCGCCGCTGAAGACTGCCCCGCCGTTGCGCGGCTGCGAGCGGCAGGTGGCGTGATTGCCGGCCGCACCAATATGGTGGAATTTGCCTTCTCGGGCGTGGGCATCAACCCGCATTACGGCACCCCTGTCAATCCGGCAGACGCCGCCACAGAGCGGATCCCGGGCGGCTCCTCGTCAGGCGCCGCCGTGTCGGTTGCCACCGGGGCGGCCATGGTGGGGCTTGGGTCGGATACGGGCGGTTCGATCCGCATCCCGGCGGCGCTGTGCGGCATTGTGGGTTTTAAAAGCACGGCGCGTCTGGTCCCAACCAGCGGCGCCCTGCCGCTGTCCACCAGCCTGGACACGGTATGCGCCTTGACACGTTCGGTACGCGACGCGGTCACCGTGCATGAGGTACTGGCGGCGCGCGCCGTGAGGCTGGCCGGCAAGCCCCTGTCCGCCTGCCGGCTCGCGGTGGCCCGCACCCAAATGCAGGATGGCCTGGACAGCACCGTCGCCAATGCGTTCGAGCGGAGCCTGCGCGTGCTGCGCCAGGCCGGTGCGCGCATCGAGGAAATCGCACTCGAAGAAATCAGCGAACTGCCTGCCATCAATGCGACCGGGGGCCTCTCTGCTGCCGAGAGCTATGCCTGGCACCGGACCCTGATCGCCGCGCACCAGGCCGAGTACGACCCCCGGGTAGCGCTACGCATCCTGCGCGGCGCCCAGATGAGCGCGGCCGACTACATTGACCTTGTCGCCGCCCGCCGGCAATGGATCGTCCGCATGGAAGCCCGGCTGGGCGGCTTTGACGCGGTACTCTCCCCCACCGTGCCCCTCGTGGCGCCGGCGATCGCCAGCGTGCTGCACGATGACGAGGAATTCTTCCGGGTCAATGGGCTTTTGCTCCGCAATACGGCCGTGGTCAACATGCTCGACGGTTGCGCGATTTCGCTGCCCTGCCACACCCCCGGCCAATTGCCGGTTGGCCTGATGCTCTGGCACGCAGCGCTGCACGACGACCCGTTGCTGGACCTGGCGCTGCAGGTCGAAGCGGCCCTGGCTGGCTCACAGTAAAAACAGTCGCTGGCTGGCCCCGCTATATTGGGCTTGCAGCCCGCTTTACCGATAAAACAATGCACACCAAGATTTCCCGCCATCCCATCACCCTCACCATTAACTGTGTTGCCCACGGCATGTCCGCATGAGGGTGGCTGTCATCGGTGCCGGCATCATCGGCATCACCACCGCCTATGAACTGGCGGCAGACGGCCACGAGGTGACCGTTATTGAACGTCGGAGCGCCGCAGCGGAGGAAACCAGCTTCGCCAACGCCGGTGTCGTAGCGCCGGGGTATGTCACACCCTGGGCCGCACCCGGCATGCCGGGCAAGGTCATCCGCTACCTGTTCAGCCGCCACGCTCCCGTCAAGCTCGGCCTGCCGCTTTCGCGCCGCGACATCGCCTGGATGTGGAAGTGGTCTCGCGCCTGCAAACTGGAAAGCTACCTGGTCAACCGCGCTCGGCTGCAGCGCCTGGCGTTTTACAGCCGCGAAAGGCTGCATCAGCTCACGGAGGAACTGAAGCTCGAATACGACGGCAGCCCCGGGTACATGGTGCTGCTTCGCTCTGAAAAAGACAGCAAGCTGGTGCAGCCTGGTCTGCAGATGCTGCGCGAGGCTGGCGTGGCGTTCAGGGAAATCGGTGCTCACGAGGTGCGCCAGATCGAACCCGCGCTCAACCCTGACACCGCTTTTCTGGGCGCGGTGCATCTGCCCGACGATGAAGTTGCCAATTGCCGGCAGTTTGCCCTGCTGCTGAAGAACGAAGCCCAGCGCATCGGTGTGGATTTCGTATTCAACACTGCGGTAGCCCGACTGGATACTACCCAACCAGCTACGATTTTCATAGCAGGAGACAACACACCGTACCGCTTTGACTCCGTCGTCATGTGCGCCGGCCTGGCCTCCGCTGAGCTGCTTCGGCCGCTTGGCCTGAACATTCCGATGACTGCCGTCTATGGCTACTCCATCAGCGCGCCTATCCGCGAGCCGCTCAATGCGCCGCGCAGCGCGCTGATGGACGAGCGCTACAAGGTGGCGATTTCCCGCCTGGGCAACCGCGTGCGCGTGGCAGGCAGTGCCGAAATCGGCGGCTCGCTCGAGCACAAGCGAGCCTCCTCTATCCAGACCTTGTACAAGGTGCTGCAAGACTGGTTTCCCGGTGCGGCCCAGCTCTCCAACAAGGGGGCCAGCGTGCAGGAATGGAAAGGCGCCAGGCCGATGCTGCCCGATGGCCCGCCCATCATCGGCGACAGCGGCATTCCCGGCCTCTGGCTCAACCTGGGCCATGGCTCCAGCGGCTGGGCACTGAGCTGCGGCAGTGCGCGGGCGCTGGCCGACCTGATGGCAGGCAGGCCCGCAGACATCGACATGCAGGGGCTGGACATCAGCCGTCTGGGCTGAAAGCGCAGGACGGCCAGCGCCCGTCCTTGCCGACTCCTTTTGTCTGAAAGTATCAACCACGAACGCCATAAGACCGCACAATCATCCGATGCACCATCCGATGCAGAAAATCACCAGCGCCGTCAGCCAGCCGCTTTACAGCGTGGCAGCCACCCGCGAGCTTGAGTTGCACGCAGCGGCCGGCCTGCCCCCGCACACGCTGATGCAGCGGGCAGGCCTCGCGGTGGCCCGCCTTGCACTGGCGCTGGCTCCGCATGCGCGGCGCATCTGGATCGCCTGCGGACCCGGCAACAACGGTGGCGACGGCTTCGAAGCCGCCCTGCACCTGCACCAGTGGGGCAAGACGGTGGTCGTCACCTGGACCGGTCTGCCACCCGGAAAAACCAGCCTGCCGCCGGATGCCGATGCCTCCCGCCAGCGGGCCCTTGCGGCGGGCGTTCCGATGTCGACTCAGCCCCCGGAGGATTTTGATTTCTGCATCGATGCCCTGCTGGGTATTGGCGCCCGGCTGGAGCCGGCTCGCGCGGGCACGGGCTTGATGCAGCAATGGCTGGATGCGATGCAAGCCAGCGGCGCACCGCGGTTGGCCGTGGATGTACCGACCGGGCTGGATGCTGATACGGGCACCACAAACGCTACAAAACCAATAGCGCAAGGCTCGCATTTCGCCACGGCAAATGATCTTTTCACCTTGAGCCTTTTGACACTCAAGCCAGGCCTGTTCACCGCCAGCGGGCGTGACCTGGCCGGCCAGGTCTGGTTCGATGATCTGGGGGCTGCAGCCAACCCCTCACTGGCGGCAGTGCCTGACGCCTGGCTTCTGGGCGCGGATCGGGCAGCGCGATCAACGCGAGCGGGTGCGGCCCATGCCAGCCACAAGGGCAGCTTTGGCGATGTCGCCGTCGTGGGTGGTGAATCCGCCTCCGGCAGGCATATGACGGGCGCTGCCCTGCTGGCCGCCCGAGCGGCACTGCATGCGGGCGCCGGCCGGGTGTATGTGGCTCTGCTCACCGGCGTCGGTGAGACCTCCCTGAATGTCGATCCGGCGCAGCCAGAACTCATGTTCCGCAGCCCCGAAGCGCTGAACCTGAAGCAGCAGGTCGTGGTGTGCGGGTGCGGCGGGGGCGAAGCGGTCAAACCCGTCCTGGCCAAGGTTTTGTCAGCCGCCCCGCGGGTCGTGCTGGACGCCGACGCGCTCAATGCGATTGCCGGGGACCCACAACTGCAAACCCTGCTGACTGCACGCCATTACCGCGGGCACAGTACGGTGCTGACGCCTCATCCGCTGGAGGCCGCGCGTTTGCTAGGCACGACCACTTCCGGGGTGCAGGCAGACCGCCTTGCGGCAACCCGGCAACTGGCCAGCCGGTTTCAGTGTGCCGTGGTACTCAAGGGCTCGGGCAGTGTCATCGCCGCGCCGGGCCAGCCACCCTGTATCAACGCGAGCGGCAACGCCTTGCTGGCCACCGCGGGCACCGGCGATGTGCTGGCAGGCATGATCGGAGCCGCCATGGCAGGTGGACAAAGCCCTTTTGAGGCGGCCTGCTGTGCGGTGTTTGCCCATGGAAACCTGGCCGATGAATGGGTCACCCGCCGGCCGGGCGTGACGCTGACTGCGTCGGCGCTGGCGGGCAACGCCCGCTAGACCAGCACCATCAAGCCGATTTGCAGTACTAGCAACAGCACCAGCGCTGACAAGTCCAGCCCACCGACGGTAGGAATCACACGCCGCAGCGGCGTTAACAGCGGCTCGGCAAGGCGGGCCAGCAAGCCATACGCCGGTGAGCCAGGCTGGATCCAGGACATGATGGCATAGCCCAGTACCAGAATAAACAGCGTCTGCAACGCCACCCGGATCAGCATCTTCAGCGCAAACGCCAGCAGGCCCAGGAAGGCTGCGGGCCCCAACGCAGAGGCCCAGGAGGTCGCGCCAAGCACCACACCAAACAGCAGCCCCCACAGCAGGGCGTAGCCCAGCGCCAGCAAGGCGGCGGCCAGCACACTCGCCCAGTCCACCCGGGACCGGGTCAGCACCTTGGGCAGCGCACGCCGCATCGGCTTGACCAGCCAGTCCGTCACCGCCATGACAAAGCGGCCCGGCTGCGCGCTCATGTTGACCCTCACCCAGTTCATCCAGGCGCGCAAGAGCGCGGCGGCGATCAGCAGGAAGAAAAATGTCTCAAGCAGGAAGGCCAGAATGCGGATCAGCATAAATTTTGGGGCGAGCCAAAAGGATTAAGAAAGCAGGACGGGGAGAAAACGTCAGCGGCGGGGCTTTTTGCCCTGCTTCCGGCTGGCACTGCCGGCCGATTTTTTCACCGCAGCCTTGAGCGCCTGTATCGGCGATTCGGGTGTCCTGTCGGCGCCTCGGTCCGTGGCGTCTCGCCTTGCAGTCCCGCTACCCGTACCGCGGCCGCCGGAGCGCGCCTCGGAGCGTTTTCCTGCTCCCTTGCCTGCACGCACGCCCCCCGCCTTGCGCGAAGAAGTCCCCCGCTCCTGCGCCGGCAACTCCCCGGCATGGCCGCCGGTCTTGTCCTTCATGGCCCGGCCCAGCAACGCCTCGCCCTCATGCACCAGGCGGAAGTCGATCTTGCGGCCATCTAGGTCGACACGGCTGACCTGCACGCGTACCCGCGTGCCAATCGCGTAGCGGATGCCGGTGCGCTCGCCGCGCAGCTCCTGCCGTGCCTCGTCAAAGCGAAAGTATTCGCCGCCCAGCTCGGTGATGTGCACCAAGCCTTCGACATACATGGCGTCCAGCGTGACAAAGATGCCGAAACCCGTTGCCGCCGTCACCACACCACCAAACTCTTCGCCCAGGTGCTCGCGCATGTACTTGCACTTGAGCCAGGCTTCGACGTCGCGGCTGGCCTCGTCGGCACGCCGCTCATTGGCGCTGCAGTGCAGGCCGGCCGCCTGCCAGGCCAGCTGGTCGGCACTGATTTTTTTGGGCTTTTCCGACGGATCCTTGACACGGGAGGCCAGCCGCTTGGACAGCTTGGCCTCGGCCTCGCCCGGCGTGGGCAATACCGGCAACTGGTATTTGGACTTGGTCAGCGCTGCCTTGATCACGCGGTGCACCAGCAAGTCGGGATAACGACGGATGGGGCTGGTGAAGTGGGTATAGGCCTCATAGGCCAGGCCGAAGTGCCCGCTATTGATCGGCGTGTAAATGGCCTGCTGCATGGAGCGCAGCAGCATGGAGTGGATCTGCTGCGCATCGGGCCGGTCCTTGGTGGCGACGGCAATCTGCTGGAACTCGCCGGGGGTCGGCTCCTCGCCAATGGTCATGCCCACGCCCAGCGCCTTGAGGTAGTTGCGCAGCATCTCCTTCTTTTCAGGGGTCGGACCTTCATGCACGCGGTAAAGGCCCACATGCTTGCTTTGCTCGATGAAGTCGGCCGAACACACATTGGCCGCCAGCATGGCCTCTTCAATCAGGCGGTGCGCCACGTTGCGGGTGCGCGGCACGATCTTCTCGATGCGCCCTGCCTCGTCGCACACGATCTGCGTCTCGGTGGTCTCGAAATCGACGGCGCCGCGTGCACCGCGCTCCTTCAGAAGGGCCTGGTACACGTCGTGCAGATTCAGCAAGTGCGGAACCAGTGCCTTACGCTGCGCGGCTTCGGAACCGCGCGTGTTGGCCAGGATCGCTGCCACCTCGGTATAGGTAAGGCGACCATGGCTAAACATCACGGCCGGGTAAAACTGGTAGGCGTGAACCTCTCCCTTGGTGTTGATCAGCATGTCGCACACCATGCACAGGCGTTCGACGGTGGGGTTGAGCGAACACAGGCCATTCGACAGTTTTTCCGGCAGCATGGGAATCACGCGGCGCGGAAAATACACGCTGGTGGCCCGGTCATACGCATCAATGTCAATGGCGCTGCCGGTCTCCACGTAATGGCTCACGTCTGCAATCGCCACCAGCAGTCGCCAGCCCTTGCCACGCCCCACTTTGGCGGGCTCGCAGTAGACGGCATCGTCAAAGTCGCGGGCATCCTCCCCGTCAATGGTGACCAGGGGAATGTCGGTGAGATCTACCCGGTGTTTTTTATCCGCCGGACGCACCGCGTCGGGCAGGGTGCGCGCCAGGGCCAACGCTTCGTCGTTGAATTCATGCGGGACGCCGTATTTGCGCACGGCGATCTCGATTTCCATGCCTGGATCGTCAATTTCACCCAGCACTTCCACGACTCGCCCCACCGGTTGGCCAAACAGCGCAGGCGGCTCGGTCAGCTGCACCACCACGACCTGGCCGCTCTTGGCCGTGCCCGTCGCCCCCTTGGGAATCAGGATATCCTGGCCGTAGCGCTTGTCTTCGGGCGCTACCAGCCAGACACCGCTTTCCTGCAGCAAACGGCCAATGATGGGGTTGGGCGAGCGCTCGATGATTTCGGTGACGCGTCCTTCGGGCCGGTTTTTCCGGTCGTGCCGCACGATGCGTGCCTTGACGCGGTCCTTGTGCAGCACCGCGCGCATTTCGTTGGGCGGCAGGTAAATGTCCGGTTCGCCGTCGTCGCGCAGAACGAAACCATGGCCGTCGCGGTGGCCGGAAACCGTACCCTCGAATTCAGCGAGGAGCCCGGACGATGCGCCGGAATTTTGATGCGTTGTTTTGATAAGAAATCTCTTTTCGTGAAGCGTCACTGGCAACAGCCTACAGCCTAACAGGCGGCAGGCCGTGAAACCGGGTTATGGAAACCCGCGGACTTGAAGCTGGGTTGGCCACGTCTGAATCCATGTTTATGTTTGTATCAGATACTGGCCACGGTTAATAAAAAGCGGTGCCCTTAAATCGGGATATATCGCTGTTGCAGTGGGAGCTTTGCGACACCGGCATCATCCGCAGGATTTCATCGAGCTGGCTGGCAGTCTGCGGCCCTTGCAATTTGGAAGCGCCGAGAAAACACCGGATTTCCAGCTGAAATTGAAATATTTTCGGGGGTCAACCCGATAGGACGCCGATGTAATGGTACACTGCTTGCTGTGCCCGGGTGGCGGAATTGGTAGACGCGCACGGTTCAGGTCCGTGTATCGCAAGATGTGGAGATTCGAGTTCTCTCCCGGGCACCAAAATTACTCAACGTACGCAAGTACAGCCAAATCAAGGCCACTGTCACCAGTGGCCTTTTTTGCTTTTGGGCCGCTGCCCGCAATCGCGATTGTCTTCGTGATCGGGCCAATAAAAAGCGCCCGAATCCGAATTCATACGCTACTTTCGTCCGCCATATGGGCGCGCAAGCTGGTGCGCATGGGGCGGCTGAAAAACCGCCCCGCTGAAGCGGGAAATGAATCAGACCGGTATGGCCACCAGGTCGTGGCCCTGGGTTCCGACAATACGGGCCCGGGTGAACTCACCGACCTTGAGTGTCTTGCTGATTTTCTCGGGCGGCAGCAGTTTAACCACGCCATCAATCTCGGGCGCGTCCGCATACGAGCGGCCCGTGCCACCCTTGCGTCCCAAGGCCGGCGCTGAATCGACCAGCACCTGCATCGTGGCGCCGACGCGCTGCTGCAGCTTCAGGCTTGAAACCTCCTCAGCCACGGCCATGAAGCGCGCCCGCCGCTCTTCACGCACCTCCAGCGGCAGCATGCCGGGAATGTCATTGGCGGTAGCACCCTCCACGGCACTGTAGGCAAAACAGCCTGCTCGGTCGATGCGGGCCTCGCGCATGAATTCCAGCAGGTGCTCGAATTCGGCTTCGGTTTCACCCGGAAAGCCGGCAATAAAGGTGCTTCGGATCACAATTTCGGGGCATATCTCGCGCCAGCGCGCAATGCGTTCAAGGTTTTTTTCGCCGCTGGCTGGGCGTTTCATGCGCTTCAAAACATCGGGGTGGCTGTGCTGCAAAGGCACATCCAGGTAAGGCAGGACCTTGCCGGTGGCCATCAGCGGGAGTACTTCGTCTACGCTGGGGTAAGGGTAGACATAATGCAGGCGAACCCAGGCACCATAGGGCTCGGCAATATCGCCCAGCGCCTGGACCAGTTCCAGCATGCGGGTCTTGACCGGCTTGCCATCCCAGAAACCGGTGCGGTATTTCACATCCACGCCATAGGCGGAGGTGTCCTGGCTGATCACCAGCAATTCTTTCACGCCCCCTTCAAACAAGGCGCGTGCCTCGTTCAGCACATCACCGATGGGTCGCGACACCAGGTCGCCGCGCATGGAGGGAATGATGCAGAAGGTACAGCGGTGATTGCAGCCTTCACTGATCTTCAGGTAGGCATAGTGCTTCGGCGTGAGCTTGATGCCCGCAACGCCAAACGCATTGGGCACCAGATCCACAAACGGGTCATGCGGCTTGGGCAGGTTCAGGTGCACCGCATCCATGACCTCTTGCGTGGCGTGCGGGCCGGTCACAGCCAGCACGCTGGGATGCATCTGGCGCACCAGGTTGCCAGCCCCCTCGCCGCCCTTGGCACCCAGGCAACCCGTCACGATGACCTTGCCGTTTTCTGCCAGCGCCTCGCCGATGGTGTCCAGGCTCTCCTTGACGGCATCGTCAATGAAGCCGCAGGTGTTGACGATCACCAGGTCGGCGCCCTCAAAGGTCTTGGACGTCTGATAGCCCTCGGCACTCAATTGTGTGAGTATCAATTCGGAATCGGTCAGCGCCTTGGGGCAGCCCAGGCTGACAAACCCGACACGGGGGGCCGGTTTGGTGGAGATTGCTGTCATCGGGGAAAGTACTTCGCTCATGGCCTCTATTGTCTCAGAGCAGGCAGAGCCGGGAGCGGACAGGGCCGCGATGGCCCTGCATGCACATCAGGCAGAAAATTGAGTGTTCAGCGCTTCAGGCCAAAAGCCGACAGCATCTGTTCACTTTGCTTTTGCATTTGCTCCTGCATCTGCGTGAAAACATTTTTGGACTGCTCGACATAGGTGCCCAGCATGCCCTGCATCATGGGTGACTGCGCATTCAGGAACTGCGCCCACTTTTCAGGGCTCAGCCCCTTGGACTGCTCGGCCATCTTCACCTGCAGGTCCATGAAGCTCTGGACGTTTTTCTCCAGGTAGGCGCCCATGAAGCCCTGCATTGCATTGCCGTAAAAACGGATGATGTTGGCCAGCACGGCCTCGGTGAACATCGGCGCGCCACCGGTCTCTTCTTCCAGAATGATCTGCAGCAAAATGCTGCGCGTCAGGTCTTCATTGTTCTTGGCATCACGCACCACAAACGGCGCGCTGTCCATCACCAGTTGCCGCACTTCGGTCAGCGTGATGTAGGTCGAGGTTTCGGTGTCGTACAGCCGCCGGTTCGGGTACTTCTTGATCACCCGCGGTGCTGCAGCCTCGACAGGGGCGGCCTTGCCGCTTTTGGCGTCAGGAGCGCCCTCTTCCAGGGACGGGCCCTGCGAAGGCAGCACACCCGGTTTCGGGCTGGTGGATTTTCTTTTTTGCACTGAATACTCCTCTGAATGACGGCCTGCGTCAAAGCGACAGGGTTCGGTACATTCTAGGAAGTCCGGATATACACAATCCCCTTGGTTTACCCTGTGTAAATGGCCGCACCAACAGAGTGATGCAGTATTTCCGGGTCAACCTTTACGAAGGATTGGTAGGCGCGATTGGACTCGAACCAACGACCCCCACCATGTCAAGGTGGTGCTCTAACCAGCTGAGCTACGCGCCTAAGGACTGTTCGAAGCTCGTATTGTAGCAGAGAGAAATGTGGCCCCCACGTTCGCTCACTCACGTGTAGCTCTCTGCCCCCCGAGGGGGCGCTTTTTCCTTGGGGCGGCCCGGCGGGAAATTGTTGGCCCCCACGCTTGTCACTGCGTGTACTGCGCTGCCCCCCCGAGGGGGGCCGCTGCGCCTGCGGTCTGGCAAAGCCAGTCCCGCGGCCCCTGCTGGGATGAAGAGCCCCCATGTTCGCTTGCCGCGTTAGCTTCGACGCTAACTCAGCGCCTGCGGGCAGAGCGCACGCCCGCCACTTCTGCCACAAGGCCAAGCACCTGATTGAGGCGGCCCGACTGTGCCACCTCCACGGTGAATGTCATCCAGGCCGTGCCGCCGCGGTTGTCTTTGACCGACTGTGTCTGCACGCCGATCACATTCATTTTTTCCTTGGCAAACACCTCGGAAATATCACGCAACAGCCCTTGCCGGTCTGCAGCCTCCACGGCCACATCTACCGGGTAGACCGAACCATCCGGTGTTTTGGGTGAACTCCACTGCACTTCGATCACGCGGTCAGGACTTCCGCTGGCCATGTTGCGAAAATTGCTGCAGTCACTGCGATGAATGCTCACGCCCTTGCCCTTGGTGACGAAGCCCAGGATTTCGTCCGGCGGTGCGGGCTTGCAGCACTTGGCCAATTGGGTCAGCAGCGAATCAATACCGACCACCAGCACACTCCCCTTGCCGCCCTTGCCTGACTGGCTGGACTTGTCGGGCTGGCGTGCTTTTTTGGCCAGCAGGTAGTCATCCTGCGAAAGCACCGGCTCTGGTGGCCTGAGCATGTTCTCTATGGTGCGCAGCGACAACTCGTCCTTGCCCACCACCTCAAACAAATCGTCCGCCGTCTTGAACCCCAGCTGCAAGGCGAGGTCGTCCAGCTTCATGGCGGTCTTGCCCTCTCGCTGGAGCAGTTTTTCAACCGCCTCCCGGCCTTTGGCCACGGTTTGCTCCATGGCCAGCGCGTTGAACCACGCACGCACTTTCGACTTGGCCCGGTGACTGGCCAGAAAGCCCAGTTCGGGATTCAGCCAGTCGCGCGAGGGGCCGCCTTCCTTGGCGGTGACCACCTCCACCGTCTGGCCGTTTTGCAGCGGTGTGTTGAGCGGCACCATGGCACCATCAATGCGCGCGCCGCGGCAGCGGTGCCCCAGGCTGGTGTGCACGCTGTAGGCAAAGTCCACCGCTGTCGCGCCCTGAGGCAACTCCACAATGGCGGCGTCGGGGGTGAGCACGTAAATGCGGTCTTCGAAGAGGCCTTGCTTGGCCTCCCGCGCCCGCTGGGCCGCCGGTCCCGACAGGTCGCGCTCCCAAGCCAGCAGCTGGCGCAATACGGCAATCTTGGCGTCGTACTCGCTGCTGGCCGATACGCCGCTGTAGCCCTTGGTGCCGGCCTCCTTGTAGGCCCAGTGCGCAGCCACGCCATGCTCGGCATGGTCGTGCATGGCCTGGGTGCGTATCTGGATTTCGACCGCCCGGCCGGCGTCGTCTCGCACCACGGTGTGCAGGGACTGGTAGCCGTTGGATTTGGGCTTGGCGATGTAATCGTCAAATTCACCCCCAATGGGCGTGAAGCGCGAATGCACAAAACCCAGCGCCGCATAGCAGCCGTTGATATCCGCCGCAATCACCCGCAAGGCACGGATGTCAAACACCTGATCAAAACCGAGCGACTTGCCACGCATCTTCTTGACAATGCTGTAGATGTGCTTGGGCCGCCCTTGCACCAGCGCCGCAATGCCGTTCTGGTTCAGCTCGCGCTCAAGCTGCGCGCGCAAGGTCTCCATGAACCCTTCGCGTTCAACGCGTTTTTCATCGAGCAGCCGCGCCGTGTGTTTGTAGGTCTCAGGCTCCAGGAAGCGGAAAGCCAGGTCTTCCATTTCCCATTTGATCTGCCAGATGCCCAGGCGGTTGGCCAGCGGCGCAAACACGTGCAGCGACTCATGGGCCAGCGCGGGCGGGGCCGCCTGCCGGGTTGCCGCGTAATGGCGCAAGGTCTGCAGGCGCGAAGCCAGCCGCAGCATGACCACCCGCAGATCACGCGAAAACGCCAGCAGCATCTTGCGCACATTCTCCGTTTGAGCCGCCGGGTCGTCCAGGAGCTGCGCCTTGGCATCCGCCGTGCGGGCCTGCCGCTGCACATGAACCAGCTTGGTCGTTTCTATCGCCAGTGCGGCATAGTTGGCACCGAATGCCTTGGCAATCACTTCCTGCGGCTTGGTCAGATGCTGGCAGGCATGCACGAGGTAGGTGGCCGCCTGCATGGCTTCCGAGCCGCCAATGCCCTTCAGGATGGCCGCCACCGCATCAGCGTGCGCCAGGATGTTCTCGCCGGTGTCCAGCGTCTCGCTGGCAATCAGCGGCTCGGCAAATGCACGCGCGCGCGCCAGCGCATTCGGCTGGTCGGGCAGGCTGTCGGCCGTGGCCGTGACGATGGAGGCGTTGGGCCCTTGGGGGGCCGTGGGGCCATCCGGCCCCAGCACATTGCTTTTCATGAAAACTCTATCAAATGGTTGCCCGGGACTCATCCCGCATGATCGCGGTATCAGCCAAGCAGAAAATCCGTTACCACCGCGACCTGATCGTCCGCGACCAACGTGGGGACATGTCCGATACCTTCAAACTCCACCAAACGGGCACGGGGACCGCGCTGCGTCATGGCATGCGCCGTTTCTGAGCTCAGAAGATCGGACAGCGCACCGCGTATCAGCAGCGTCCGGGCAGAAATATTGTCGTAAAGCTTCCAGAGCATGGTTTCACCCTGGAGCGTGGAAGCCTCGGTAGCCAGTTTGAACGGCACCGCAATCGCCGGGTCGTAATGCAGCCGCCACTTGCTGTCAGCAGACTGCGACACCGGTTTGACCATGTGGCGCGATAACGCCAGCCACTGCTCGGGGGTATGCGGGCCAAAGCTGGAGGAAACGGCCCGCATCGCGTCGGCCGCCTCCTGTACCGAGCCGAAATGCCCCGCCTGGCCCAGGTAGGTGCCAATCCGCACAATCGCATTCCACTCAATGGCGGGACCGACATCATTGAGTACCAGGCACCGCACCGGAACAGGCAAGGGCAGACCCGGCTGGCCGCACACCCCGATGCCGATCAGCCCGCCCATGCTGGAGCCTACCCAATCCAGCGTCGTGATGGGCGCACGGGCGTGCAAATGGGCCAGTAGCACCAGCATGTCAGCCGCATAAGCCGGCAACTGGTAGCCCATGGGATCTTTCAGCCAGTCGCTTTCACCGCGTCCGACCACATCGGGGCAGACCACACGAAGGCCGCCGGATCCTGGCGCAGCCTGCTCGGCTTGCCGGCAAAGCGCCTGCGCCAGCACGTCAAAGTCACGCCCCTGACGCGAGAGGCCGTGCACACACACCACCACATGCCCGCTATCAGGCCGGCCCCACTGCCAATAGGCCATGCGATGGCCTCCAGAGGCATCCGGACAAGTTACATGGTTCAGGCTGGGTTCAGTCATGGTGCAGGCGGTCCGCTTCAGTGTTGTTGGTAGTTGGATACAGGGGCTGGATTTGAAAGGCTCGATAATTGCTTGAGAATTTTTGGGACACGCTGCCTGCAGGCGCCGTTTAAATCTCATGCCAACCATCGTAAATCATCCGGAGAAACACCATGCTCAAAGGTAAAACAGCTCTCGTCACCGGCTCTACCAGCGGCATTGGCCTGGGCATTGCAAAATCCCTGGCCGTACAGGGCGCCAACATCGTCCTCAATGGGTTTGGCGATGTGGACGGCCCCAAGGCGGAGATCGAGGCGCTGGGCGTCAAGGTGGCCTACCACGGTGCCGACATGAGCAAGCCCGCCGACATTGAAGACATGATGAAGTTTGCCGCCTCCCAGTTCGGCCAGGTCGACATTCTCGTCAACAACGCGGGCATCCAGCATGTGGCCCGGGTAGAGAATTTCCCGGTTGAAAGATGGGACGCGGTCATCGCGATCAACCTGAGCAGCGCCTTTCATGCCACACGCCTGGCACTGCCCGCCATGCAGGCCGCCGACAATGGCAAGGGCTGGGGCCGCATCATCAATGTCGCTTCGGTGCATGGCCTCGTCGGCTCCGCGGAAAAATCGGCCTACGTGGCGGCCAAGCACGGCATTGTCGGGCTGACCAAAGTCACCGCGCTTGAAAACGCCACCAGCGGCGTGACCTGCAACGCCATCTGCCCCGGTTGGGTGCTGACGCCCCTGGTACAAAAACAGGTGGACGCCAGGGCCGCAGCAGGAAGCCTCTCCATCGAGGCGGCCACCCAGCAACTGCTGGGTGAAAAAGAGCCTTCCCTGCAATTCACCACGCCTGAAGAGCTGGGCGCGCTGGCGGTGTTCTTCTGTTCTCCGGCGGGCAACAATGTGCGTGGCGTTGCCTGGAACATGGACGGCGGCTGGGCGGCGCAGTGATCTGAAAATCGCAGCGCCCTGCTATACAACACACAACACACCGCCGGTGCAGCAAGCTCTATAGCAATCTGCTGACGTAGTTGCCAATCGCCAGTGAGCTGGTGAGGCCCGGTGACTCAATGCCGAACAGGTTCACCAGCCCGGGTACGCCATGCACGTCGGGGCCCTGAATCAGAAAGTCCCTGGCCGGTTCGTCCGGTGCCTGGATTTTGGGGCGAATGCCGGCGTAGCCCGGTATCAGGGCGCCCTCCTGGAGCGCCGGCCAGTACTTGCGCACCTCCGCATAAAACGCCTCCCCGCGTGCCGGGTCCACCACCAGGTCATCGGGCGCGTTGACCCATTGCACATCCGGCCCGAATTTGGCCTGCCCGCCCAGGTCGATCGTCAGGTGCACACCCAGGCCCGCAGCTTCCGGTACCGGATAGATCAACCGGCTGAACGGTGAGCGCCCCGACAGCGTGAAGTAATTGCCTTTGGCGTAATGGCTGGGCGGCACATGTTTGCCGGCCAACCCGGCAAACTTCCGGGCGAGAGATTGCGCATGCAGGCCCGCCGCATTGACCACGGTTTTAGCCTGCAGTTCCGTGCCGTCTTCCGCTATCAAAATAATAGCCCCCTGCGCACATTCCGCCCGAGCCAGGGGCGAGTTCAGGACCACAAGGCCGCCGGCGTTCTCCAGATCGCCCTGCAGCGCCAGCATCAGCCCGTGGCTGTCCACAATGCCGGTGCTGGGCGAATGCACCGCCGCCACGCACACCAGTTGCGGCTCCAGCGCCCTCGCCTCTTCGCGTGTGAGCAGTGCCAGGTCGTGCACGCCATTGGCCGCCGCCTTGGCGATGATGCCTTGCAGTTGCGCCACCTGTGCATCGCTGGTCGCCACAATCAGTTTGCCGCAGCGGCTGTGGCCAATGCCCCGTTCGGCGCAATAGGCGTAAAGCAGTTCCTTGCCCTCCACGCACAGCCGGGCCTTGAGCGAGCCTTGCGGGTAGTAGATGCCGGCATGAATCACTTCGCTGTTGCGCGAGCTGGTGCCGGTGCCAATCGCATCCGCCGCCTCCAGCACCATCACTTCCCTTCCTTGCAACGCCAGCGCGCGCGCCACCGCCAGGCCCACCACGCCCGCACCTATCACCACGCAATCGATCTGGTCCATTCAGGTGCCCTCAAAGCCTTCAATCACGTTCACCGCATTGGTGCCCAGCGCGGCGGCAGCATAACCGCCCTCCAGCACAAACACCGTCGGCAGGCCAAGCCTGCCCAGGCGCTCGCCCAGGCGGCTGAAGTCACCGGCCTGAAGGGCGAATTTGGAGATCGGGTCTTCGCAGAAAGTGTCCAGCCCCAGCGAAACCACCAGCGCGTCCGCCCCAAAAGCCGCGATGCGAAGGCAGGCGTGCTCCAGCGCGTCAAACCAGCGCGCCGCCGTGCATCCCGCAGGCAGTGGCAGGTTCAGGTTGAACCCGGCGCCCTCGCCAACGCCGGTCTCATCGGCGTGGCCCAGGTAGAACGGGTATTCGGTCAACGGATCACCGTGCAAACTGATAAACAGCACATCGGCACGGTCGTAAAAAATGCTTTGCGTGCCGTTGCCGTGGTGGTAGTCCACGTCGAGCACGGCCACCCGCGCCGCGCCGCCATCGCGCAGCGCCTGGGCAGCCACCGCCGCGTTGTTCAAAAAACAATAGCCACCCATGAAATCCGGCCCGGCGTGGTGGCCGGGTGGGCGGCTGCAGCAAAACACGGCCCGTTCACCGCTATTTCCACCCGCCAGCAAAGCGGCCCCGCTGGCGGCGGCATCCGCGCCGGCCTTGGCGGCGATCCAGGTGCCTGCGGCGAGCGGCGAGCCGTTGTCCATCGAATACAGGCCCAGCCGGGCGATGAAATTCACGGGCTCCACATCGCTGCGCAGGGTTCGCACTGGCCAGACGGAAGGAAAGGGCTGGCGCTGGTCATTGCCGGCTTCCTGCGCGGCCCAGTCCCGCCATGCATATTCCAGAAACGCCAGGTAGCGCGGCGCATGCACCCTGGCCAACACCGTGCGGCTGTCCATCTGCGCAGTGCGCAATGTATGGCCGCGGGATGCGAGGCTGGCTTTGACATACTCGGCGCGTGCCGGGGTCTCAAAGCACGGCACACGTTCTCCCCGGAAAAATTCGAATTCAGGGGCGTGAGCCTGGTGGTGCTCGTTAAAGAAGGTAATCATGTCGGCCGGGCAGTTGAATGCATTCGCCACGCGGTATCAGATACACGGTACCCGGTACTGCACCAGCATTTGTTTGCAGGGGGACCATCAAAGCAGGCGCGGATCGGTTTGCAGCAGAAGATTGACCAGCGAGCGCAGATGCGCTTTCAGCGCCTCGAACCCCTGCGTGATCTCAAGCGTCGCCTCGTCCATGTAGAGCTTGCGGTTGATTTCCAGCTGGATGCTGTGCCGGTGTTGCGCGGGGTTGCTGTAGCGGCGCACCAGTTCCACACCTTTGTACGGGTGGTTGTAAGCCACCGTGTAGCCGAGTTCACGCAGGTGCTGGCAAATCAGCCCGGACAAGGCCTCATGGGCCGTGCTGCCGTCGCGGTCGCCGACCACAAAGTCCGCGTGCTTCTCGCCCGGAAAGTCGGTGGATTGGCTCGAAGCAATGGCGGGCATGGAATGGCAATTGATGTGGATGCTGTAGCCGTGCTGCTGGTGAGCCGCATCAATGGCTTGCGCGACCGCCGTGTGGTAGGGTGTCCAGCACTGCTCGATGCGCGCCTGCACTTCAGCCACTGCGAGCTTTCGTCCATAAATAGGCACACCGTCATCCGTGGTGCGCCAGATCAGCCCTTTGCCCAGGCGGACCTTGGACAGTATTTTCGGATCGGTTTCCACCGGACCCGGCCAGGGCGCATCAAACAGCGTCACATCCACTTCGGTGGTATTGCGGTTGACGTCAAGGTAGCTGCGCGGAAAGTGGGCCTCGATCCAGTGCACGCCCAGGGCGGGCGCAAAGTCATACAGCTTTTCGACATGCGTGTCTTCGGCCTGCCGCAGTGTCTGCATCTCGCATGCAGGCAGGAAATCCGGCGGATAAGCAGTGCCGCTGTGGGGAGAATCGAGTATCAGGGCGCTGCTTCCCGGCAAGTGAGTGATGAACTGCATTGCCCAACTTTAGCAGCAGCCTTTGCGGCATGGCGCATCAACCCTTTTCAGCAAATCACATGGCCGGGCTGGATAAAGCACCGCCCGGCCCCGCCAGACGCAATGCCCTTCCAAAATTGCCGTTTGTCCTACAAAAATTCGCTTTTTATGCCCACAGGCGCGACACAAATGTTTGCCTAAATTTTTAGCTGGTATTTCATAACAAACAGCCTCCCGCCCGGAGGTTGTCATCAATCCATCCACTCAAGGAAAAAGGAAGCACCATGCAATCATTGACCCGAATGTTTTCAGGCACCGTACTGGCTGTTGCCGCATTGGCAGCCGCCACAGGTGCTCAGGCACAAAGCAGTTCGAGCAGCAATTACTCCTTTTACTCACCCGGTGCCGGTTACGTCGGATTCAACGCCGGGCGATCTGACTTCTCGCTGAGCAATGGCGCAGGCATTTTTCCCTCAGACAAGCACGACACCGCCTACAACATTTACGCCGGAAGCTACTTCAGCAGCAATTTTGGTCTGGAATTGGGTTACACCGACTTCGGTAACGTCAGCCGTGCCGGCGGCAATACCAAGGCCAAAGGCGTCAACCTGAGCCTGGTGGGCAAGTTCCCGCTGAGCAACGCCTTCAACCTGCTGGGCAAGCTCGGGACAACGTATGGCCGCACCAGCGTTTCCGCCGCACCCGCTTCGGGCATTGCCTCGGGCAGCGAGAAAGGCTTTGGCGTGTCATACGGCATTGGAGCGGAATATGCCTTCAACCCCAACTGGTCGGCGGTACTGCAATATGACGAGCACAAGCTGAAGTTCGCCGGTGGGGACCGCGACCGCATCAGCGCCACCACCGTCGGTTTGCGCTACCGCTTCTAAGCTACCGGCGGGTTCTCCCGCCCTTTCACTCCAAGCCTGCAGGCCACACAAGGTTTGCAGGCTTTTTCATGAGCGGCCGCCTGTTCCTGTCACTTCTGTTCCGGTTATTTCCTGGACAAGGCCTTTACAGGCGGTGCCAGCGGCGCCAGCATCTCCTGCAGCAGCCAGGTCCCGGCGCGCGCCAACGGTCGTTGCCGCGACCAGACGGCATCAACCGGCACCCGCTGCGGCCAACCCCGTGCGTCCAGTTCGACCAGGCTACCCAAGGCAAAACGGGTCACCATCCAGCGCGGAATGGCCGCCCAGCCGAAACCCAGCACGGCCATCTCCAGCAGCATGAGATAGCTGGGCGCCGACCAGGCCCGACGTGCCGAGGACATCGTCTGGGTAGCCTGCTCCAGGTAGGTGTCCAGCCTCAGCTGCCGGTAATTGGCCAGCACCTCCGGCGTGATGTCCTTCAGGCTGGCCAAAGGGTGGTTTGTGGCCACAAACAGCGTGATCTCCGACTGCTCGGCGAGCGTGGCCGCGCCAATATCCGGCGGGTAAACGTTTTGCGCGGCGACCACGCCAATCTGTGCCCGCCCGGTTTGCACCAGCGAGACCAGGTCACCGTGCTCGGCAATCAGGCACTCGAACTCCAGATCGGGAAAGCGCCGCTCGAAAGCCATGAGCATGTCCTCAAAACGGTCAGACTGGTAGGTGTCTGACCACACCACGCTGAGCCTGGCTTCGAGCCCTCCCCCCAACTCGCTCGCGGCACGGTCCAGCCGGTCGCTGGCGGCAAGAATCTCCCGGACCTTGCCCAGTACCACGCGCCCCCCTTCTGTCAAGGTGGGCTTGCGGCTGCTTCGGTCAAAGAGTGCGAGGCCCAGGTCGATTTCCAGGTTCGCAATGGCGCTGCTGACTGTCGACTGGCTCTTGCCAAGCTTGCGGGCCGCCGCAGAAAACGAGCCCAAGGTGGCCGCCTCGGCAAAAGCCGTCAGGGCTTCGGGGGAATGACGCATCAGCCTGTCTCCTCACTCCATCACATCAATGATCAATTCCATTTATTAATCCACCTATTAATCCATCTATTTTCTAGATGGTTATTGATTTAAATATATCCAAAATATCGATGAAAATCCTTCTGCAAATCATCTTTAAGACAAAAAAACAAAAGCAAAAAAGTAGCCATCGAAACGCACCATGAATCACCAAAAATCAGTCAAGGAACGTTTTTTCCACGCCCTCGGGTTCGAAGTGGTGGCGATCGCCATCTGCGCGCCATTGGGCACCTGGCTGCTCGGCTATTCGCTGGCCCACATGGGTTTGCTGACGCTGATGATCTCGCTGATTGCAATGGCCTGGAACATGGCGTTCAATGCGCTATTTGATCGGGCACAGCGCCGCCTGGGCTTTCGGCGCACCCTGTTGGCCCGCGCCGTTCATTCCGTGCTGTTTGAAATCGGCCTGATCCTGGCGGTCGTGCCGCTGGCCGCCTGGTGGCTGGACATCGGCCTGTGGGCAGCATTTGTGCTGGACATTGGCATCGTGCTGTTTTTCCTGCCCTACACCTTTGCCTTCAACTGGATTTACGATCACCTGCGTGCAGTGGTGATTGCACGTAAAAACCGCCTGTCAGCGGCCTGAGGAATTTCCCCGAAAGGGGCATGGTGCATGGTATGCGGGGAACCCGCTACTTCATCTGGACTGATCCACTCACGCTCACCAGTACCGTGCTCTTGCCGGCCTCCACAGGAACGGCCGCTTCCGCCATATCGCCCTTGGCCTGCATGGCCATCATGCGCGGACGGGGGGGATAGCCCTGGTCGTTGGCAGTGATGGCCACCTCGCGCAGCGTGTAGCTGTTAAAGCCGAAGCTTTTCGATACCTCGCCGGCTTTGGCCTTGAAGCGCTCGATCGCCAGCGCCTGGGCTTCACCTTCGACTCTGGCACGCTGCTCACGACTCAAGGCGAAGCTGACGTTCGCCAGCGTCAGGGTCTGTATCTTGCCAGCCGTGCTGGTAATGCGTGAAAAATCCCGCCCTTCAAGCACCAATTCAGTGGAACCCTGCCAGCCATTGATCTTGCCGTCCTTGCCGTAGCGCGGGTACAGGCTGAAATTGCCGGTCCGCACATCCATCTGGCCGGGGGCAGCGGCCTGCCGGGCCTGGGCCAGCGCGGTATCAAGCGCCTGCTTGAGCTGGGTTTGCACCGCGCCTGCATCGGTTCCGCCTACCGTGGTGCTCATTGAAATTGACAGCAGATCCTGCTGTACCTCTACCGACCCGCTGGCCGACAACTGAGCCACATTTTGCAGGGGCTCCCGCGGCGTGGTTTGGGCCAAAACGCCTGCAGCGCCTGCCATGAGCAGGCAAGCAGCTATCCATTTTTGAGTACGCATCAAGTGATTACCTTTCGGGCAGTGAAGAAACAGTGAATAGTGGAAATCAGGTCTACAGAAACTGCGCAATTCCAGGCCCAGGCGACCACCCACCGTGAAGGTGCCCGGGCTCACACGCACCGGTCATTGGCAAGCCTGAAGCGAAACCGGAGCGAACACCGGTCCGGCCATATCGCAGTTACGGCGTGGCAGCGTTGAAGTTCGCTTTTGGTCACCTTTGATCACATCCGTGAGATTGAACGACATACCCATCCGCTCTATGTGCCCCTTGCATTTCGCCGCAACTTTTGTAACAGTGTGTCAAAGGAAGTGAAAAAAGAGACATCGGACGTTTTCAGCCTTCAAAATGGCTCTGTTACAAATACCGGATGACTATGACCCAAGCTCAACCCACTGCCCGTGCCGACAAGATTCTCATCCTTGACGACGACGCCCGCATTCGCGACCTGTTGCGCCGCTACCTGGCCCAAGAGGGCTTTGAAGTCATTCTTGCCGAAGACAGCAAGGCCCTGAACCGCATCATGCTGCGCGACGCTGTCGACCTGATTGTGCTGGACTTGATGATGCCCGGTGAAGACGGTCTCTCCATTTGCCGCCGCCTGCGCGCCGCCAACGACCGCACGCCCATCATCATGCTGACCGCCAAAGGTGAAGATGTGGACCGCATCGTCGGCCTGGAAGTTGGCGCCGACGACTACCTGGCCAAACCCTTCAACCCACGAGAGCTGCTGGCCCGCATCCACGCGGTGCTGCGCCGCCGGCCCACGGCCGAAGTGCCGGGTGCGCCGTCCAGCGACCAGGAAGTGATTACCTTTGGACCGTTTTCGTTCGATATGGGCCTGCGGACCCTGCATAAAAACGGCGAAGAACTACCGCTGACCACTGGCGAATTCGCCATGCTGAAAACCCTGGTGCGCCATCCACGCCAACCGCTTTCCCGGGAAAAGCTGGCGCAACTGGCGCGCGGCCGCGAGTTCGAACCTTTCGACCGCAGCCTGGACGTGCAGGTCTCGCGCCTGCGCAAGCTGATCGAGGTGGACGCAGCCGTTCCCCGCTACATACAGACGGTCTGGGGTATCGGCTACGTTTTTGTACCGGATGGAACCAACTGATACGCCAGGTCTCACCCACCCCACGTCTTGCAGGGAGGTGCCGGCTGTCCACGCTGACCTGACCGGCACCCGGCGAGACTCACGTCCATCCTTGCGCCCTTGCGGCATGCCTAACCACCTTTATGGACGCCACCAACCCGATACCGCTTGAAACTGCGCCCGCTCCGCTGGAAATGCGCCCACGGCGGGGTTTCAGCCTGTTCTGGCGGACCTTTTTCTTTCTGTCGCTGCTGCTGCTCGGTTCCATCGTGGCCTGGCTTCAAACCTTCCGCGCGCTGGAGTCGGAGCCGCGCGCCATTCAAAGCGCCCAACAACTGGCATCGCTGGTGAACCTGAGCCGTGCTGCCTTGCGCTATTCCGATTCGATTGCCCGTGTGTCGCTGATCAAAACGCTGGCCGACGAGGAGCGCGTACGCATCACGCCGCGTGAACCCAAGGACAAGTTCCAACTCTTTGAAAGCGACGATGAACTCGGCGAACGCATCACCCAGGAGCTTCAGGCGCGCCTGGGCGCCAACACAGTCGTCGCCGGCACTGTCAACGGCCAGAAAGGCCTGTGGGTCGGCTTCACGATCGACGGAGACGCCTACTGGCTGCTCACCGATCCTTCCAAGGTGGGGCCTTCCCGAGGCAGCACCTGGGTGATCTGGCTCATCACCGCGGCGATCCTGTCACTGGCCGGGGCCGCCTTCATCGCGCGCCTGATCAACCGCCCGCTCAAGCAGCTGTCATTCGCGGCCAGCCGCATGCGGGATGGAGATTTTGACGCGAGCCTGCTCGACGAAAAAGTAGCCACCAGCGAAATCCGCGAGGTCAATATCGGCTTTAACCGCATGGCCGAGCAGCTGTCCAAAATCGAGCAGGACCGGGTCATCATGCTGGCAGGTATCTCCCATGACTTGCGTACTCCGCTGGCACGCCTTCGGCTGGAGACCGAAATGAGCGTGGCCGACAAGGATGCGCGCGACCATATGGCGGCCGACATCACCCAGCTCGACGCCATCATTGACAAATTTCTCGACTACGCCCGGCCCGAGCCGGCGCGCCTTGAGGCGGTATCGCTCAACGCCGTGATCGAGGCGGCGGTATACGCCGTCGCCGACTATGACGACATGCGGGTCACCGTGACCGTTCCCGACGACCTGGCCGTCCTGGCCGACGAGGTCGAACTCTTGCGCGTCATTTCCAACCTGCTTGAAAATGCCCGGCGCTATGGCAAAACAGCCGAAACCGGCGTGGCCGTGGTCGACATTGCTGCCAAAGTCCGGGACCAATGGGTGCTGCTCAGGGTGCGCGACCACGGCATGGGTGTGGCCCCGGATACCCTGCCCAAACTCACACGCCCGTTTTTCCGCGGCGATGCAGCGCGCACGGCTGCGACTGGTGCTGGCCTGGGCCTGGCGATTGTCGAGAAAACGGTCCAGCGCATGGGCGGCGTGTTTGGCCTGACCAACACCGGATCGGGCGGGCTGGCCGCGCATATCAAGCTGCGCAGAAGCTGAGGCCCTTGCGGGGTGCACCGGTCCACACACTCATCAAAAAAAGACCAGAGGCCCATAAATAATCAGCTCAATGCTATTAAAAATATAGCGTCAGTACAGTAGCACCACGGCACGGGCTTCCATGCTCAGCCCCTGTCCGACCGGCCCCATCTTCTCGGCGGTCTTGGCCTTGACATTCACCTGCCCTGGTTCCAGGCTCAGCGCTTGCGCGATCCGCGCGCGCATCGCAGGAATGTGCGGGGCAAGTTTGGGGGCCTGCGCAATCACGGTGCTGTCTATGTTGCCGATCTTGTGGCCCCGCTCGGCCAGCAGCCGCCCGGCTTCAGCCAGCAGCACCATGGAATCGGCGCCCTTGAAACGCGCATCAGTGTCCGGGAAATGGCTGCCAATGTCACCCAATCCGGCCGCGCCCAGCAAAGCATCGGTAATGGCGTGCAAGAGCACATCGGCATCCGAATGCCCCAGCAAGCCCACTGGATGTGGAATTTCAACACCGCCGATGATGAGCTTGCGCCCGGCAACCAGCGCGTGCGTATCCCAGCCTTCGCCGATACGGAAATTGGGAAGCGGACTGACTGGGGTGGGCGGCACGGAATTCATGGCATTCGCTTTCACATGAAAAAAGAAAGTAATCGCCTCCTGGGCGATCGATGGTCGTTAGTGGTTAGTCGTTAGTCGTTAGTCGTTAGTCGTTAGTCGTTAGTCGTTAGTCGTTAGTCGTTAGTCGTTAGTCGATGGTCAATGAGGGCCGGTCAATGGATTCAGGTCTTCACGGTCTACCGTTGCGCGTGAGCAAAATCGCCTCGGCCAGCGCAAAGTCTTCGGGGTAAGTCACCTTGAAATTTTGCGCGCTGCCCGCCACCAGTTTCGGCGCCAGGCCCATGGCTTCCATGGCACTGGATTCGTCGGTCACGGCAGGGCCGGCCATGTCGAGCGCCCGGCTCAACGCCCCAATGCGAAACATTTGTGGGGTCTGGGCCAGCCATTTATCGCCTCGGTCAATGGTGGCCGCCACGCGCCCGCCCGCTTCCGCCTTGAGCGTGTCGGGCAGCTTGTGCGCAAGCAAACCGCCCACATCGTCGTGCTCGCAGGCATCCATCAGCTGGTTGATTTGCGCAGCAGTAATCAGGCAGCGGGCGGCGTCGTGGACCAGCACCCAGTCGTGCGCTTCGGCACCACCGTCGAGCAGTGCCTGGAGGCCATTGCGCACACTCTCGGCGCGGCTGCCACCCCCACAGGCGGCCACATCGAATAGCTTGCCCGGGGTCTGATCAAAAAAAAGATCTCCCGGCGCCACCACCACCAGCGTGCCGGAAAGTCGCTCCACATCTGAAAAAGCCGCCAGCGTATGCAACACCATGGCCCGGCCGGCAATCACCTCGTACTGCTTGGCGCCGGGCGTTCCGGCGCGACTGCCGTGCCCGGCACAGGGAATCAGGGCAAAAAACCGGGACACGGAGGGCGAATTGGACGAATTGGACGAATTGAGGGAATTTGCGCTGGTTGCCGTCATCGCCTCATCATAGATTCTAAAATCCTCATTCTGAAGGCTGGAAGCACCCTACTCCGAATGGTTTGGGGTGCCTTGCTTTTTCCCGCAGTTTTTCCCGCCACTTTTCTCGTCATTTTTTAACGCAACTTTTCGCCGCACAATTTTTGATTGCCTCACCCGACCTAACGACGGCGCACCGATTAATGCATCTACCTCCACTCGTTTGCGGCAAACGCTACACCCTGCCACAGCCCGCCGGTTCCGCCGATGCCCTGCTGCTGGCCCGCCTGGGACAGCGCGAGAAAGCGGCCGGCAAGCTCACGGCCATCATCACGTCGGATGCCACCACCGCGCAGCGCCTGATGGACGAGATGGCTTTTTTTGCGCCGGATCTACGCTACGCCCTGTTCCCCGACTGGGAGACCCTGCCCTACGACACCTTCTCGCCACACCAGGACCTGATCAGCGAGCGGCTTGCCACGCTGTGGCGCATTTCGCAGCGCGACAAGGACACCGGTGCCGACGTGGTGATCGTGCCAGCGACCACCGCGCTTTACCGCCTGGCGCCACCGAGCTTTCTGGCGGGCTACACCTTCGAATTCAAGGTCAAGCAAAAACTCGACGAAACCCGCCTGAAGGCCCAACTCACCCTGGCAGGCTACAGCCACGTCACCCAGGTGGTGAGCCCGGGCGAATACGCAGTGCGCGGCGGACTGATTGACCTGTTTCCGATGGGCTCGCTGGTGCCCTTTCGCGTCGATCTGTTTGACGACGAGATTGACAGCATCCGCACCTTTGACCCGGACAGCCAGCGCAGCCTCTACCCGGTGCCGGAAGTCCGCCTCCTGCCGGGCCGCGAGTTTCCGATGGACGACGATGCACGCGCCAAATTCCGGAAACGCTGGCGCGAACTGCTGGATGGCGACCCGACCAAGAGCCGCATCTACAAGGACATGGGCAACGGCGTCGCCACGGCCGGCATCGAGTACTACCTGCCGCTGTTTTTTGACGAGACCGCCACCGTGTTCGACTACCTGGGCAGCGATGCCACGGTCGTGTTGCATGGAGACCTGGAGCCGGCTTTCCAGCGCTTCTGGCAGGACACCAAAGACCGCTACCGGCTGGTGCGGGATGCGCCCGACCGGCCAGCCTTGCCGCCCGAGTCGCTGTTTCTGGGCAGCGAGCAGTTTTACGCACGGGCCAATGGCTACGCACAACTCGCCCTGCGCCCCTCGGTGGAAGATGTGGAGGGCAATGCCCACTTCCAGAAACTCGACGACATGGCCGTCGTGCGTGGCGCCGAAGACCCGTTGGCCCGCTTCAAGGGGCACGTGCGCAACACGGCGCATCGCGTGCTCGTGCTGGCCGAAAGCGATGGCCGCCGCGAAAGCCTGCTCGACTTTCTGCGCGCCAGCAATGTCAGTCCGCCCGCCTTCGACTCACTCGAGGATTTCCAGGCCAGCGACGAAAAACTCGGCATCGCCACGGCCGCGCTGAATATCGGCTTCAGCTGGCTCGAGGAAGGCATCGACTTCGTCACCGAGACCGAGCTGTTTGCCGCCGGTGTCACCACCCGCAGGCGCAACAAAAAGCAGGAACAGGTCAGCGACGTTGAAGCCCTGATCAAGGACCTCTCCGAACTGAATGTCGGCGACCCGGTGGTCCATAGCGCCCACGGCATCGGCCGCTACAGGGGGCTGATCAACATGGACCTGGGACAGGACAAAAATCCGGACGGCACGCCCTCGCTCCAGGAATTCCTGCACCTGGAATATGCCGACAAGGCCACGCTGTACGTGCCTGTCAGCCAGCTGCACCTGATCAGCCGCTACACCGGCGTCAGCGCCGAAGAAGCGCCGCTGCACCGGCTGGGCAGCGGCCAGTGGGAAAAAGCCAAGCGCAAGGCGGCCGAACAGATACGCGACTCCGCCGCCGAGCTGCTGAACATTTATGCCCGCCGCGCGGCGCGCGAAGGCCATGCATTTCGCTATTCGCCGGGCGACTATGAAGCCTTTTCCAACGACTTCGGCTTTGAAGAAACCGCTGACCAGCGCGCCGCCATACATGCCGTGATCCAGGACATGATCAGCCCGCGCCCGATGGACCGGCTGGTTTGCGGCGACGTGGGCTTCGGCAAGACCGAGGTCGCCCTGCGCGCCGCCTTCATTGCGATCACCGGCGGCAAGCAGGTGGCCCTGCTGGCACCCACCACCCTGTTGGCCGAGCAGCACTACCAGACGCTGGTGGACCGGTTTGCCAAGTGGCCGGTGAAGGTTGCCGAGATGAGCCGCTTCAGGTCCGCCAGGGAAATCACCGCGGCCATCAAGGGTCTCGCCGACGGCAGTGTCGACATTGTCGTGGGTACCCACAAGCTGCTCAGCCAGGACGTGAAGTTCCAGCGGCTGGGCTTGCTGGTCATCGATGAGGAGCACCGCTTTGGCGTGCGCCACAAGGAAAAGATGAAGGCCATTCGGGCCGAAGTCGATGTGCTGACGCTGACCGCCACACCGATTCCGCGCACGCTGGGCATGGCGCTGGAAGGCCTGCGCGACCTGAGCGTGATCGCCACCGCGCCGCAGCGCCGGCTTGCGATCAAGACCTTCGTGCGCAGCGAAAACAACGGCGTGATCCGCGAAGCCGTGCTGCGCGAACTCAAGCGCGGCGGGCAGGTGTACTTTCTTCACAATGAAGTGGATACGATTGAAAACCGCCGCCAGAAGCTGGAGGAAGTCCTGCCGGAAGCGCGCATTGCGGTGGCCCACGGACAGATGCCCGAGCGTGAGCTGGAACGCGTGATGAAGGACTTCGTGGCCCAGCGCTACAACCTGCTGCTGTGCTCCACCATCATCGAAACCGGTATTGACGTGCCCAGTGCCAACACCATCGTGATGAGCCGCGCCGACAAGTTCGGCCTGGCGCAGTTGCATCAGTTGCGCGGGCGCGTCGGCCGCAGCCACCACCAGGCGTATGCCTACCTGATGGTGCCGGACATCGAAGGCCTGACCAAGCAGGCCAGCCAGCGGCTTGAAGCGATCCAGCAGATGGAAGAACTCGGCTCGGGCTTTTACCTGGCCATGCATGACCTGGAAATCCGCGGCACCGGCGAGGTACTCGGTGAAAGCCAGAGCGGCAACATGATGGAGGTAGGCTTTCAGCTGTACAACGAGATGCTCAGCGAAGCCGTGGCGTCCCTCAAGGCCGGCCGCGAGCCGGACCTGCTGTCGCCCCTGAGCGTGACGACCGAGATCAACCTGCATGCTCCGGCACTGTTGCCCAACGACTATTGCGGCGATGTGCACCTGCGCCTGAGTTTTTACAAGAAGCTGGCCACCGCCAAAAACACCGACCAGATCGACGCGCTGCTGGAAGAGATTGTGGACCGCTTCGGCAAGCTGCCACCGCAGGCACAGACGCTGATCGACGTGCACCGGCTGCGCGTGATCGCCAGGCCGTATGGCGTGGTCAAGGTGGATGCGGCACCGGGTGTGATCAACATCACATTCAAAAAGGACCCGCCGATCGACTCGATGGCCATCATGCAGCTCATCCAGAAAAACCGGCACATCAAACTGGCCGGCAACGACAAGCTGCGCATAGAGCGCGGGCTGGAAAACCCCAAAGACCGCGCGCAAATGGTGCGCGATATCCTGCGCTCACTCGGACAACCCACCAAAGAAACTGCCACCGCATGAATCCTGCTGAAATCTCCCCCGGCCTCGTCGTCAACGTCGCCATACCCGATCTGAAACTCGGCGACTTCAAGCTGGTTGCCTTCGACATGGACTCCACGTTGATCAACATCGAATGCGTGGACGAAATTGCCGACGCGGCCGGCCGCAAGGCAGAAGTGGCGGCCATCACCGAGGCGGCCATGCGCGGTGAAATCACCGACTACAAGGAAAGCCTTCGCCAGCGCGTGGCCCTGCTCAAGGGTGTCAGCGCCGCCAGCATGGACGAGGTCTACCGTACGCGCCTCAAACTCAACCCCGGCGCCGCCAGGCTGGTGCAAGCCTGCAAGGATGCCGGCCTGAAGGTGCTGCTGGTGAGCGGTGGTTTCACCTTTTTCACCGACCGCATCCGGGACGAGCTGGGCATTGACTACACCCGCTCCAACGTCCTCGAGATCAAGGACGGCCTGCTGACCGGCCGCATGGTCGACCAGCCCTGGGGCGATATTTGCGACGGCGAGGAAAAGCGCAAGATGCTGCTCGAGACCTGCGGCAAGCTGGGCATCAGCCCGCGGCAGGCCATTGCCATGGGCGACGGCGCCAACGACCTGCCCATGATGGGTGAAGCCGGTTTGTCGGTGGCTTATCACGCCAAGCCGAGGGTGCGCGAGCAAGCCATGGTTGCCATCAACCAGGGCGGGCTGGACCGGCTGCTGGAACTCGTGAAATAGGCCGGCACCGCCGCCATGCCCCTGTTCAGGAAATTCGAAAGGCTGCTGCACGCCTACCCGGAGGCCGAGCCGGTCGTGCTGCCCAAGGGCTTCATCGCCTTCATCTGGGCGTGCAGCCGCGGCGCCCGCGGCTATATCCTGGTGCTGGCCCTGCTGGCTGCCGCAATATCGGCCTTTGAAGCGCTGATGTTTGCCATGCTGGGCCATATCGTGGACTGGCTGGGCAAGGCCGAACCGGCACGCTTGTGGCTTGACCACGGCGCCACCCTCACCGTGCTGGCGTGGATTGTGGTGGGCAGCATTGTGCTGGTGGCGCTGCAGACCATCGTCAAGCACCAGACGGTGGCCATCAACTTCCCGATGCGCCTGCGCTGGAATTTTCACCGGCTGATGCTGGGCCAGAGCATGGCTTTTTACCAGGATGAGTTCGCCGGACGCCTGACCACCAAGGTGATGCAGACCGCGCTGGCTGTGCGCGACACGCTGTTTGTGCTGGCCGACGTGCTGGTGGCCATGGCGGTCTATGTGGCGACCATGACCGTGCTGGCCGCTGCCTTCGACATCAAGCTGATTGCCCCCTTCCTGGCCTGGCTGACGCTCTACATCGCGTCGCTCTGCTTCTTTGTGCCGCGGCTGGGCCACATCGGCAAGCAACAGGCCGATGCGCGCTCGCTGATGACCGGCCGCATCACCGACGCCTACACCAACATCACCACCGTCAAGCTGTTCTCGCACACCCAGCGCGAGGCCGCCTTCGCCCGCTCGGCCATGCAGGAGTTCATGAACACCGGCTACAGCCAGATGCGGCTGGTCAGCGCATTTGAAATCGTCAACCATGCCCTGAGCATGGGCCTGATTCTCGGCATGGCGGGCACCTCGCTGTGGCTCTGGAGCCTGGGCCAGGTCGGTGCCGGCGCCGTCGCGGCGGCCACGGCCATGGCCCTGCGGCTGCAAGGCATGTCGCACTGGATCATGTGGGAGATGACCAGCCTGTTTGAAAGCGTGGGCACGGTGCAGGATGGCATCAACACCCTGTCACGGCCGCGCGCGATTGTCGACAGGCCAGACGCCACCGTGCTCGACGTGCCGCGCGGCGAGGTCCGCTTCGAGCAGGTCGGCTTCCGTTATGGCGAGGGGCCGCGCGTCATTGACGGTCTCACCTTGACCGTGAAGCCTGGCGAAAAAATCGGCCTCATTGGCCGTTCCGGCGCGGGCAAATCCACGCTGGTCAACCTGCTGCTGCGTTTTCACGACCTCAACGCCGGCCGCGTGCTGATCGATGAGCAGGACATTGCCGGCGTAACGCAGGACAGCCTGCGCAGCCACATCGGCATGGTCACGCAGGACACCTCGCTGCTGCACCGTTCGGTACGGGACAACATCACCTACAGCCGTCCCGGCGCGACCGAAGCGGAGATGCGGATAGCCGCCCGGCGCGCGGAAGCCGACGGCTTTGTTGCCAGCCTGACAGACCCGCATGGCCGCAAGGGCTACGACGCCCACGTGGGTGAGCGCGGCGTCAAGCTCTCGGGCGGGCAGCGCCAGCGCATTGCAATTGCACGCGTCATGCTCAAGGACGCCCCTATCCTGCTGCTCGATGAGGCCACCAGCGCGCTCGACTCCGAGGTGGAAATCGCCATCCAGAGCAGCCTGAACACCCTGATGCAGGGCAAAACGGTGATTGCGATTGCGCACCGCCTCTCAACGATTGCCGCCATGGACCGGCTGATCGTGCTGGACCAGGGCCGCATTGTGGAAGAAGGCAGCCACCGCACCCTGCTGGCGAGCGGCGGCCTGTATGCGCGGCTGTGGGCCCACCAGAGCGGCGGCTTTTTGACGGATGAAGTTGAACTTGCGGCGTAGCGCCATGGCAGCTTGCTAGGTGGACTGGTCGCAACAAGCAAAACGGACAGCAGCACCGGCGTGAACAGCGACATGAACAGCGATGTGAACGGCGGCGGTATTGGTGGCCTGCCCCGCTTTGCCTCGCCTTACCGGGCATTCACCGGTGCTCACCGGTATTCGCCGCTCTTCACGGCTTCCTCAAGGCTCCGTGGCGGCCCGCCTGAGTACCCGCCCGGGAGACCCGGCCGAGGCCGGAACCGTGCCCGCCGCATGTCGCTGGCCATTGCAGACCTCATGGCTGATGGCCAGATTCTCCACATGGCTGTTGCCACCTGCACTCAGGGGTTGAATGTGCTCCAGGGTCGCCGCCTGGGGCGTCACGTGCTCACCGCAAACCCAGCAAGGCACCGTGCCATGGAGTTGCCGCGCCACGGTTTTGTAGATCTTGTCGCGGGTCAGCCCCAGCCTGCTCACAGCGTGACCTCCATGCGAGGATGACCGGGGAAACCGGCCACCCGCGCCTGAGCCGCCAGCATTAACGTGTTTCCTTACTCAAGCTTGGCAGGCCGCGTGTCCAGCGGCTGGATGAAAGAGTCATCCCACTGCGTGGCAAACCGGTCTGCATTGTCGGGCGACCGGATGGTGCCTGCGCCATCGGCGCTAAACCCGATGTTGCTGTTTTTGCCGGACTGTGCGCCCTGATGGCTGTCCTTGTTGATTTCTTGCAGAGCAGCCTCTTTGGCGGTTTTGACCCGCTGCTGGGTAAAGGCATCCAGTTCATCATGGAAGCGGGTATCACCGACGCGAGTCTCCTGGTGGTCCTGGTCCTCCTGACCCACGTGCCCCGGGATTTCCCCCAGGAAGGCGGCACGCAATGCATCACCCTTGGGCAGATGGGTTGCGTAAACGATGATGAAAGGTATGCCGCAATCCGACAGCAGCGAATCCTTCATATCACGGCCAGCCTGGTTGAAGCCGCGCTTGCCCGGCACATCCACACACCCCACCACCTTGCCGTCCGTCGTGCAGACGGTGAAGGTCGTATAAACGCCGTTGAGGAGTTCCAGCCATCGCTCGCCCGGGTCCTTGCCGCCTTCCCGCTCACGCCTCTCGAGCGGAATGGTAAAACGCAGCACCGGAACCTTCACCATCACCATATGGTCAGGAAACGTGCTGCGCAACCACGTCCAGACGTTCTGCTCCTGGGTCGTCACCACCCCGCGCGCCTTGAGCGGCCAGGTGGAAGGCAAGCGCAACCTTTCGCTGGCTTCCCGCCGCAACCGCCAGGCGTAAAGCAAGGCGCCCGCCAGCATGCCCACGGCAATGCCCAGCAACGTCATCAGAAATGTCGTCAGGTTCACGATGTTGTCCTCCCATTTTTTGCGCAAGCGGAACGGGCGTGCTACAACTGCGGCGACAGCGGTCAGTAGCAGTCAGTCACAGCCCACGCGCGATGTTCAAATTCTGCAGCGGCCGTCCCAAGGCGCTATTTAAACAGGATTTTCCGCTTTGCCAGCAATTTGGGCCAGGAAAAGGACTCATCCTCAATGGATACGCGGCTAATTAGCTACACTTTTAATAGCAAATGGCAATTCTTGCTTTGCCCATCCGTGCTGTGGGCTTGACCGGCACTTTTTGCCAACCCTCCAGCAAACCAATATGCTGGAAGTTCTTCAGGAGACTCCGATGGAACGTAAAACTGCCCAGGATTTTGACCAGGAACTGCTGATTCTGTTTGATGCCTATGTGCACGGCACGATAGACCGGCGCGGCTTTCTGGAAGGTGCCCAAAAATTCGCCACGGCTGGCATCACAGCCGGCGCGCTGCTCGCGGCCTTGAGTCCCAACTTTGCCGCGGGGCAACAGGTAGCCAAAGACGACCGGCGGCTCAAGACCGCCATGCTGGACTACCCCTCGACGGCCGGGTCGGGCACCTGCAAGGGTTATTTGGCCAAGCCGGCCAATGCCTCCGGCAAGCTGCCGGGTGTCCTCGTGATTCATGAGAACCGCGGACTCAACCCGCACATCGAAGATATTGCCCGCCGCCTGGCACTCGACAATTTCGTAGCCTTTGCACCCGACGCGCTCTCACCGCTGGGCGGCTACCCGGGTGACGAAGACAAGGCCAGGGAGCTTTTTGGCCGGCTGGACCAACAAAAGGTCACGGAGGATTTTGTCGCAGCCGCGACTTTTCTGCGCGGCCGGGAAGAGTGCTCGGGCAAAGTGGGCGTCGTCGGCTTCTGCATTGGCGGTGGCTTCGCCCACACGCTCGCGACCCGCCTGCCTGAACTCAACGCTGCCGTGTCTTTTTATGGCAACCATCCCCCGGCAGAAGCCGCCGCCAGGGTCAAGGCGCCGCTGCTGATCCACTTTGCCGGCATCGACGAACGGACCAACGCATCCTGGCCGGCCTATGAAACTGCTCTGAAAGCTGCCGGCGTGACCTACACGGCCCATCAGTACGCCGGCACCCAGCACGGTTTTAACAATGACACGACACCGCGCTACGACGCCGCCGCGGCCCGGCTGGCCTGGGGGCGCACGATGGAATTTTTCAACAGATACCTGAGAACACCCGGGGCCTGACAGGTCCTGATCCTGATCCTGCAGCCGGTGCCGGATGCAGGCAGGTGTGCGTCTGCCCCATCCATTACCGTCAACGAGCGTGTCCCCGGCTTTGCACGCGTTACCATTGGTATCTTTTCGATTCGCGGCCCTCAGCGGGCCGCTTGAAGCGTTTTCTACCCCACCTGTTTGGAATTACCCATGAACCTCTTGCAAAAAATAGTGGCTACGGCCGGACTGTTCACTCTCGCGCTGGGCGCCGCCCATGCCCAGAACACCGAACTGGTAGTCGGCTCCAGCGCCACCTACCGGCCGTTTGCCTACGAAAGCCCGAGCAAGGACATCGTCGGCTACGACGTGGACATGATCAAGGCCATCGCCCAGAAGGCGGGCCTCAAAATCAAGATCGTCAACACCCCCTGGAGCGGCATCT
>NZ_JBFUJO010000009.1:0-189597 GCF_056401355.1 Polaromonas sp. P4_F4 | reverse complement strand
ATGCGGCCTTCGCGCCAATGCCAAAGCGCCGACACAGCTCGCGCCGGTTGGCGCCTTCTTGCAAGGCCAGTGCCACGAATTCGCGTTTGATGTCCATCAGGTCTCTCGGTTGCCAAGGCATGCCCTTCTCCTTGCGCCAATGGCGCTGAAGAAGTGTTTCCTATGTCTCCGAACACCTGTTGCGTATGTGCCCAGTCCATACAGCGAAGCAAAGAAAAGTAAGTCGCCCGCCGGGGCGAGTCCCGGCCTGCAGCCTCAGGAAGTCCACCCGTCAACATAAAGCCAGCGCCTCCAGACACAACCGCTTGTGTGCCTCACCGCTCGCAGGCCTGATCTCCAGCGCAGGCAAACGCAAGCCGTAGTCCAGCCCCAGTTTGTCGGCCAGCAAAACCCACGCGCAAAGCCGCGAAAGCTTTTGCTCGACACCCGCAGAACCCGCCTGCATGAAATCCAGCCAGAGCTCATGGCGTTGGGCCTGCTGGGTGTCGCGCACCACCAGGCCGTTGCCCTGCTCGTCGGCCTTCGCCGCTTTTTTCCAGACCACCAGTTTCATCGGGTCGCCGCGCCGGTAGCTGCGGATGCCGTCGAACTCGCCCGTGCTCTGCGCCCGCGCGGCGGCTGCGGCACCGCCGGAGCGCGGCTCGCCCGGGGGCAGTGGCGGCGGGTGCAGTTCAGGCGCGGGGTAGACCAGGAGCTGGGCCGCCGGCCGCCAGACCGTCCAGACCCGGAAGGTGCCGAGCGGGAAGCGTGTTTCCGCTGTTAGTGTGGGCAAGCGGTGCACACCGCGCCGCGGCGGCGTGAAGGCCACCTGCACCACGCTGCTGCCTTGCGCCGGCACATCGGTCCAGGCCCAGTGCTGCTTGCGGCCTTTATGTGCATCCACATCGTGCGGATTGAGCACGCTCAGGCCGATGCCATGGCGCGCGGCCCGCCTGGTGTTTGTGAGTTTGATGTCAAAGGAGGCGGTCGCTCCGGCGTATTGAGCGGGTGGCGCCATCAAATTCATGGCAAGCCCGCGCAGGGTGCCATGGCACACATGCATGCCCACCAGCGCACTGCCGGCCAGCAAAAACGTCAGCAGGTAGCCCAGGTTGAGCTGGTAATTGATCGAGGCGACCAGCAGCACCAGCAGGGTCACGCCCAGCATCAACCCCGCACGCGTGGGCAGGATGTAGACATTGCGCTGTGTCAGCATGACGCTGTCGGTGAAGGGCAGCTTGCCCTGCCACCATGTCTGGAAACGGCCCCTGATAAAAGACAGGGGGTTGGGGATGAGCGCCAGAGCGGCCATGAAGAACGGGTTTTCCTGATTCGGGGGTCAGGGCAAGGGCACGGCTTCCAGCATCGCACGTACCTGCTCCACAGAGCCGCGACCGGCGTCGCTCACGGGAAGGAGGCGGTGCGCGGTGGTCTGCGGCAGCACGGCGGCGATGTCGTCGGGGGCGACATAATCGCGGCCGTCCAGGAATGCCTGCGCCTTGGCGGCGCGCATGACGGCGATGCCCGCCCGCGGGCTCAGGCCCTGCAGAAACCAGCGACCCGAGCGCGTGGCCGCCACCAGATCCTGCAGGTAGTTCAGCAAGGGGTCCGCGGCATGCACCTGCGCGACCAGCTGTTGCAGCTCCAGCAGGTCGTGCGGGGCCAGCAGCGTCGGCAGCTTGTCGACCATCTCGCGCCGGTCGTTGCCCCGGAGCAGTTCCCGTTCGGCGGCGCGGTCGGGGTAGCCCAGCGAGATACGCATGTGAAAACGGTCCAGCTGCGACTCGGGCAGGGCATAGGTGCCCAGCTGGTCGTGCGGGTTTTGCGTGGCAATCACAAAAAACGGCACAGGCAGCGGACGCGTTTCGCCCTCCACCGTGACCTGCTTTTCCTCCATGGCCTCCAGCAGCGCACTCTGCGTTTTCGGGCTGGCCCGGTTGATTTCGTCGGCCAGCAGCACCTGGGCAAACAGGGGACCGCGATGAAAGACAAAACTTTCTTTCTGGCGCTCGTAAATCGAGACACCCGACAAATCGCTGGGCATCAAATCGGCTGTGAACTGCACGCGGGAAAACTGCAGGCCGAACGAGCGCGACAGCGCATGGGCGAGGGTGGTTTTGCCCACCCCGGGAACGTCTTCAATCAGCAGATGGCCTCCCGCGAGCAGGCAGGCGACGCAGTCCTGCACCTGCGCGTGCTTGCCGACAATGACCGTGTTAAGCTGATTCAGGAGCGCTTGAAGTTTTTCTTTGACATTCATGTCGTCAACCTTACCGCAAAATTTTCATGCTATGAACGCGACTGGTTATTTCACTCACAAAGACTGCCGGATGCACGAGATGGGTCCGGGGCATCCTGAATGCCCCGAGCGGCTCGACGCCATTGAAGACCAGCTGCTGGCCTCGGGCGTTGGTGATGCGCTGGACCGGCGCGAGGCGCCGCTGGCTGCACTGGGCGACATCGAGCTGGCGCACGACCGCATGATGGTGGCGGCGATCCGCGGCCTGAGCGATCACTTGACCGATGACATTGACGCGGGCGGTCCGGCCTACGCGCAGATTGATCCGGACACCGCCCTCAACGTGCATACCTGGAACGCCGCCTTGCGGGCTGCGGGCGCCGCGCTCGCGGCCACCGACAGCGTGATGGCCGGCGAAATCGAAAACGCCTTTTGCGCCGTGCGCCCGCCGGGGCACCATGCCTGCCACAACAAGGCCATGGGGTTTTGCATTTTCAACAGCGTCGCCATTGCGGCCAAATATGCCCTGGAGCGCCACGGGCTCAAACGCGTGGCGGTGGTCGATTTCGACGTGCACCATGGCAACGGCACCGAAGACATCCTCAGCGGCGATGAGCGTGTACTGATGGTGGGTTTTTTCCAGCATCCCTTTTACCCCTACAGCGGCGCTGACACGCATGCCAGCAACATGGTCAACCTGCCAGTGCCGGCCTACACCAAGGGAATGGAGGTGCGCGAACTGATCGAGGCGCACTGGATCCCGCGCCTGGAAGCCTTCAGGCCCGAGATGATTTTCATCAGTGCCGGCTTCGATGCACACCGCGATGACGAGCTGGGCCAGCTGGGACTGGTGGAGCAGGACTATGCCTGGATCACCCAGCGCATCAAGGATGTGGCCAGGCGCCATGCGCAGGGCCGCATCGTGTCGTCGCTCGAAGGCGGCTACAACCTGCGGGCGCTGGCGCGCAGCGTCGAAGCGCATATCCGTGTGCTGGCCGATTTGTAGGCAGCCTCGTGCGCGCCGCCCATCGCCGCGCGCTGAGCCGTGTGAACGGATTCCCGGCCTCGGCGAGGGAACTCCCGGCTTCATTGAAAAAGTTGAACAACGTTGAATCAAGTTGAACAAAGGAAACCGCAATGGCCAGCGCCGGCGCCCTGAATCCTGCCAATGCCTCACTCGTCCGTCCAGCGGCCCGCATCGACAACCTGGATGCCTGGTTCTCAGCCCTGACCCAGTCCTCCGCGCTGACTGAGCTGGCTTCGCTGATCGCCTGTGCCCTGCTGGCCTGGTTGGTGGTGCGGGTGGCCAGCCGTGCGCGGCACAGTGCTGATGAGTCGTCCATCCTGTTTGGCCGGCGCATTGTTGACGGCGTGCTTTTCCCTCTGCTGCTTTTGTTTTTTGCCTATGCGGTACAGGCGCTGCTGGCGCGGATGTTTCCGCTGGCGGTTTTCAGGGTGGCCATTCCGGTGCTGCTGGCGCTGGCGCTGATTCGCCTGGGCGTCAAGGTGCTGCAGGTGGCATTCAAAAATGCGCCGCTGGTGCGGGCGATGGAGCGCACGTTTTCATGGTTGGCCTGGATCGCCATGGTGCTCTGGGTCAGCGGCCTGCTGCCGGTGATTCTCGAGGAGCTGGACGGTATCAAGTGGAAGGTCGGCAACTCGACCCTGTCGGTGCGCACCATGCTCGAGGGCACGCTGACGGCAGGGGTGGTGCTTTTGATCGCGTTGTGGATTTCCTCGGCGCTGGAGGCGCGCCTGCTGCGCTCGGCCACTGGCGGCGAGTTGTCCCTGCGCAAGGCGGTGAGCAATGCCGTGCGGGCGGTGCTGATGTTTGTGGGCCTGTTGCTCGCGCTCTCGTCGGTGGGCATTGACCTGACGGCGCTGTCGGTGCTGGGCGGTGCGATTGGCGTCGGTGTGGGCTTTGGCCTGCAAAAGCTGGCTGCCAGTTATGTGAGCGGTTTTGTGATGCTGGCCGAGCGCAGCGTGCGCATCGGGGACAACGTGCGTGTCGATACCTTCGAAGGCCGCATCACCGACATCAACGCCCGCTACACCGTCGTGCGGGCACCGTCCGGTCGCGAATCCATCGTGCCCAACGAGATGTTCATCAGCAACCGCATCGAAAATCTTTCGCTGAGTGATTTGCGGGTACTGCAGTCCACCGTGGTGTCGGTGGGCTATGACAGCGATGTGGCGCTGGTGATGCGTTTGCTGGCCGAAGCGGCGCTCAAGCAGGAGCGCGTGCTGCGCGATCCCGTGCCTTCCGTGAACCTGACCAATTTCGGGGCCGATGGGCTGGAGTTCACGCTGAACTACTGGATGACCGACCCCGAAAATGGCCAGCAAAACCTGCGTTCCAGCATCAACCTCGCGGTGCTGAAGGCCCTGCGTGAGAACGGCGTCGAGATTCCATATCCGCAGCGGGTGATTCACACGCGTGCCAGCGCCGCGGAGGGCGTCAGGCCTTCCTGAGGCGCCGGAGCGCGGGAAGGCCGGTGCCTTCGGGGTGCTTCCAATTGACGCCTGCACGACAGTTGTTTGGTGGAGATGCTCTAATTCCACAGGGGGAGCCATTTATAATGAAATAGAACGACCGTTCTTTTTTTTGCTTGCTGCCGTGGCGGATAACCCTCCGGGCAACAAGTTGGCCGCCCGCACCACGAAGGCCGCAGCATAGAATGCAAGGCTTACGTTTACGTCAACGTCAATTAACAAACTCTGGAGCCCTGAAATGAAGGTCTTGGTACCCGTCAAGCGTGTAGTCGATTACAACGTGAAAGTCCGCGTCAAATCGGACGGCACCGGCGTCGACATCGCCAACGTCAAGATGAGCATGAACCCGTTTGACGAGATTGCCGTCGAAGAGGCGACCCGCCTGAAGGAAAAGGGCGTCGTGACCGAAGTCATCGCCGTGAGCTGCGGCGTGCTGCAGTGCCAGGAAACCCTGCGCACCGCCATGGCGATCGGCGCCGACCGCGCCATCCTGGTCGAGACCGCCGAAGAGCTGCAGCCGCTGGCCGTGGCCAAGCTGCTGAAAGCCCTGGTCGACAAGGAGCAGCCCCAACTGGTGATTCTGGGCAAGCAGGCCATTGATGATGACTGCAACCAGACCGGCCAGATGCTCGCCGCCCTGCTGGGCTGGCCCCAGGCGACCTTTGCCTCCAAGGTCGAAGTCGAAGGCGGCCAGGCCAAAGTGACCCGCGAAGTCGACGGCGGCCTGGAAACGCTGGCCCTCACGCTGCCCGCCATCATCACCACCGACCTGCGTTTGAACGAGCCGCGCTATGTGACGCTGCCCAACATCATGAAGGCCAAGAAAAAGCAGCTCGACAACTTCAAACCCGAAGACCTGGGTGTGGACGTCAAGCCGCGCATCAAGACCCTCAAGGTCAGCGAGCCGCCCAAGCGCAGCGCCGGTGTCAAGGTGGCCGACGTGGCCGCCCTGGTGGACAAACTCAAAAACGAAGCGAAGGTGATCTAAATGACCGCACTTGTAATTGCCGAACACGACAACGCCAGCATCAAGCCCGCCACCCTCAACACCGTGACCGCCGCTGCCCAGTGTGGTGGCGAGGTGCATGTGCTGGTCGCCGGCAAGGGTGCCGAAGCTGCAGCCCAGGCCGCCTCCAAAATAGCCGGTGTCGCCAAAGTCATCCACGTCGATGGCGTGCACTTTGAGCACGGCCTGGCGGAAAACATGGCCGCGCAGGTGGTCGCCATCGCCGGCAGCTATTCGCACATCCTGTTTCCGGCCACCGCCTCGGGCAAGAACATCGCCCCCCGCGTGGCCGCCACGCTGGACGTTGGCCAGATTTCCGACATCACCAAGGTCGATGCGGTGGATACCTTTGAGCGCCCCATCTATGCCGGCAATGCGATTGCCATTGTGCAAAGCCTGGACGCCACCAAGGTCATCACCGTGCGCACTACGGGCTTCGATGCGGCAGCGGCCACGGGCGGCTCGGCCGCCGTGGAAACGCTGGCCGGCGTGGCCGACAGCGGCAAGTCGTCGTTTGTCGGCTCCGAGATCGCCAAGAGCGACCGCCCCGAGCTGACCGCCGCCAAGATCATCGTGTCGGGCGGCCGTGCGCTGGGTTCTGCCGAGAAGTTCAACGAAGTCATGATGCCGCTGGCTGACAAGCTGGGCGCCGCATTGGGTGCCAGCCGCGCCGCGGTCGAYGCGGGCTATGCCCCCAACGACTGGCAAGTGGGCCAGACCGGCAAGATCGTGGCGCCGCAGTTGTACATCGCSGCCGGCATCTCGGGCGCCATCCAGCACCTGGCCGGCATGAAGGACAGCAAGGTCATCGTGGCCATCAACAAGGACCCGGAAGCGCCTATCTTCAGCGTTGCTGATTACGGGCTGGAGGCTGACCTGTTCACCGCTGTACCGGAACTGGTTGCAGCTTTGTGACCCCTTAACTCCCTCCCCCGCTGGGGGAGGGCAGGGGTGGGGGCAGTGCGGCGCCAGGCCCCCATCCCAACCTTCCCCCAGCGGGGGAAGGGGAAAAAACGGAGACAAAAAATGAGCTACATCGCCCCTCTTAAGGACATGCTGTTTGATATCAAGCACCTGGCCCGCATCGACCAGGTCGCGCAAATTCCCGGCTTTGAAGACGCCGGATTTGAGACGGCGCAGGCGGTGCTTGAAGAGTGCGCCAAGTTCAACCAGGACGTGCTGTCGCCGCTGAACTGGGAGGGCGACAAAAATCCTTCGAGCTGGAAAGATGGCGTGGTCACCACCACCCCTGGCTTCAAGCAGGCCTTCAAACAATACGCGGAAGGTGGTTGGCAGGGCCTGCAGCATCCGGCCGAGTTTGGCGGCCAGGGCCTGCCCAAGACCATAGGCGCGGCCTGTGGCGAGATGCTCAATTCGGCCAACATGAGTTTTGCCCTGTGCCCGCTGCTCAGTGACGGCGCCATCGAAGCCCTGCTGACGGCCGGCTCCGATGATTTGAAGGCGGTCTATCTTGAAAAGCTGGTCAGCGGACAGTGGACCGGCACCATGAACCTGACCGAGCCGCAGGCGGGCTCTGATCTCGCCATGGTGCGCAGCCGCGCAGAACCGCAGCCCGATGGTACCTACAAGGTGTTCGGCACCAAGATATTCATCACCTATGGTGAGCACGACATGGCCGAGAACATCGTGCACCTGGTGCTGGCGCGCGTGACCGGCGCACCCGAAGGCGTGAAGGGCATCAGCCTTTTTGTCGTGCCCAAGTTTTTGGTCAACAAGGACGGCTCCCTGGGTGCGCGCAACGATGTGCACTGCGTCAGCATCGAGCACAAGCTGGGCATCAAGGCATCGCCCACGGCCGTGCTGCAGTATGGCGACCACGGCGGCGCCGTCGGCTACCTCGTCGGTGAAGAAAACCGCGGGCTTGAGTACATGTTCATCATGATGAATGCGGCGCGCTATGCCGTTGGCATGCAGGGCATTGCCGTGGCCGAGCGTTCCTACCAGAAGGCGGTGAGCTTTGCCCGGGAGCGCGTGCAGAGCCGCCCCGTTGACGGATCGATCAAAGCCAGTGCGCCCATCATCCATCATCCCGACGTCAAACGCATGCTGATGACCATGCGCGGCTACATCGAAGGGTGCCGCGCCATGGCCTCGGTCGCGGCAGCGGCCTACGATGCATCACACCACCATCCCGATGCCGAGGTGCGCAAACAAAACCTGGCCTTCTACGAATTTATGGTGCCGCTGGTCAAGGGCTACAGCACCGAGATGAGCCTGGAAGTCACGTCGCTGGGCGTACAGGTTCACGGCGGCATGGGTTTTATTGAAGAAACCGGCGCTGCGCAATACATGCGCGATGCAAAAATCCTGACGATTTACGAAGGCACGACGGCCATCCAGGCCAACGACCTGGTGGGCCGCAAGACATCCCGCGATGGCGGCCAGACAGCCAAGGCGATTGCCAAGCAGATTGAAGCGACCGAAAACGAACTGATCCGGCAGGGCAATGCCGATGCGGTGGCGGTGGCCAGACGGCTGAAGGCCGCCCGGGAAGCATTTGTGGATGTGGTCGAATTTGTCGCGGGCAACACCAAGGCCAGCCCGAACGCCGTTTTTGCCGGTAGCGTTCCCTACCTCATGCTGGCAGGCAATGTGGTGGCCGGCTGGCAGATGGCGCGTTCGATGCTGGTGGCCCAGGAGCAGCTTGCCCAGGGCGTGGACGCCGATTTCATGAAGGCCAAAATCACCACCGCCCGTTTTTATGCCGACCACCTGCTGACCAAGGCTCCCGGTGTGCGCGACAGCATTGTTGAAGGTGCGGACTGCGTGACTGCACTGGCGCTGGAAGCGTTTTAAAACCTCAATCGCTATTACGCTATCACGCTATTAATGTGATAGCTATCTGCGCCTGTTTCTTGCCTGTTTCTCGACTGTTTTCAATGGGCCAGAGACCTGTTTTTTTAATATTTCTGCTTCACTGACCTGTTGAAAGACGCCATGTCCAGACTCCCCGCGCCGCTGAACAATCTGCCGCTGCCCATCATCGGTTCGCCGCTGTTCATCATCAGCAACCCCAAGCTGGTGATCGAGCAATGCAAGGCCGGCGTGGTCGGCGCCATGCCCGCGCTCAATGCACGTCCTGCCGCGCAGCTCGAGGACTGGCTGGCCGAGATCACCGAGACCCTGGCGGCGTACAACAAGGCGAATCCCGACAAGCCCGCCGCGCCGTTTGCCATCAACCAGATCGTGCACAAGTCCAACGACCGGCTGGAGCACGACATGGCGCTGTGCGTGAAGTACAAGGTGCCCATCTACATCACCAGCCTGGGCGCGCGCGAAGACATCAACGCCGCAGCCCACAGCTACGGCGGCGTGGTGCTGCACGACATCATCAACAACAAGCATGCGCGCAAGGCGATTGAAAAAGGTGCGGATGGCCTGATCGCCGTGGCGGCCGGCGCCGGTGGCCATGCGGGCGTCAAGAGCCCGTTCGCCCTGATCCAGGAAATTCGGCAGTGGTTTGACGGCCCGTTGGCGCTGTCGGGCTCCATCTCCACCGGTGGCGCAGTGCTGGCCGCGCGCGCCATGGGCGCCGATTTTGCGTACATCGGTTCGGCGTTTATCGCCACGGAAGAAGCCCGGGCCTCCGACGCCTACAAGCAGGCGATCGTCGAAGGCAATTCTGACGACATCATTTACAGCAACCTTTTTACCGGCGTGCACGGCAACTACCTGGCCCCGTCGATTCGCGCCGCGGGCATGGACCCCGAGAACCTGCCCGAGAGCGATGCGAGCAAGATGAACTTTGGCGGCGACAAGTCCAAGGCCTGGAAGGACATCTGGGGTTGCGGCCAGGGCATCGGACCGGTCAGCAAAGTGCAGAGCGCCGCCGGTTTCGTCGCCCAGCTCAAGCGCGAGTACGAAGAAGCGCGCATTCGGCTGGCGCTCTAGTCCCCGTCACGCTCGCTGGCGTTCATCCCGGCCTTCATGCGTTCAACCGACCAGCGTCTGCACGGTATTGATACCCTCAAGGGCATTGCCTGCGCACTGATCGTCTGGCACCACCTGGCTTTTTATGGGCCGATGTCGGACGTGGTTCACACGGCGGTGCCGGGCCTGATAGGCTGGCTTTACGACTATGGCCGCATGGCGGTGCAGGTGTTCCTGGTGGTGGGCGGCTTTCTGGCTGCCAGTTCGCTGGCACCCGAGGGCAGCGCGGTTTTCTCGCAACCGGGCCGGCTGATGCTTCGCCGATACCGCCGGCTGGTGCCGCCCTATCTGGTGGCGCTGGCTGTGTGCGTGCTGGTGGCCGCGTTGGTGCGGCCGTGGTTTGCGCACCCGTCTGTGCCTGCTGCGCCGAGTTTGCTGCAGGTGGTCGCCCACGTGCTGCTGCTGCAGGATGTGCTGGGCCAGGAGGCCCTGTCGGCGGGTGTCTGGTACGTGGCGATCGATTTTCAGCTGTTCGTCAGCAGCGTGCTGGTGTTCGCTTTTGCACGCAGGCTGCAGCAGCGCTGGTCGCAGACGCCTGCGCACCTCGGCGTGGGCCTGATGCTGTTGCTGGGAGCGGCGTCGCTGTTCTTCTTCAACCGCCACGCCGGGCTGGACGTCACAGCGCTGTATTTTCTCGGCTCTTACGCCCTGGGCATGCTGGCTTTCTGGGCGTCGCGGGTGGCAGGCAAGGCCCAACAGGCGCAGTGGCTGTTGGCCATTGTCCTGCTCGGCGTGGCGGCTTTGCTGCTTGATTTCAGGGGCCGTATTGCCCTGGCGCTGGTGGTGGCGCTGGGCCTGGTGTGGCTGCAAACAAGCGCTGTTTCCCGGCAATGGCGGGAGCCCCGCTGGCTGTTGCAGCTTGGCCAGATCTCGTACTCGGTGTTTCTGATTCACTTCCCGGTGTGCCTGCTGGTCAATGCCGTGGTGAATTATTTCTGGCCGACCCAGTTGATCGCCAACACGCTGGGCTTGTTTATCGCTTTCCTGCTGTCTCTGCTGGCGGGCGCGGTGCTGTACAGAAGCGTTGAATCCCGCCAGCTACCTGCACGCGGCGCGGTCAAGGCGCGACCCCTTTCACCATAACTCCCGCATCTGAGGCTTTTTCTCGCTCCCTCGCCCTTTGGGAGAGGGTTGGGGTGAGGGCCAGCAGCGTATAAAAAACCGCAGTCTTTCGCATCGGCCGCAGCGCTGTCAAATCAATAGCAATTGCATTTCCGGCTCTCCGCTCAACGCCTGAACATGTCCAGCTTCAATTCAGAGGGCTCGCCCAGCCATGAGGCATGGGTCGTGTGATCGGCCAGGTTATCGCCCGTGACGCCATGCACGAACACATCAAGCCCGTTGCGGTGTTGCTCCAGCCACGGGATCAGGCGCTCAAACTGGACACGGTCAAATGCCAGCTGGCAGCTCCAGTGCGGGTGCGGTCCAATCTCACGTTCATGCACACGGCCGACGGCCACCCCGAACAGCTCACCTGCCTGCTCGCACAGCGCTCGGGCCTGCGCCACGGTGGCGGGGCCAAAATAAACATGGGCGTGGTAGCGGTCGTGGACGTTTTCGGGGCGCTTGGTCATGGTTGGTGGCCAAAAAGTGAATGCATGGGCAATTGTCCTGTCATCCGCTTTCCCCGCCGCGACCGCGGGGTTTACAGGCCCGCCAGAAAGGTCATCTCGGGCAGGTGCGCAGCCGGATCTTGCTGCCGGGCCTGCGCGTGGGTTGTTTTCACGAGTTGCCGGCAGTGGTCGAGGTCCGTCACCTGAAAAAGAAACAAAACCTCGGCGGGATCTTCGGCGTTTTGCCACAGGTGCTCCAGGTACATGCCCTGCTCGGCATGGCTGGCTGCATCCTTGTCGAGCTGCGCCTTCACATCCGCCAGCCGGGCGCCGCGCAGTTTTGCCAGTACATGAGCCATGTGAACCTCCGGTACAAATCAGCATTATGAAACCGCTCCAGGCGGGCTGCAGGCCGCTTGCCGGCTGGCAGAGAATTCAATATACTGTACATAAATACAGTATTTATCCAGCTGCCCAAGTGCTTGTTTATTGACGCCAAAAACACGGCCAGCCAGGCCGTTTGAGTCCCATGACCGAGGTCAAAATCCCCCTCCATGCCATCAAGGGCCGGGGCAGCGCCACGCGCATTGCACACCGGTTCGAGAAAAATGCGCGCGATGCCTACGACGATGGCTGGGGCACCTTGCAAGATGCAACAGGCGATGCAACCGGCGATGTGATCGGCGAGGTTCCGCGTATTGAGACGGAAGTGATGATGGAAGACGCCCGCAGCGCCATTTCGCACAACGATTCTCCCGACATCTTCTTCGACTACGGCCTGAACCCCTACCGGGGCTGCGAGCATGGCTGCGTCTATTGCTATGCGCGGCCCACGCACAGCTACCTCAACCTTTCGCCCGGCCTGGACTTTGAGACGAAGATCATCGCCAAGCGCAACATTGCCGCGGTGCTGCGAGCCGACCTCGGCAAACGCAGCTACGTGCCCAAACTGCTCAACATCGGTTCGGCGACAGACTGCTACCAGCCCGTGGAGCGCGAACTGCGGCTCACACGAGGCGTGATCGAAGTCCTGCAGGAGGCGCGCCATCCGTTTTCACTGGTCACCAAATCCAGCGGTGTCGAACGAGACCTCGATTTGATCGTGCCCATGGCGGCCGATCGGCTGGCTGCCGTCTATGTGACCATCACCACGCTGGACGGCGAACTGGCACGCAAGCTGGAGCCGCGCGCCGCAGCGCCACACCGCCGGCTGCGCACCATCGAGAGGCTCGCCGCCGAAGGCGTGCCGGTGGGCGTGAGCGTGGCGCCGCAGATTCCCTTTGTCAATGACGACATGGAGCAGGTGCTCACGGCCGCCTGGCAAGCGGGCGCGCGCACCGCGTTCTACACCGTCATTCGCCTCCCATGGGAGGTCGCGCCTATCTTCAAGGAGTGGCTGGAGCTGCACTACCCACAGCGTGCCTCACGCATCATGGCGCGCATTCACGAGATGCGCGGCGGCAAGGACTATGACAGCGATTTCGCTTCGCGCATGAAGGGTGCGGGCCTGTGGGCCGACCTGATACGCCAGCGTTTTGAGAAAACCTGCAGCCGGCTGGGCTTTAACCGCCAGCGCATTGAACTGGATTTGAGCCAGTTCAGGCCGCCGGGGGCGGCGGGGCAGGGCAGCCTGTTTTGAGGCGGCGCGCCGGCAATTCGGTGCGCGGGCTATAGTCCAAAAAGTGTCTGAAAAAGCAGCGTGCGTTTGGCCGACCTGGCCTGCAGGGCACGCCACCGTTTGAAAGTAAAAGGAGTTCACCTTGGCGCTCGAGTGGAAGTATTCATCGGAAGGCATGCATGGGGAGGACTGGGAAGCGCTCTCCAACCTTTACCGGGTGGCGCCTCTGGGCGAGAAGAAACCGGCCGACCTTCAGGTCGTGTTTTCCAACAGCATGTTCAAGTGCTTTGTGTATGACGCCGGCACGCTGATTGCCGCCGGCCGCGCCGTGGCGGACGGCAAGGACTGCTCTTACATCTGCGACATCGCGGTAGCGCCGGAGCGGCAGGGTTCCGGCTTGGGCAAAGAGATGGTTGCGGCGCTGGTGCGGCTTTCCAAAGGCCACAAGAAGGTCATCCTGTACGCGGTGCCCGGCAAGGAGCCGTTTTACCGCAAGCTCGGGTTCAAGCGCATGGCGACGGCCATGGCCATTTTTGCGAACCAGGAACAGGCGCTCAAGGACGGTTTGCTCAATGAAACCTGAAAGCGCATTGCCGGGCAGCACCCCGACAAGCTTGCGCAGGTTGTGATGTGACACGACACGTGGAAAGCCTTCGAATCCTTGTCAGCCTTCACGACCAGGCGCTGCGCCTCTACTGTGGCGGTGTGCTTGTGCGCGCGTATCCGGTATCGACCGCCAGGAACGGCCCCGGCGAACTGGAAGGCAGCGCCTGCACGCCGCGGGGCGCTCACGTCATTCGGGCAAAGATAGGCGCGGGCTGCGAGGCAGGGACAGTTTTTGTCGCACGCAGACCCACGGGGGAGATGTTTTCAGCAGGGCTGGCCGAGGCGAATCCGGACAGGGACTGGATCCTGACCCGCATTCTCTGGCTCTGCGGCCGCGAGCCGGGCAAGAACCGCTTTGGCGCGGTCGACACCATGCGCCGGTACATCTACATCCACGGATGCCCGGACGGCCTGCCCATGGGCGAGCCCTTGTCTCACGGTTGCGTGCGCATGAGAAACGCGGACATCATGGAACTGTTCGACCTCGTGGAGCCCGGCACCGAGGTATGGATTCAGGCCGGGCCGGCTGCTGATGCCGATCCGCCCGGCACCCCGGCGCCACGCTAGCGCAGGTAGCTGCGGTTCAGCCGCACTTCCAGCTTTTTCTGCAGCGTTTCAAACGATGCGCTCATGGCCCAGTAAATCGCAGCCGCCGCCAGGTACAGCGGGAAGGGCTGGAAGGTGGTGGCAATGACTTCCTTGGTGGCCAGCATCAGTTCGCCCACGGCAATCACCGAGACCAGCGAGGTGTCCTTGATCAGGCTGATCAGGCTGTTGGACAGGCTGGGAACGGCCAGCCGCAGGGCTTGCGGGCCGATGACGTAGCGCAGCGTTTGCGCCTGTGTGAGGCCCAGGCTGCGGGCGGCATTCCACTGCCCGTGCTCCACACCATTGATCGCCCCACGAATCGTTTCCGACAGGTAAGCGCCGACGTTGAGGCTCAACCCCAGGATGCCCGCCGTGATCGGGTCGAACTGGATACCAATGCTGGGCAGGCCGAAGTAAATCACAAACAGCTGCACCAGCAGCGGCGTGCCGCGCATGCAGCTGACATACAGCGCGGCAAACTGCGCCAGGCCGGGCATCTTCGCCAGCCGTGTGATGGCCACAAAGGTGCCGATGACGGCACCAAAAAAAACCGACGCCACGGCCAGCAGCAGCGTCCATGCCGCGCCCTTGAGCATCAGTGGTAAAGCGTCCCCCAGCAGCTGGGTCACAGCAGTCAAGTCCATGGCAGTCTCCGCAAATAAAAACCCCGGCATCATGCCGGGGTGCTTCAGACATTGGGTGCGCTCGGAGCGCACGCTGAATGAATGTTACTGGGTTCTGATGGGATCTTGCAGGGGCTTACTTGGCCACGGGTGGTTTGCTCACGTCACGGTCAAACCATTTGTTCGAAATTTTGGCGAAGCTGCCGTCTGCCTGCAGATCAGCCAGCGCCTTGTCGATGGCGGTCTTGAACTTGGGGTTGTTCTTGACGAAAGGAATGCCAGATTTCTCCAGCTCGCCCACGGGCGCACCGGGCTTGAGGGGCAGCTTGGTCTGCTTGACGATATAGGGAATCAGCAGGCTGTCGTTCAGCGCCGCGTCGATGCGGCCCAAGGCCAGGTCCTGCAGGTATTCCTGCGCGCCGGGATAGGTTTTGATGTCGATGTCGCCAACCTTCTTGGCCATGTCGGCAAAGTTGGTGCCCTGGCCCAAGCCGAGCTTTTTGCCCTTGAGGTCAGCCAGCGTCTTGAAGACGCGCTTTTCGTCCTTGCGGATGATCAGCTGCGGGCTGGAAATGGTGTAGGGCTCGGAGAAATCAAAGGTTTCCTTGCGCTTGTCGGTGATCCCGACCTGGTTGATGACCACATCGTATTTGCCGGCCTGCAAGCCTGCGAGGATGGCGCTCCACTCGCTGGTGGTGAATTCGGCTTTGACGCCGAGCTTTTGCGCCAGCGCATTGGCAAGCTCCACTTCAAAACCGGCGAGCTTGTCGTTTTCCTTGTAGTTGAAAGGCGGGTAAGTGCCTTCCAGCGCCACTTTCAGCGTGCCGCGCTGCTTCACGGTGTCCAGCAAATCGGCGGCGCTGGCAATGCTGGCGCCCAGGGCCAAGGTGACAAGAAGTGTGGAGGCGAGCGCTTTGCGGATATTCATATTCTTCATTTGAATAATGTATTTTTAGTTGAGATGAAAATGAATATTAAATAAATGCGCAACAAGCGGCTGCTGCTGGCCTAAAAACCCTATGCCGCGCCAGGATGATTCGTCAGGACGAATCAGGACGAGTTAGTGCGCAACGTCTGCGCGTGCACACTGCCGGGACCACGGTTGGCGCAGCCGGCATAGATATCGAGCGCGGGCTGGTAGACGCTGGTCTGCACCTTCATCAGGCCCAGCACCGAGTGAAAGTAATTGTCATGGCTCACCGGCGCATCGAGCTGCTGCTTGAGGCAGGCTGTGGTGATACTGCTGCGCTGTTCGAATTCCGGTGACAGCCAGGTGATCCAGGGCACGCGCTTTTGCACGTCGGGCGCCATCCCGTAGGGCATGCCGTGCAGGTAGAGGTTGTTTTCGCCCAGGGACTCGCCGTGGTCGGCCACATACAGCATGGCGGGCGAGTTGTGCGCCTCCTGCGTTTTGAGCCACCGAATGGCGGACCCAAGCAGATGGTCGGCGTAGACAACGCTGTTGTCATAGGCATTCATCAGTTCATCGCGTCCGCAGCTTTGCAGGGCGTTGTTAATGCATTCGGGCAAGAATTTTTTGAAGGCCGGTGGTGAACGCTGGTAGTAAGCCGGGCCGTGGCCGCCGATCTGGTGCATCACCACAACCACACCCCTGGCCCTGCGTTCTGCGGGCAGGGTAGCGATGCGTTCATCAATGTTTTGCAGCATCACCTCATCAAAGCATTCCCCGCCGTCGCACAGGCTGGGCACTTTCAGGTTGGCGGTGTCCACGCTGGCGACCCTGTCGCATACCCCCTTGCAGCCCGACTGGTTGTCAATCCAGAGCACGGCCAAGCCGGCATGCTGCAGGACGTCGAGCAGGCCTTCGTAATTGGCCGGCCGTGAGTCGTAAGCTTCGCGCCCGAAGTTGGAAAACATGCAGGGCACCGAAGCCGCTGTGCTGGTGCCGCAGGACCAGGCGTTGCGCTGGCTGGCAATGTTTTCCCGGGCCAGCTCCGGTGTGGTGGCGCGCCGATAGCCATTGATCGCGAAATTGCCGCTGCGTGCGGTTTCACCCAGCACCAGCAGCAACAGCGGCGGTTTGGTGGTGGCCGTGTCGCTGGCAGCGAGCCTTGCGTCCTCGCCCAGGGGCAAGACGATGGATTCATTGCGCTGGAAGGGCTGGGCTGCAACCCTTCCCAGTGCGTAAAAGGAATTGAGTGGATTGATCAGGTAGCGCACATGCGTGTAGTTGCGCATGACCGAAGCGATGCTCTGGAAGAAGAGCATCACAACGAGCACCAGCACGGCGCATGCGGTGACCAGGGTCATGGCGTTGGACAGCAGCTGACGCGCGGGGCTTTGCGTCCGGATTTTTTGCCGCCACAGGAAATAGCCGGGCAAACCCGCCAGTGCCAGCACAGTCGCCGGCAGGTGCCAGTTCAGCAGGTCGCGTGTTTCGCGCACATCGGTTTGCAGCAGGTTGACCATCATGGTCTTGTCGATGACCACGCCATAGGCCAGCATGAAGTAGGCGCCCAGGGCGGCAGACACCAGAAAGAGCGTGATGGCCGGCTTCAGGGTCCAGCGCCAGGCCAGCAGGCTGAGCAATGCGGCTGTCGACAGCGCGATCACCAGCGCCAGCGCCAGGCTGATGGTGAGAACCTCGCCCCTGCTCAGGTCGGGCAAGCGCGCGAGCTCACGCCACAGTGCGATGTTGCAAACGGTGGCGATCCAGAGGCTGGACAGGATGACCATCCACAGCGGCCGGATACCCGCGCGCGAGGGGGCGGCGTTTGCAGGCATTGACCTGGACACCGGACTGAACGCAGACGCAGAGCCCGAGGGGAGGGAGAGCAGCGGCATAGCGCCGCAGTGTATTTTGGGCGACTTAAGAGACGCTTAAGAGAGGCTCAGAGACGTCGGAAGGAGCCGAAGATGCCCGGAAGGTGCCTGGAAAGTACCCAAGAAATGCTTGGGGCCGGTCAGGGTCAAGGCAGTAGCTGGCCGGCATGGTGTTTCAGGTGGTCGGCCATGAAGGAGGCAATGAAGTAATAACCGTGGTCGTAGCCCGGGTGCCGGCGCAGGGTCAGCGGCTGTCCCGCAGATGTACAGGCGGCTTCAAACAGCTGCGGGTGCAACTGCTCGGCCAGGAATTTGTCGGCCAGGCCCTGGTCAATCAGGATGCCGCCGGGGTAAGGGGCGGTAGGGGCGGTACGCAGGCTGCCCATGAGCGCCGTCGCATCGTGCCGGGCCCAGCCGGACTCATCGGCACCGAGGTAAGCCGTGAAGGCCTTGCGTCCCCACGGGCACTGGCTGGGAGCGCAGATGGGGGCGAAAGCCGACACCGACCTGAAAAGATCGCGGTGCCTGAGTGCCAGCGTCAGGGCGCCGTGGCCGCCCATGGAATGGCCGAAGATACCGATGCGGTCCGCGTCCAGCGGCAGGGCGCTGGTCAGCAGCGGCAGCAATTCTGCCGTGAGATAGCTCTCCATGCGGTAATGGGTGGCCCACGGCGCCTGCGTGGCATCCAGGTAAAAGCCGGCCCCGACACCCAGGTCCCAATTAGCAGTTTCGCCCGGTACGTTGGCGCCGCGCGGGCTGGTGTCGGGCGCGATCAACGCCAGGCCCAGCTCGGCCGCCATGCGCTGCGCGCCGGCCTTGACCATGAAGGTCTCCTCGTTGCAGGTCAGGCCCGCGAGGTATATCAGGGCCGGCACCGGGCCCTGTTGCGCCTCGCGCGGCAGGAACACCGAGAAGCGCATCGGCAGGCCGATCTCGCGCGAGGCGCGCTCGTAAAAGCTTTGCGTGCCGCCGAAGCAGCGGTGTTCGGAGAGGGTCTTCAGGCTGTCGGTCATTGGCCGATGTTGCCATGCACGAGGTCGCGCACGGCATCGACAAAGGCCTGCGGTTTTTCCTGCGGCAGGTTGTGGCCGGCGCCCTGCGCGACGCGATGCTCGTGCCGGCCGATGAAATGGTGGCCGAGGTCGGCGGTGCCGCCGACCGGCATCACGCCGTCATCGGTGCCGTCGAAGGTGATGCTCGGCACGCTGATGTCCGGCAGCTCAGCGAGGCGGGCTTGCAAAGCCGCGTACGCCGGATCGCCGGCCACCAGCCCATGGCGATGGCGGTAGGAGTGGATCACGATGTCGACGAAATCGGGGTTGTCGAAGGCGGCTGCGCTGCGCTCGTAGGTCGCGTCGTCGAAGGGCCAGATCGGCGACCACATGCGCCACAGCAGCTTGCACAGCGCGCGCCGGTTCTGCGCCAGCCCGGCGCGGCCGCGTTCGGCATGGAAGTAGTACTGGTACCAGTACCGCGCCTCGTTTTCCGGCGCAATGGGCTGTTTCGCAGCGGCGATGTTCTGGATCTTGTAGCTGTTGACCGAGATCAGGCCGGCGCAGCGCTCGGGCCACAGTGCCGCGGCCACGCAAGCTGCGGTTCCGCCTCAGTCGTAGCCTGCGAGCACCGCGCGCGGGATGACCAGCGCATCGAGCAAGTCCCGCACGTCRGCACCGATCGCGGCCTGCTCGCCCGAGCGCGGCGTGTTTGCATCGGCGAACTGGGTCGGGCCGAAGCCGCGCAGGTAGGGCACGACGACGCGGCAGCCCTCGGCCGCGAGCTGCGGCGCCACCTCGACGTAGGACTGCACGTCGTAGGGAAAGCCGTGCAGCAGCAGCACCGGTGGCCCGTCGGACGGCCCGCTTTCATGGAAGGCGACATTGAGTACGCCGGCCTGCACGCGGCGCAGGCTGCCCAGAGCGTTTTCATTCATAGAGCACCACTCCCCGGATCGACTCGCCGCGCTTCATCAGGTCGAAACCCTTGTTGATGTCTTCCAGCGGCATGGTGTGGGTGATCAGGTCGTCGATGTTGATCTTGCCCTCCATGTACCAGTCGACGATCTTCGGCACGTCGGTGCGGCCACGCGCGCCGCCGAAGGCCGAGCCCTCCCACTTGCGGCCGGTGACCAGCTGGAAGGGGCGCGTGCTGATTTCCGCACCGGCCTCGGCCACGCCGATGATGATGCTGCGGCCCCAGCCCTTGTGGGTGCACTCCAGCGCCTGCCGCATGACTTTCGTGTTGCCAATGCATTCAAAGCTGTAGTCGGCACCGCCGTCGGTCAGTTGCACGATGGCATCGACAATATTTTCATGGTCTTTCGGGTTCAGGAAGTGGGTCATGCCGAACTTGCGGGCCATGGCTTCCCGCGCCGGGTTCAGGTCCACACCAATGATCTTGTCGGCGCCCACCATCTTCGCGCCCTGGATCACATTCAGGCCGATGCCGCCTAGGCCGAACACCACCACGTTGGCGCCGGCTTCCACCTTGGCCGTGAAGATCACCGCGCCTATGCCGGTGGTCACGCCGCAGCCGATGTAGCAGACCTTGTCAAACGGTGCATCCTCGCGGATTTTGGCCAGCGAGATCTCGGGGGCGACGGTGTAGTTGCTGAAGGTGGAAGTACCCATGTAGTGGAAGATGGGCTGGCCGTCCAGGCTGAAGCGGCTGGTGGCGTCGGGCATCAGGCCCTTGCCCTGGGTGCCGCGGATCAGCTGGCACAGATTGGTTTTGCGCGAGAGGCAGAACTTGCACTGGCGGCATTCCGGCGTGTACAGCGGAATGACGTGGTCGCCCTTCTTGAGCGTGGTCACGCCCGGGCCGACATCCACCACGATGCCCGCGCCTTCGTGGCCCAGGATGGCCGGGAAGATGCCCTCCGGGTCGGCACCCGACAGCGTGTAGTAATCGGTGTGGCAAATGCCGGTGGCCTTGATCTCGACCAGCACCTCGCCGAACTTCGGGCCTTGGAGGTCGACGGTTTCAATGGTGAGGGGCTGGCCTGATTTCCAGGCAACGGCGGCTTTGGTTTTCATGGTGATGGGGCTTGCGTTGGGGGTGGGCGGAGGGGCGTTGCAGTGCGTAAGGCACTATAAGCCAGTCCCCCGGCCCGGGGCCTGAAAGGTGTTTCATTTTGAGAAAACCCGGGGCGGCGCCGGCCCTCAAAAAAGAAATGCCGCCTGGCTCCCGGAAAGGGAGCGCAGGCGGCCATCGATGAGAGGGCCGGCAAGCAAAAAGGCTTGCCGGTCGGGGCGGGCCTGAGAACCTGTTTACGATCTAAACGAGGCCGCGTTGGGATGCAATCGGGATGAGTGGGCCGCCCGGGACCGCCGCATGGGGCTAATGCCCATGCAAGGGTCTGGGTGGCTCAATCGCCCGACCGCACAGCCGGCCGGCTGTGCGTCGTGCGGCTGCCCCCATGGGGATGCAAACGCGACCGCGTTTGCGTCACCCCAACCCGAAGGGCAAGCGCCTTCTCGGGCGGTCTGCGGCGTTGCGGCGCTTACCCATAGCCCAAGCTATGGGCGGCGCACCGCGCCTTGCATCCCATCCCGAGAAGGTGCTTGCGCGGCCCCGTTTAGATCGTAAGCAGGTTCTTACCGGCCGGCTTCTTTCAGGTATTGCGTACGCGCGGCGATGGCGGTGTCGGTGAAGTCGGTGAACACGCCGTCCACGCCGAGCTGGTAATAGGCCAGGTACTCGTTGGCGCCATCACCCTTGTAGTCGGCAGCCAGGCGGCGCGACTCGTTGCGGAAGGTGAAGGGATGGACAAACAGGCCGGCCTTGTGGGCGTCTGCAATGAGGCTGGTGGCCTGGGTTGAGCTGGCATCGGCATCGTTGACCTTGCCGTCGCCATTGATGTCCATTGCCTTGCCGTTCGCGCCCATCGTGCCCTTGATGCCGATGATGAAACGCTTCCAGGGGCCGATGCCGTCGGCATAGGTCTTGATCTCGGCCAGGCCCGCAGGCGTGACCATGGCGTCAAAAAAGCGCTTGTCGCCCGCCTTGGTCCAGTCATAAGGGCGGTCGCTCGGTACGGCAAAGGTGACGGTGCCGGTCTTCATGTCAACGCCATCGCCGTCGATGAGCTGGATCAGGCGCGTGTTCAGGCCCTTGCTCTTCATGTACTTCAGGCTGCCCGGTTCAAACGACTGCACGAAGATGGGGGCCGTCTTGCTGTTCCAGCCTGCGGTGTTGATGATGGCGATCAGCTTGTCTTCCAGCGGCAGGCCCAGTTCGCGGAAATAGGTCGGATTTTTGGTTTCCGGATAGACCGCAATCGTGCGGCCGGTCTTGATGGATTGGGCTTTGGCCAGATCCACCACGTCCTGGAAGGTCGGCACCTTGTACTGGCCGTTGAACTGCTGGGGGCGCTCGGCATCGGTCGAGATGGCGCCCAGCGTCCGGATTTCGGCCAGCGTGAAGTCGTTGCTGAACCAGCCGGTCTGCGTCTCGCCGTCCACCTGGATAGTCTTTTTGCGTGAGGCAAATTCGGGGTGCTTGGCCACGTCGGTGCTGATGGCCAGGTTGGGGTCATGGCGGGTGATCAGTACGCCGTCTTTGGTCGAGACCAGGTCCATCTCGATCACATCGGCGCCGAGTTCAATGGCGCGCACGTAGGCTTCCAGCGTTTCTTCCGGTACATAGCCCGACGCGCCGCGGTGGGCAATCACCAGAGGCGCCCTGCCATCGAGTGTGGGCGGGCCGGCGCTGGGGTGTGTGCCCGGCATGCTGCAGGCGCCCAGCATGACGCTGGCGCCTGCCAGTGTGAGCCAGCCGATGTATTGCCGTGTGTGAATTTTGGTCGATATCGCCATGACGTCCTTCCCTGGTTAAAAAGGCGATCGTAGGCGCGGTATGACGACAGCGGTGTGACAGTCACAAGGCGTTGCAGATACACATGCAGATACGCGGATACGCATTCGCAGGAGACCCCATGAAAAATGCCGGAACAAGTCCGGCATGTGGATGGGGTAGGGCGGGGGCGGCTGAAGTCAGCGCTGCAGCCGACGCCCGGGTCGCGCCGGCGATGGGCGATGGATCAGGCGCTGAAGAAATTCTTCAGCTTGTCGGCCCAGCCCTCTTCGCTGGGCGAATGCCTGGCGCCGCCTTTTTTCAGCGATTCGTCGAGTTCCTTCAGCAGCTTGCGCTGGTGCTCTGTGAGCTTCACCGGCGTCTCTACCGTGATGTGGCAGTACAGGTCCCCGGGATAGCTGGAGCGCACCCCTTTGATGCCCTTGCCGCGCAGCCGGAACTGCTTGGCGGCCTGGGTGCCTTCCGGAATGTCAATCGCGGCCTTGCCAGCCAATGTGGGCACTTCGATCTCTCCGCCCAATGCCGCGGTGGTGAAGCTGATCGGCACCGCGCAGTGCAGGTCGTCACCGTCGCGCTCAAAAATCTCGTGCTTCTTGATCCGGATTTCAATATACAGGTCACCGGGCGGGCCGCCATTGGTGCCCGGTTCGCCGTTGCCGGTGGAACGGATGCGCATGCCGTCATCGATGCCCGCCGGGATTTTGACTTCCAGCGTTTTGTTGTTCTTGGTCTTGCCAACGCCGTGGCAGGCCACGCAGGGTTCGGGAATCAATTTACCCGTGCCCTTGCATTGCGGGCAGGTCTGCTGCACGCTGAAAAATCCCTGGCGCATCTGCACCACGCCATGGCCATGACAGGTCGTGCAGGTCACCACTTTGGTGCCGGGCTTGGCGCCCGAACCGTGGCAGGTGTTGCAGTCGTCCCAGCTGGGAATGCGGATCTGGGCTTCCTTGCCATGCGCTGCTTCTTCCAGTGTGATTTCCATCGCGTAGCTCAGGTCGCCGCCACGGTACACCTGGCGGCCGCCGCGTTGATGCCCGCCGCGCTGGCCACCGAACACATCGCCGAAGATGTCGCCGAACGCCTCGGCAAAGCCACCAAAACCTTCAGCACCAGGGCCGCCGCCCCGCATATTGGGGTCCACACCCGCATGGCCGTACTGGTCGTAGGCCATGCGTTTGTTTTCGTCGGAAAGTACCTCGTAGGCCTCTTTGGCTTCCTTGAATTTTTCTTCGGAAATCTTGGTGTCACCCTGGTTGCGGTCAGGATGGTGCTTCATCGCGAGCTTGCGATACGCTTTCTTGATGTCGTCGTCACTGGCGTTCTTGGGGACGCCCAGCGTGTCGTAATAATCTTTTTTGGCCATGGCAGGTGGGTCAGGAAATCTTCGTTAACAGGGTTCTTGGGCTGTCAATCACAACAGTGCACAAAACAACAGGGCACAAAACAACGGTGCACAAACGCAGCGGACGAGGCAAACGAGACAGAAGCCGGAATCGGTTGACGCTGCATGAATGGGCCGAAAACGCAAAAGCGGAAATCCGGGATTGCTCCTGGTTTCCGCCTTGCAGCATGCAGTTATCGCGCCAATTCAGGGCCGCCTGTCGTCAGGTCTTGTTTCTTCTCAGCCCTTTTTGACTTCCTTGACTTCGGCGTCCACCACGTTGTCGTCGGCCGGTTTGGCATGGGCCTGCTCGGCACCTGCCCCGCCTGCCGCTGCCTCAGCGCCAGCTGCCTGGGATGACTGCATGTCGGCGTACATTTTTTCGCCCAGCTTCTGGCTGGCTTCCATCAGGGCCGTGTTCTTCGCTTCAATGGCGGCCTTGTCGTCGCCCTTGAGTGCTTCTTCCATGTCCTTGATGGCGGCCTCGATTTTTTCCTTCTCGCCGGCTTCCAGCTTGTCGCCATACTCGCCCAGCGATTTGCGCACGCTGTGCACCATGGCTTCGGCGTTGTTCTTGGCCTGCACGAACTCGACTTTTTTCTTGTCTTCTTCGGCGTTCAGTTCGGCATCCTTCACCATCTGCTGGATCTCGGCTTCAGACAAACCGGAGTTGGCCTTGATGGTGATCTTGTTTTCCTTGCCGGTGCCCTTGTCCTTGGCGCCGACGTGCAGGATGCCGTTGGCGTCGATGTCGAAGGACACTTCAATTTGCGGCGTGCCGCGCGCTGCCGGCGGAATGCCTTCGAGGTTGAATTCGCCCAAGGCCTTGTTGCCCGAGGCGATTTCACGTTCGCCCTGGAACACCTTGATGGTCACGGCAGGCTGGTTGTCTTCAGCCGTCGAGAAAGTCTGTGCAAACTTCGTCGGGATGGTCGTGTTTTTCTTGATCATCTTGGTCATCACGCCGCCCATGGTTTCGATACCGAGGGAGAGCGGGGTAACGTCGAGCAGCAACACGTCGGTGCGGTCGCCCGACAGCACCTGGCCTTGAATCGCGGCACCCACGGCCACGGCTTCGTCGGGGTTCACGTCCTTGCGCGGCTCCTTGCCAAACAACGCCTTGACCATTTCCTGCACCTTGGGCATTCGCGTCTGGCCGCCGACCAGAATCACGTCGTGGATGTCGGAAATCGACACGCCCGCATCCTTGATGGCGGTACGGCAGGGCGCAAGGGTGCGCTCGAGCAGCTCTTCCACCAGGGCTTCCAGCTTGGCGCGGGACAGCTTGATGTTCAGGTGTTTGGGGCCTGAGGCATCGGCGGTGATGTAGGGCAGGTTGATGTCGGTCTGCGCGCTGTTGGACAGCTCGATTTTGGCTTTCTCGGCAGCCTCCTTCAGGCGCTGCAGGGCCAGCACGTCCTTGCTCAGGTCCACGCCTTGCTCTTTTTTGAACTCGGCAATGATGTGGTCGATGATGCGCTGGTCGAAGTCTTCACCGCCCAGGAAGGTGTCGCCATTGGTGGACAGCACTTCAAACTGTTTTTCACCGTCAACGTCGGCAATTTCGATGATGGAGATGTCGAAGGTACCGCCGCCCAGGTCATACACGGCAATCTTGCGGTCGCCCTTTTCCTGCTTGTCCAGTCCGAAGGCCAGGGCTGCAGCGGTGGGCTCGTTGATGATGCGCTTGACTTCCAGGCCGGCAATGCGACCGGCGTCTTTGGTGGCCTGGCGCTGCGCGTCGTTGAAATAGGCCGGCACCGTGATCACGGCTTCGGTGACGGGCTCGCCGAGGTAATCTTCGGCGGTCTTTTTCATTTTGCGCAGAATGTCGGCGCTGACCTGCTGGGCCGAGATCTGCTTGCCGCGCACTTCGACCCAGGCATCGCCGTTGTCGGCAGCCGCGATCTTGTAGGGCATGAGGTTGATGTCCTTCTGGACTTCCTTCTCGGTAAACTTGCGGCCGATCAGGCGCTTGATCGCGTACAAGGTGTTCTTGGCATTGGTGACCGCCTGGCGCTTGGCCGACGCACCCACCAGCACCTCGCCATCTTCCTGGTAGGCGACGATGGACGGGGTCGTGCGCGCGCCCTCCGAGTTTTCAATCACGCGGGGCGTGTTGCCTTCCATGATGGACACGCAGCTGTTGGTGGTGCCCAGGTCGATGCCGATGATTCTTCCCATGATTTACTCCTGCTTTTTTGATTCGTTGACGATTGGATAGTGGTGTGGCTGATGGCTCAGCCGTGTGAACGACTATGTTGATGACTTGTGGATAACTTGTGCGAGTTCAAGTGCTTCAGCCTGATTTATGCGTTTATTTCGGCGCGGTTACGGTGACCAGGGCGGGTCGCAGCACGCGGTCCGAAATCAGGTAGCCTTTTTGCAGCACGCTGACCACGGTGTTGGCTTCCTGCTCGGCCGGCACCATGCTGATCGCCTGGTGCTGGTGAGGGTCGAACCGGCTGCCGCTGGTGGGGTTGATTTCCACGACCTTGTTGCGCTCGAGGGCGGTTTTGAGCTGCTTGAGCGTGGCGTTTGCACCCTCGTGGATCTGTTCGGGCGTGGCGTCCTTGTGCGCCAGGCCGGCCTCCAGGCTGTCGATGACGGGAAGCAGGCTTTCCGCAAAGCTTTCGAGGGCGAATTTGCGCGCCTTGGCAATTTCGTCTTCAGCGCGGCGGCGGGCATTTTCCGTCTCGGCCTTGGCGCGCAGGTAGCTGTCGGCCAGGTCGGTGTTTTTGGCCTGCAGGGTGGCCAGTTCAGCCTGGGCTTGGGTCAGTGCATCAAACTCGTTGGCGGCTTGGGCGGCTTCCAGCTCTTCGGGACTCGGAGCTCCGGTAAGTGGTTGATTTTGCTCGGGTTGGGTATTTTCAGACATGCTCGAAGACAAGGTTTAAGCTAACAAGCGGGTTAGCTGGGGGTTACAAAGCCCTTTTCAAGACAAGGGATTCGGTTTTAGGGCCGAAATTTTGGCGATGTGGCGGGCGCGGCCCCGTTCCGGGTGGCCCATCCTTGATCCGCTGCTTCAGCGGGGCTGCCGGGAATTGTAATTGCCAGGCGGGCGGCAGCGGAAAAGTTCCGGTTTGTGCCCGGTTTGGACGTGTGCGCGCCATGCGAACAAAGCCCCTTCACGCCTGAAAAATGGGTCGCTGCCCACAGGGCTCAGCCGGGTGAAGGGTTTTGCATTCGCATGATCAGTTCGCGCTTGTTGTCGCGGCTGCGGTGGGCATGCTCGCGCATCAGGGCTTCGGCACGTCCGCCTTCACCCGCGAGCAGCGCAGCCAGTACGTCTTCATGGTCGCTTTGCGCCCGCGCGATGAACCCGAATTCAAGCAGCGGCAGCATGCCGTTGAGGCTCAGGGCGCCGGCGCCGGCCATGGGTGTCTTGCTCACATGGGCCAGCGCAGAGGTGAGGGTGCTGTTGCCGGCGGCCTGTACCAATGCATTGTGAAACCGCGCATTCATGGGCACCCAGCGGGCCGCATCAATGACATGGCCGGCGGCTTGGGCGTGTTGCAGCAGCAGCCGGCCTTCGTCCACGCAGGCCTGCAATTCGTCACGGACGCTGGCCTTCAGGCCGCGCTCGGCCACCGTTCTGGCGGCCATTCCTTCGAGCACGCCACGCACATCGACGGCGTTGGCGATTTCGTCTACCGTGAACTGGCGAACCCGAAAGCCGCGGGTGGGCAGGCGCTCGAGCAAGCCTTCCTTTTCCAGTTCGCCGAGCGCGATGCGGATCGGGGTGCGCGACACCGCCAGTTGCGCCGACAGCTCCAGCTCAACCATGCGATTCCCGGGGGCTACCTCGCCACTGAGGATTTTTCGCCTCAGTTCACGGGTGGTGTAGTCGATCTGGGATGACATCGGCGGGCCTTCATAAAGTGTGGTGTGGTGTGGTGTGTGGGTCGGAAGTCGCCATACCGATAAGAAAAAGAAAGAAGGCATTATTGCATGCAATAAATCGGAAAATAAGGGTTTAACCGGATAAAAACACAGATATTGCATGCAAAAATATAAGGTAACTAAGAATAGTTTGTGCCCACCTGGGCCCAGCCCAGTGATTACCAGTCCTTTCGGAAGACGCCATGACCCCGCCCCACTTCAAGCAGCTGCAACTCCCAATCAAATCCATCACCCAATCCATCACCCGCCTGGCCTGGGTCTGTGGTGTGGCGCTGGCCACGCTCGTGCCTGCCGTGCAGGGCCAGCCGGTCGCCGCTTATCCCAACAAGCCCATCAGGCTGATTGTTCCGTTTCCTGCCGGTGGTGGTGGCGACACGCTGGCGCGCCTGGTCATGCTGCGCGCCGCCAAAGAACTTGGCCAGCCCATCGTGGTGGAAAACCTGGGGGGTGCGGGCGGTAATGTAGGCAGCGTCACCGCCGCGAAAGCCCCTGCTGATGGCTATACCCTGCTGTATGGCACCAACGGTACGCATGCCATCAACCATGCCATCTACAAGTCGCCAGGGTTTGATCCGGTGCGCGATTTTGAACCGGTGAGCCAGCTCACGCGCATTGCCGCCATGGTGGTGGTCAGGCCCACGCTGCAGGTCAACTCGATGGCCGAACTCACCCGGCTGCTCAAAGCCCACCCCGGAAAATACACGTTTGGTTCCGCGGGCAATGGCACCACCTCACACCTCGCGGGTGAAATCTACAAATCCCGTGCGGGACTGGCTGTCGTCCATATTCCCTACCGCGGCGGTGCGCAGGCCATGACCGACCTGATCGGTGGACAGGTGGACCTGATGATTGAGGTGATGCCCAATGCGGCGCCACAGGCCAAAAGCGGGCGCGTCAAGCCCCTGGCCGTGACCACTGGCACGCGCGTTGCCGGCTGGCCCGATCTACCCACCCTGGCCGAGTCGGGTCTCCCGGGCCTGGACGTCAGCGCCTGGGACGCGATCTTTGTACCGGCCGGTACGCCGCGGCCTGTGGTTGATCGCCTGAATCTGGCTATTCATAAAGCGCTGGCCGACCCTGAACTGCGCAACCAGCTGCAGTCGCGCGGGGCCGAAGTGGCGCCCGGCACACCCGAAGAGCTGGCCCGGCACATGGCCAGCAGCCGGATGCTCTGGGGCGATGCCGTCAGACGTTCGGGCGCTGCGCTTGACTGAGCCTTTATTCCTTGATTGATTGATTCCTTGATTGATTCCCTGTATTCCGTTCAGACCTGATTGCCATGAAACCTGCCTACTCCGAAATCGCATCTTCCGGCCGCGCTGCGGGCGACCTGTTGGCTGGATTGCCGCAGCCCCTGAATCCCGTCATCACGCAGACAAAAAATTATTTTGCCGCGCTGGAGAATTTTCAACGCACCTTTGCCTTCAGGCAGGGCGACAAAGTGCTGTTGCTGACCGACCCACTGCTCGACACGCGGGTGGCCGATGCTGTCATGGGCCTGGCGCGCGCGCGTGGCGCGACGGTACGGCAGTACATGGAAACCACCAGTCAGGTGACCGAGGTGCCCGAGTCGGTCAAGGTGCTGGTGGCCGAGGCCGACTTTGTGGTGTCGACCTGGTTCTGTTCGATTTTCGATCCGTTTTTTATTGCCCGGCGCGCGGCGGGCCAGCGCTGGGTCAAGATCACGTATTTCCGCGATCTCGATCTGCTGCATACACCGCAGGCGCGTTTTCCGGCGGAGTTGATCGGCGAAATCATTCGCGCCACAGCCAGGCGTTATCCGGCCGGCCAGGATTTCACGGTAAAGTTTTCAGATGTGCGGGGCAGCGATTTTTCCATTCAATACACGCCCGAGATGCGCGAGTTGCTGCTCGCCCACAACCGCTGGCGCGGCAAAATGTTTGCCGACGAGCCGGGTTGCTATGTGCATTACCTGCCCACCCATGGCCCCAACCTGTGGGACCGCACGGCGCATCGTAACGACGCACAGGCGCCTGTCGCAATGTCGGGCACGTTTTACCCCCAGTGGGCGGTTGGATTTGAAAAACCGTTCGAGGGACGCATAGGCTGCCGGTTTGAAAGTGACACCATCGTGGAAGTCACGGGCGAATGCCGCGAAGCCGGCATCCTGCGCGAAATGCTGGTGGGCGGCCGGTTGATCGAGCTGGGTTGCGGTTTCAATCCGAAGGCGCCGCGCCACACGATTTACCCCGCCGGCTCCAACGCGCCGGGAGCGCTTCACTTTGGCATTGATCTGGCCCGCCCAAGCGACTACATATTGCGCACCATGCCTCAGTGGGAAGAGCCGCCCGTTCACATGGATCTGGTCGCGCTGGACAGCACGGTGACAGTGGGGGACGAGCCGCTGATCGACGGCGGTTTTTTATGTGGACTGCGCGACCCGGCCGTCAGGGCGGCGGCTGAAAAATTTGGCAATCCGGTCGAGCTGCTGGAAACCGCTGTCTGAGAAACCGCGGTCTGAATTACGAGGTCAAGACAGGGGAAGGCGCACGGCCTGCCTCGTCAAGGCTCGTGGAGCCGCCCTGGACGCGCCGCGCGCAAGGGCTGTTATGGTCTGCTATTTTTTCTTGACGATGCTGACTTTGGTCTGGTTGACGACCCACTTGCCGGCGAACGCCTGCAGGTCGTTCAGGCGCTTGAGCAGGTCGGCGCCCAGCGTGGTCACCGTGTAGCCATCGCTGCCGTGGCCGAGCAGGCCGGCGGCGCGCAATTCCTTGATCCGGGTGTTGAGGGTGTTGGGGGTGATGCTGCCAATGCTGTCTTGCAGAAGGCGGAACGTCTGGGGGTGGCCGTCTTTCAGGGCCCACAACACGCGCAGTGCATAGCGTGCTTCCAGCAGTTCAAGCAACTGGCTGACAGCTGCATTTTCTTTGGCGCTCATTGTTATCTCCTCTGGTCACAATCGGGTCACGGTCAGGCTGCGGCAGCCTGGCAAGCAAAAAGCTTGCGCCAAATATAACGCAATTTCTGCGCTGCTACTAGTTTTATAGCTACCTATGCCCGTACAGTTTAGCCTTGCAGCCGAAAAGACTTGAAAAGTTGCGGCGAATGCGCTTGCGTTTGTGTTTTCTGGCACGGCATGCCAGGCGCCCGGCTTCCAGGCATCACAGATAGATTTTCTGCAGCAGGCGGAGCAGGGTTTTGCGCTCTGCCGCCGTCAGGCGGGCGGCGGCGTCGGACTCCAGCGCCTGCGCCGTGCGTTCCGCGTCATGCATCAGCGCCTGTCCGCTGGCGGTCAGGTGCAGGCCCACTGCCCGGCCGTCATTGGGATGGGGCTGGCGGGTCAGCAGTGAGCGGTTTTCCAGCGACTTGATCATGCCCACCAGATTGGGCGGCTGGATGTTGAGCGTCGCGCAAAGCTGGCGTGACGTGATGCCGGGGTTGTGATGAATGAGGGAAAGGACCGAAAAGTCCACGGGTCGCAACCCATAGACGGCCATTTGTTTCAGGAATGCGTCGATGATGACCAGCGCCGCGCGCCGTGCGTTGTAACCGATCAGGCCTTCCAGGTAGGTGGTCTTGACCTTTTCGACGGCGGGGGCGGGAGATTTTTCGGGCATGAGCTTGAAGGTGAAGAAGGTTCCGGCCGGTCCAGTTTCAGATTTGCGTGGTGTCCAGCCTGTCCCTGATGATACGCATGCGCATGTCGAATTCCGGGAGCACCCAGCGGCGCAGGGCAGTTGCGGGCGCCGTCCAGCGCCCGGCATCGTCGCCGGAGGCCGGAGGCGTCACGGTTGATTCGATCTGGTCCCAGGCCCAGCCCAGCAGTGCCAGTGTGAGCGCGCGCAGGTAGTCATCCGCAACCCAGTAGGGCAGTTCGGGGCTGCCGGGAGCGGCCTGCGCCAGTTCAGCAGCGAGCAGGCGCAGCCCAGCGAAGCGGCCCAACAGCTCGGCGTGCGCGGCGTTACCGGCATCCAGTTCGTCACCCAGCTCCTGTAGCAGCGCCGACAGGGCCGCGCCGCCATCCGGCAACACTTTGCGTACCAGCAGGTCAATGGCCTGGACCTCGTTCGTGCCTTCGTAGATCATGGTCACGCGCGAGTCGCGCACGATCTGCTCGATGCCCCATTCCTTCACGTAGCCATGGCCGCCGAATACCTGCAGGCATTCGCTGGCGCCGTGGAATGCCTGGCTGGTGAGTGCGGCTTTGAGCACCGGCGTGACCAGGCTGCACCAGCGCTGGGCACTGCCCTGGCGCGCGGCATCGGGATGGTGCCTGGCGATGTCGAGTTCGATGCCGGTCTTGTAGGCCAGCACGCGGCCGCCGTCGATCCACGCGCGCTGGGTGTCCAGGATGCGGCGGATGGCGGGATGCCCGGCAATCAAATCAGCAGTCATTGGCGCCCCCACGCTTGCCGCTTCGCGTGCTGCGCTGCCCCCCGAGGGGGCCTGAGCGCCTTGGGGCGGCCCGGCGACGCTCAACGCCGAATTGCCGCGCCCGGGTACGCGCATCTGGCGGCGCTCACGGGCGTAGGCGCCGGCCTTCTGCCACGCGGCGTCGAGCAGGCCGATGCCCTGCAGCGCCACATGCAGCCGTGCCGCGTTCATCATCACGAACATGGCGTTCAGGCCGCGGCCGGGCTCGCCGACGATCCAGCCCTTTGCGTCGTCAAAGCGCATGACGCAGGTGGGGCTGCCGTGCAAGCCCATCTTTTCCTCGATGCGTTCGCAATGCACCGGGCTGCGCGTGCCATCGGGCATGAACTTCGGCACCAGGAACAGCGACAGGCCTTTCGGGCCGGGTGGCGCTTCAATGCCAGGTCCATGCAGGCGCGCCAGCACCAGGTGCACGATGTTGTCGGTCAGATCATGCTCACCGCCGGAGATGAAGATTTTGGTGCCACTGAGCAGGAAACTGCCATCGGGCTGCGGCAGGGCCTTGGTGCGCAGCAGGCCGAGGTCGCTGCCCGCGTGGGGTTCCGTCAGGCACATGGTCGCCAGCCATTCGCCGGTGGCGATTTTGGTCAGGTAACGCGCCTTCAGGTCGTCGCTGCCGTGGTGCTTCAGGCACTCGTAGGCGCCATGCAGCAGGCCCGGCGCCATGGTCCAGCCGTGGTTGGCGGCGCTGAGCATTTCATAGAGCACGGCTTCGAGCAGGGCGGGCAGGCCCTGGCCGCCATCTTCGGGCGCGCACGCCAGCGCGGGCCAACCCGCTTGCCAGAAAGCCTGGTAAGCGTCCTTGAACCCGGGCGGTGCGATGACTGTGCCATCCACAAACTTGCAGCCGATGGCATCACCGACACCTTGCAGCGGCGCGACCTCTTGCGTGACGAATTTCCCCGCCTCGTCCAGCACCTGCCGCATCAGCTCGATATCGCAGTCCGCATGGGGCTCAAGCGCCTGCAGCTGTGCAGGGGCTTTGAGCACATCGTGAAGAATGAAGCAGATATCGTGCAGATGGGGCTGGTAGTTCATGCGCAAAGGTCTCTACGCTTAGAACCTGTGGTTGATGCCCACCATCGTCCCGGTCTGCGATCCACCCAAAGCGGGGTTGCTGCCCGGTGCACCGCCACTTACAGAAACGTTGGTCAGGCTATCGTTGCGAATCGTGCCGATTTGAGCGTACAAGGTCGTACGTTTCGATAACTTGTACAGCGATCGCACCGCCAGCAGGGTGGAGTCAAAGTTGTCGACATTCTTGTAGTTCAGCTTGGCGAGAGTTCCGTCAATCGTCCAGGCCGGAGAGACCGGGTAAGAGGCTGCGACGTACCAAAGGTCGCTTTTGGGTCGCGTCGCGCTGCCGTCGTTGTTGCGGCGAATGACACCACCGCCGACTTTGACGCTGGCCAGGTTCACGTATCCGTTCACCATCAGCCGGGAGTCGGATTTGGAACTGCTGGTCAGGCCGGCAGGCAGCACCACATCCGTAGCGCTGGCAGGCGTGCGGCCGTTCAGTTCGTCATAAGCCAATGCTGCACCCCAGGTCGTGGTGTCGTATTTCACCATGGCCGACCACTCGCGGCATGCCTTGGAATCAGCCCCGCTTTCGCCTGCGCAATTGGTTCCAGCAGGCGATGGACCTGCATTGACGGTGTCACGGCCCAGGCTGTAGGTAGCGCCTACGGTGAAGTCGCTGAATTTGCCTTTGTACGCAATCGAATTGTCGATGCGTGAATTGGGGATGTAGCTGTCCAGAGAGCCGAGTCCATAGATGCTGGGCCCCACAATATCCGAATCCAGCAGGGACCAGAACAGCATGGTCCATTGACGGCCCAGCGTGACCGCGCCCCAATCACCACTGAGTCCCACCGTCGACTGGCGTCCGAACAGGCGGCCACCTTGGCCCGAAGCGCCTGTGTCCGGGGCAAAACCCATTTCAAGCGTGTAGATGGCGCTCAAGCCGCCGCCAAGATCTTCCGTGCCACGCATGCCCACCCGGGAAGGAAGGATGCCGGTATTGGAGGGCATGCGCGTGATGCGGCCGCCGGCCGGCGCGACGTTGCTGACAGACTCGACGCCAGCATCGATGATGCCGTAAAGGCTGACGCTTTGCGCTTGAACGGCACCTGCGGTGGCCAGTCCGGCCAGTCCGGTCAGGGTGATGAGGGAGGAAATTTTCATGCTTGTCTCGTGGTGGTTGTGGTGGTTGATTTTTCGACCAGGCCATTCCCGGAATGTCGTTGCTCAGTGGCGACTGAATCTTTCAGCGGATTCACAAGTTCCCGGAATGTCATTGGCCTCTAACAGCTGAAATTTGAACCCCCTGCAGCATCGCAACAGTGGGCTGGTAGTGCATGGATCGCCGTCGCGACTCGTCAGTCAGGCATCAGGATTCGGCAGTGAAGCCGATTTTCTTGATCAGCGGACCCCAGCGGTCAAACTCAATTTTTTGGCTGCGCGCCATGTCTTCAGGGCTGCCACCAAACGGGATCAATCCCACCACCGTCAACGAATCAATGACGGATTTGTCCTTGATCGCGAGGTTGATCGCGGCATTGGCTGCGGCAACAACAGCCGTAGGGGTTTTCGCAGGCGCGTAAAAACCGAACCACTCTTCGACTGTCAGGTCGGCAAAGCCCTGCTCGGCGAAGGTCGCGACTTCGGGTACGAACGGCGAACGCTGTTTTCCGGATGTTGCCAGGAGGCGCAGCTTGCCGGCCTTGTGGTTGGGAATGAAATCGCCGTGCGGTGTGACCATCGCGGCGAGCTGTCCGCCAACAACATCGGTCACACCAGGCACTGACCCACGGTAGGGCACGTGCTTGAGCTCAACGTTGTTGTTCATGCCCAGCAAGGCACCAATGAAGTGAGGGGTTGAGCCGGCCGCGGGTGAGCCATAGCTGGCGTCTTTCGGGTTGGCCCTGGCCCATGCGAGAAAGTCCTGGACGTTCTTGACCGAGGCAGGCACAAGGGGCCCGACGGCCAGGCCATGATGCATCACGGAGGCGGTCCCCACGGGTACAAAGTCCTTGAACGGGTCATAAGCCAGTTTTTTGTAGATGTGCGGATACAGCGACATGCATGAGAACGGTGTCATCGCCAGCACAGACCCGTCCGCCGCGGCCATCTTGAGCCCTTCCAGCGCAATGCGGCCACCGGCTCCGGCCTTGGTGTCCACGATCGCGTTGGTTTTGGCGTAAGCGGTACCGCCGAGCCTGTCGCCTACGCGGCGCGCGCAAATGTCGCCTGAGCTGCCGGCCGGAAAGCCGTAAAGAATCTTGACCTGCTCCAGCGCCTGCGCGAAGGCGGAAAAAGGCGCGAGGCCGGCGGTCGCTGCTGCGAGCGCCGCCGAGGTCTGAATGAAATTGCGACGTGTTTGCATGAAATGTCTCCTTGTAGTTAGGTAGGCGAGGGAAGCGAATGGATCAGTGGAAGGCAAGCGCATCAAGACTCGGCGAAGAGCCCGAGGGTCTTGATCAGGCGGCGCCATTCCTCTGCGTCCGTCCCGAGCAGGTCGGCCGATTGCGCCATGCTGCGCGCCACGTCTGGTTGCGGGCAGGCGGCGGCGCGGTGTGTCGTCATGGGCTTGTCTCGTTGATTTAAAAATGCAGGTTCTTGAAGATCAATGGGCTCAGCTACTCAACGCACCTGGCCTTGATGTCGTCCGGAATCGGGATGGCCTTGATGCGGTCGGGTTCGCCCGCTGGGCGTACCACGAAGGCGCGGGTTTCGCGGCCTTCGCATAACACCTCTTCGCCGCGCTTGACGATGTGTTTCTGGATGAACACCTTGTCGCGCCACTCCTCGACGCTGGTGTGGATGTGCAGCGTCTGGCCGTAGGTGGCGGGGCGCATGAATTTGGTGTGGATCTCCAGCAGGGGCGTGCCGACGATGCCGGTGGTCTTGACGAGTTCACGCCAGGGCGGCACGCCGCATTCCATGAAAAAGTGCAGCGAGGCGGCGTCCATCCACTTCGAAAAGTTGGGGAAGAACACGATGCCGGCAGGGTCGCAGTCGCCGAACTGCACCTTGATGTCGTAGACGGTGGTTTTGCTCATGAGGGGCTCCCGGGTCAGCGTGGCGCCATGCGCAGAGCGCCGTCGAGACGAATCACTTCGCCGTTCAGGTGCATGTTGGTGACGATGTGGCTGGCCAGTTGGGCGAACTCTTCCGGTTTGCCCAGGCGTGGAGGAAACGGGATGCTCTCGGCCAGCGACTGCTGCACCGGCTCGGGCAGGGTTCGCATCAGCGGTGTCGCAAACAGGCCGGGGGCGATGGTGCAAACCCGAATGCCGTGCTGCGCCAGATCGCGGGCCATGGGTAAGGTCATGCCGACAACGCCGCTCTTGGATGCGCTGTAGGCTTGCTGGCCGACCTGGCCATCAAAGGCGGCCACCGAGGCGGTGAATACCATCACGCCGCGCTCGCCGTCTTCCAGCGGTGCCAGCTTGGCGCACTCTGCCGCAAACAGGCGGGCTGCGTTGTAGGTGCCGACCAGATTGACGCTCACCACGCGCACAAAGTCCTCCAGCGGGGCGGGTGAGCCGTCGCGGCCGACCACGCGCCTGGCAGTGCCAATACCGGCAATGCTCATCAGGATGCGGGCCGGGCCATGCGCGGCAGTGGCTTTGGCCATGGCTGCCTGCAGGCTTTCGGTGTCGGTGATGTCGCATTGGCAGGCGACGGCGCTGCCATCCCCGTGCGCCGCGTTGATCCCGGCGGCCACCTTGTCGGCGTTGGCGAGGTTGACGTCAAGCACTGCGACTTTTGCGCCCAGGCCGGCGAGTTCGCGCGCAGTGGCTTCGCCGAGCCCGGAGCCGCCGCCCGTGACAAGGGCGGCTTGTCCTTGAATATTCATGTCAGGCTTTCAAAAATTCTGGTTTGCTACTGGTTTGCTATTTAGTGACGCAAGGGCATTTACAGGAGGAGATGTCCAATGCGTCCAATGCTCGTCAGGCCGCGCCCGGGTTTTCCAGAAGCAGCGCAATGCCTTGTCCACCACCGACGCAGGCCGACGAGATGCCGTAACGCACGCCGGCACGCTGCATCTCGCGCGCCAGCGTGATGGTCAGGCGCACACCGGTAGCGGCCAGCGGGTGGCCCAGTGCGATGGCGCCGCCGTTGACGTTGAGCCTGGTCATGTCCAGCCCCAGTTCGCGGCCCACGGCCAGCGTCTGCGCACCCTGGGCTTCGTTGATCTCGAAACGGCCAATCTGGTCCAATGTGAGTCCGCAGCGCGCCAGCAGCAGGCGGATCGCGGGTGCCGGGCCTATGCCCATGATCTCGGGCGGCACGCCCACGGCGGCTGCGGCGACCACGCGTGCGAGTGGCTTTTTGTCATGGGCCCTGGCATAGTTGCCAGACGCCACGATGGCCGCGGCAGCGGCATCGACCAGCGCCGCGCTGTTGCCGCCGGTCTGCACGCCGCCTTCATACACGGGGCGGAGTTTGGCCAGCACTTCGGGCGGGGAGATGCGGGCGTGGGTGTCCTGCGCCACCTCGGTGATCTTGCCCTGCAGCGTGATGCCGCGCGGCTTGTAGCCTTCGAGTTCAAATTTTTCGGTGACCACGGGTGCAATTTCGCCGGCATGAAAGCCCGCCTGCTGCGCGGCGACAGCCTTGGCAAATGACTGCGAGGCGAATTCGTCCACCTGCTCGCGCGTGATGCCGTATTTCTTCGCCAGGTTCTCGGCGGTCTGGATCATGTTGATGCCGGCCGCCGGGTCTTTGAGCGCCTCCCACATGAAGTCCTTGAAGCCCACTGGCGCGCCGAGCTTGAAGCCGTTGCGGTGGTCAAACGCTGCAATCGGGTTGCGTGTCATGCTCTCGGTGCCGACCAGCAGCGCGGCCTCGGCAGTGCCGCTCTGGATTTGTTCCCCCGCCTGGCGAAACAGCTCAAAACCCGTTCCGCAAATGCGCTGCACCATGATGGCCGGCACTTCCATGGGCACGCCGGCATACAGGCCGATGTGACGCGGGAGAACAAACTGGTCAAAGTCACCGGGTGCCATGTTGCCGGCAATCACCGAATCGATGTGCTCAGCGCTGACGCCCGCGCGGTGCAGCACGGCGCGTGCTGCCTTGATACCCAGATCGGTCGGCGATACGTGGCCCAGGGCACCGCAGTAATCGACCAGGGGGGTGCGAACGCCATCGAGCATCCAGACATCGTCGAACGCGTTGAAAAATCCTTTGGAGGTCATGAGCGGCTTTCGATGTTTTCAGAGGGAGGGCTTGACGATGTAGCGCAGTTCATCGGCATGCAGGGCCACCACGGTTTCGGCCCGATGCGTCAGCACGGCGCGCTGGTTGATGGAACCCTTGTCGGTGATCTCGCCGCGGTCAATGGTGGGAGGGTCTGGCAGCAGACACAGGCGTGCGATGCGGTTGGCGCTACCGGTAGCCGATCGTGCGAGCTCATCCACCACCTTCTGGAATTGCGCCAGCACGCCGGGGCTGTTCAGTACATCGGCCATGGGCGCGTTGGCGTCCAGGCCACTCAAGGCCCTCACGGCCTGGGTAGGAAACACCATGGCGCCCACCTCCTTCATATTGAGCCCAGTCAGTACCGCGTCCTGAATGTAGGGCGCACCGGCCGCAATGATTTTTCCGCGCAGCGGCCCCACGCTGACGAAGGTGCCGGTGGCGAGCTTGAAGTCCTCGGCGATGCGGCCATCGAACCTGAGGCCCAGGTGGATGTCGGTCTCGTCAATCCATTTGACCGCGTCGCCAGTGCAGAGAAATCCTTCTTCATCAAAGGCCTTGGCGGTCTCCGTGGCGTCGCGCCAGAAGCCCGGCGTGATGTTGGGGCCCTTGTAGCGCACCTCGATCTTGCCTTGCACGTCTACCAGCTTGAGTTCCATGCCGGGTGCCGGCACCCCGATGTCGCCGGCTTTCACGCTGGAGTTGGTCACGAAGATCGCGAACGGCCCGGACTCGGTCATGCCAAGGCCCGTGGCCATCACGATGCGCTCGCCGATTTCCTTTTCCTGGGATTCATACAGGCTGTCCCACACCGCCTGGGCCAGCGCGGCGCCTGCGTAGAAGAACATGCGGACGCGCGACAGCAGCTTGCCACGCAAGGCGTCGTCCGTCTTCATCGCGTCGGCAATGGCCTCGAAGCCGGTCGGCACGTTGAAATAGATCGTGGGCGCAATTTCGCGCAGATTGCGCAGCGTCTCATGCATCAGCGCTGGCGTGGGCTTGCCGTCGTCGATGTACAGGGTGCCGCCATGGAACACGACCATGCCGAAATTGTGGTTGCCACCAAAGGTGTGGTTCCAGGGCAGCCAGTCCACCAGCACGGGCGGCGCCTCGGTCAGCACCGGCATGGACTGGGCCATCTGCTGCTGGTTGGCGCACCACATACGCTGCGTGTTGATCACGGCCTTGGGTAGTTTGGTCGAACCGCTGGTGAAGAGAAACTTCACAATCGTGTCCGGACCGGTAGCCTGCATGGCCTCATCCACGGCCGGCGTGGCCATTGTTTCAACCAGGTCAGAAAACGGCGTTGTCTCACGCCCGGCGACCTTGCCGGCCGTCAGCACGACCTCCACGTCGGCGCCGACTGTGGCCGTGATGGCCTTGCCATAGCGTGAGGCATCCGCAGCAAAGACCAGTCCCGGCGTGACCGTCTTCAGCACATGGCGCAGTTTGGCGTAGTCCTGGCTGACGAGGGAGTAGGGGGGCGAGGTCGGCACGAAAGGCACGCCGGCCACCATGCAGCCCAGCGCCAGTAGCGCGTGTTCGAGGTCGTTCTCGGACAGGATGACCACCGGGCGTTCCGCGCTCAGGCCGCGGTTGACCAGCGCCTGGGCGATACTGCGTGCGCTGGCCCAGGCTTGTGCGTAGCTCACATGCCGCCAGTTACCCGTGCTGCCATCGGCAAGCTTTTCGCGACGCGCCATGAAGATGCGGCCGGGCGCCACCTGCGCCCAGTACTGCATGCGGTCCGTCATGCGGATGGGGTAGTCCAGCAGGGGTTGCTCGGCGCGCAGGTAGTGCACGCCAGGCGCACCGTCGCGCAGATTGACGCGGGTGACGCCAAAAGTCAGGGGGCGAAATTTCGGGCTCGTCATGCTTGTCTCTTCCGGGGGCGTTGCGTTTTATTTTTTTGCTGTTGGGTTGGGTTGGGTTGTGTGGTCGCGTTGTGCCGCGCTGTGTCAGGTTTTTTGCACCTTGTCGGCCCGGCCCTCGAGGAAGGCGCGAACACGGTCCTTGGCCTCCGGCGCGCTTTGGGCAATCGCCGCCATCAAGGCTTCCGTCAGGTAGCCCTGCTCGGCCGGCTGCTCGGCAATCCGGGGCAGGGCATGCATCAGTGCGTAATTCGTCAGAGGGGCGTTTTGCGCCACACGCGCGGCCAGTTCCATGGCCTTGTCAAAGGCCTGGCCTTCGGGCACCAGGTACTGCGCGAAGCCGGCGCGTTCGCCGTCTTGCGCGGTGTAGACCCGGCCGGTCAGCATCATGTCGGTCATGCGTGCGACGCCGATCAGTTTGGGGATACGGACCGATCCGCCGCCGCCGACAAAAATGCCACGGGAACCTTCCGGCAGCGCATAGAAGGTGGACTCGTCGGCGACGCGGATGTGGCAGGCGCTGGCCAACTCCAGCCCGCCGCCGACCACGGCGCCTTGCAGCGCGGCAATCACCGGAACCGGGCCGAACTGCACCCGTTCGAGCGCGGCGTGCCACATGCGCGAATGGTGCATGCCCTGGCCCGCGTCGCGCTCCTGCAGTTCGCCCAGGTCCAGGCCGGCGCAGAAGTGCGCGCCTTCGCCGTGGATCACGGCAGCACGGATGGTCGTGGGCAGTTTTTCGAAGATGTCACGCAAGGCCAGGATCAGGCTGTCGTTGACGGCGTTGCGTTTGGCAGCGCGGCTCAGGCGGATCACCGCGATCTCCTGGTGGTCGCCGCGAATGTCAAGCTGGATGTCGGTGGAAGAGGTGTTGGACGTCATGGTCAGATTTTTTTCGAAGTGAATGAATTGTGGTTATAAAACATAACTAATTCAATTGTCTTTCTTGCTTGTTTTCTCGGTGTTTACCCGCAGATCGAGTAAAGATCCGGACCCGGTCATCGGAGGGAAGCGCGGCGACCAGGGGCGGGGCGGCTCGTATGAGCCGGGCGCAAATGCCCTTGGGATGAATCGGGGGGAGGGGGGGCGTGCTTACGCAGGAGACGGGAGCGAAACGCCGGTGTTCATCTCCATCACACCCCCGGTACGGAAATGCAGAAATGGGGCAGTTGATTTTTGCCTGCCACTTGTTCGCTGGCGCCGCTACCTGACCGATGAAGCAGCCCTGAAATCAAACGCCGCGGACACAGCGGGGCCAGCGGGTGATTCGCCGTATTTGATGAAATCGGGACGTTGGGGCCCGCGGAACTGCGGCAGTGTTTGGAGGCGGGGCAGGGCCGATGGTGGTCGGCGGATGAAGTCACTTAGTTGTATGTTGTCGTACAACGTATAGACTTCGCACACCCACCAACCGTTATGCCCTCATAAGTGCCGCCGTGACGGTACCGCCGCGACGAGTCAGCCCTGGGTCGTGCGCCCCTCCGGGGTCTGCATCGCGAGCACGTTGTTGCCTCGGCGCAGGCGTTCGCGGCTGTTGGACAGGTGTGTCCGCATGGCGGCGCGTGCGGCCTCGGCATCCTGATTGCTGATCGCGCTGTAAATGCTTTCATGCTCGCTATGGACGCGCTCCAGGTAATTCAGGCGGCCCTCTGGCGCCTGGTGCACGATGCTCACGCGCGTGCGCGGAATGATCATGGTGCCCAGGTAGGTCATCAGATCGGCAAAGTGCCGGTTGCCTGTGGAGCGGGCGACTTCCATATGAAACTGGAAGTCGGGCGGCACCGCGTCGGAGTCATCGTTGATGGAGTCCTGAAAGGCGCGCAGTGCATTTTTCATGGCCAGCAGGTTTTCAGGCGTTCTCCTCTGTGCAGCCAGGCCTGCAGCCTCGGTTTCAAGGCTGATGCGCAACTCCAGCACCGAAATCACATCGGCCACCGTGGCGAAGTCTTCCGCCATGATCTTGAAGTTGCCGGTCTCTTGCGGCGGTAGCACAAAGGTGCCTATGCCATGCCGGGTTTCGACCAGGCCAGACGCCTGGAGCCTGGACAGCGACTCCCGAACCACGGTGCGGCTGACATCGAACCGGGCCATGATTTCCGCCTCGGTGGGGAGCTTGGCGCCGGGCTTCAACTGCCCGTCCCGGATGCTGGCGGCCAGGCTTTCAACGATTTCGCCGACCAGCCCGCGCGGGCGGCGCATGCGAAGCGGCGCCTCGTGAGGGGGCGGCATATCGGGCTCGGGTTGGCTAAGGGTTTTCCTTGAATTCATTAAAAAACCGTTGACAAGCTAAAGAAGGGATTGGAGAATTCCAGTCGTCAGACAACCTATGACTGATGAGATGTTGGGTTGACTTTAACAAACTTCAAAAAAAAGTCCAGTTGCAATTGGCAATTGGATCCGGAATGCCAAAAATGACCATCAAAGTTCATGAAAAACTGCTGTTGACCGGCGCCGCGGGCGGTTTGGGCAAAGCCCTGCGCGAGCGTCTCAAGGCCAATTGTTCGGTGCTCCGGCTGTCCGATGTCCAGCCTTTCGGCGATGCCGCTGCGGGCGAAGAAGTGGTGCTGGCCGATCTGGCCGATGCGGCGGCCGTCAATGAGATGGTGAAGGGGGTGGATGCCATCGTTCACCTGGGCGGCGTGTCCGTCGAAGGGCCGTTCGGGCCCATTCTGCAGGCCAATATCCTGGGCGCCTACAACCTCTACGAGGCTGCGCGCAAACACGGCGTCAAACGCGTGGTGTTTGCCAGCTCCAACCACGTCACCGGCTTTTACCGCCAGGACCAGACGATCACTGCGGATCATCCGCCGCGGCCCGACGGCTTTTATGGGCTGAGCAAGGCTTTTGGGGAAGACCTGGCACGCCTCTACTTTGACCGCTACGGCATTGAAACCGCCTGCGTGCGCATCGGCTCTTCATTTCCCGAGCCGAGGGACCGCCGCATGCTGGCCACCTGGCTGAGCTATGACGACCTGCACCGCCTCATCACGGCCTGCCTGACAACGCCGGTGCTGGGCCACAGCATCATCTTCGGCATGTCGGATAACGCGGTCACCTGGTGGGACAACAGCCGCGCACGCCATATCGGCTATGTGCCGAAAGACAGCTCGGATGTTTTCCGCGATGCGGTTTACGCGCGCACTCCCCAGCCGGATCTGAACGATCCGGTTGCCCAGTACCAGGGCGGTGGTTTTGTCGTGGCCGGTCCTTTTGGCGATTGAAGGCATGAGCATCATCACGAGTGCGACGCAGGCCGAGCTACTGCTCGATGCGCGCAATGCCACGGGCGAAAGCCCGGTATGGCGTGCCGACGAGCAGGCGCTGTATTGGGTCGATATTCCTGCGCGCACGCTGTGCCGCTGGCAGGCCGACACAGGGCGTACCAGCCACTGGCTGGCGCCCGAAATGCTGGCCTGCATCGCCTCGCGGGGTCCGCAGGCCGGCTGGGTGGCAGGCATGGAAACCGGTGTGTTTGAACTGCAGCCGCATGAAGACGGCCGTCTGGATGTCCGGCTGCTGGCCGGGGTGCGGCATGCGCAGGCCGGCATGCGCTTCAACGATGGCCGCTGCGACCGCCAGGGGCGCTTTCTGGCTGGCACCATGGTGCTCGACATGGCATTGGGGGCTGCGGCAGGGTGCCTCTACAGCCTCGAAAAGAACAGCGAGAACAGCGGACCAAAAAAACTCCTGGGTGGCTTCATCACGCCCAATGGCTTGGCTTTCAGCCCGGACGGGCGCACCATGTACCTGTCGGATTCCCATCCATCAGTGCAGACCATCTGGGCATTTGATTACGACACTGATAGCGGCACACCGTCTAATCAGCGGGTGTTTGTTGACATGAACCCGCTGCCGGGGCGGCCCGACGGCGCCGCTGTCGACGAGGATGGCTGTTACTGGATTTGCGGCAATGACGCCGGTCTGGTTCACCGCTTCACGCCCGCCGGCAAGCTGGACCGCTCCATTGCAGTTCCGGCCGCCAAGCCTGCGATGTGTTGCTTTGGCGGCCCTCGCATAGACCAGCTTTTCATCACCACGATCACCCCTGCGCAACCCGTGGCGGGCTATGACCCGGCACTGGCGGGCGCGGTGTTCGTGGCTCATCCCGGCGTTCGCGGCATTGCCGAAACGCCGTTTTCGCAGTAGCTTTCCCATTTCAACGCGCAACCATAACTCAGGAGACATCGCATCATGACAAACAGAACTCCCCGCATTTCGGCTATTCGCTCGGCCGCCCTTGCCGCTTTGCTGGCGGGCCTCGGCATGGGTGCTGCCCAGGCCGTCGAGTTCCGCTCGGCCGATACGCACAACGCCGATGACTACCCCACCGTGGCCGCTGTCAAGTACATGGGTGAACTGCTCGAGAAAAAGAGCGGCGGCAAGCACAAGATCAAGGTCTTTAACAAGCAGGCCCTCGGCAGCGAGAAGGAAACCATCGACCAGGTCAAGATTGGCGCGCTCGACTTCACGCGCGTCAATGTCGGCCCGATGAACGCCATCTGCCCGTTGACCCAGGTGCCGACGATGCCGTTTTTGTTCAGCTCCATTGCGCACATGCGCAAGTCGCTCGACGGCCCGGTCGGTGACGAGATCCTGAAGAGCTGTGAGTCCGCCGGTTTCATCGGCCTGGCGTTTTATGACAGCGGTGCGCGCTCGATCTACGCCAAAAAGCCGATCAAGACCGTCGCTGATGCCAAGGGCCTGAAGATCCGCGTCCAGCAGTCGGACCTGTGGGTCGCGCTGGTCAGCGCGATGGGCGCCAACGCCACGCCCATGCCTTATGGCGAGGTCTATACCGGCCTGAAGACCGGCCTGATTGACGCCGCCGAGAACAACATTCCGTCGTTCGATACGGCCAAGCACGTGGAAGCCGTGAAGGTCTATTCCAAGACCGAGCATTCGATGGCGCCCGAGATCCTGGTGATGTCGAAGGTGATCTATGACAAGCTGCCCAAGGCCGAGCAGGACATGATCCGCGCGGCGGCCAAGGAGTCGGTGGCATTTGAGCGCCAGAAGTGGGATGAGCAGGAAGCGAAGTCATTGGCCAATGTCAAGGCTGCTGGCGCCGAGATCGTGGAAGTGGACAAGAAGTCGTTCCAGGCCGTGATGGGCCCGGTCTACGACAAGTTCATGACCACGCCAGACATGAAGCGCCTCGTCAAGGCGGTTCAGGACACCAAGTAAACCTGCGGGGCAGGCCACGCCTCCTGCCGCAAGGCGRGGGGCTCCTGTCTTCCCTTCCTTTGCGGGGAGGTGGGACGGTCAGGTCAGAAAAAGATTAATCCATGTACACAAAATTTTGCGCGACGCTGTCCAAAGTCAGCCTGGCTCTGGCTGTGATCGGACTGCTCGCGGTTGTCCTGTGCGTCCAATGGCAGGTGATCGGACGCTACATTCTCAATGACACGCCGACCTGGGCCGAGGCACTGGCCCTGTTGCTGGTGCTGTTCGTCACCGCATTCGGCCTGGCGGTCGGCGTGCGCGACGCCGGCCACATTGGCCTGGAGTCCCTCGTCGTGCTGCTGCCCGAGAAATGGCAGCACCGCATCGAAATACTGATTCATTTTCTTGTTGGCAGCTTTGGTGCGCTGATGGTCTACGGCGGCTGGTTATGGATGGCCGCGAAATGGGACGAAAAGAAACCCATGTTGCCCGTCCCGGACGGAATCGACTATTTGCCGATGGTGATTGCCGGCGTGCTGATCGTCCTGTTTTCAATTGAACATGTGATCGCGCTGCTGCGCGGCCAAGTAGTGGAGCCCGCATGGAACTGACCGTACTCGCCCTGAGCTTCACGCTCTTCCTCGTGATTGGTGTGCCGGTCGCGTTTGCGATCGGTCTGTCATCCGTGGCCACCATCATTGCCGCGGGTCTTCCGGTTGCGGTGGTGTTCCAGAAAATGGTTGGCGGCATGCAGGTGTTCTCGTTCCTGGCCATTCCGTTTTTTGTCTTCGCCGGCGAGCTGATGCTCTACGGCGGCATTGCCGAGCGCATCGTGCGCTTCGCCAACAGCCTGGTCGGCCACGTGCGCGGGGGCCTGGGCATGAGCAACGTGATCGGTTGCACGCTGTTCGGTGGTGTCGCTGGCTCGCCACTGGCTGACGTGTCGGCGATGGGCTCGGTGATGATCCCGCTGATGAAGAAGGAAGGCTATGACGCCGACTATGCGGTCAACGTCACCACGCACGCCGCGCTGGTCGGCGCCATCATGCCGACCTCGCACAACATGATCATCTTCACGCTGGCCACCTCCGGGATCGCCTCGGTCAGCGTGCTGAGCCTGATCCTCGCGGGCCTGGTTCCTGCGGTGATCCTGACCCTGTGCAACCTCGGCGCGGCTTACTACGTGGCCGTCAAGCGCGGCTACCCCACACGCGGCGCTTTCCCCGGCTGGGGTGAGGTGTTGCGTGCCTTCGGTGCTTCGCTGCCGGGCCTGCTGGTGGTGGTGATCATCCTCGCCGGTATTTTGTCGGGCGCATTCACGGCCACCGAGTCGGCATCGATCGCCGTGGCCTGGGCGCTGGCGATCACGGTGTTTGTCTACAAGACGCTGACGTGGGAGAACTTCCTCAAGGCCTGCACCAAGGCTTGCAAGACGACCGGTGTGGTCCTGCTGCTGATTGGCATCTCGGCCGCCTTTGGCTACTTCATGGCGCTGTACGAGGTGCCGCAGCTGACCGGCGAGCTGATGAAGTCGGTGAGCAGCGAGCCCTGGGTCATCTTCCTGATGATCAATGTGCTGCTGTTCGTGCTCGGCACCTTTCTCGACATGGCGGCGACCATCCTGATCTGCACGCCGATCTTCATGCCGATTGCGATGCAGTTCGGCATGGACCCGGTGCAGTTCGGCATCGTGATGCTGATCAACTGCGCGCTCGGGCTGAACACGCCGCCGGTCGGGACGGTGCAATTCGTCGGCTGCGCCATCGGCGGCATCTCGGTCGGCCAGGTGATGCGTTCGATCGCCCCCTTCTACGGCGCGCTCGGTCTCTGCCTGCTGCTCGTGACTTATGTGCCGGCTTTCTCGTTGTGGTTGCCGGCGCTGTACAAGTAAGCGTTTTCGTTTGAAGATAGTCTCACCATGACCAATCCTCCTGCACAGGCCGCATCGCAGGCCACATCTCAGGCTGCGTCGCGGGCCGAGCCGCAGGCTGTCCCGGGCACCGCGACAAAGAAGGTCCCGCTGTACATCACCATGCACGATCACGACAACGTCGCGATCGTGGCCAACGACGGCGGGTTGCCGGCCGGCAGCGTCTTCGCCAGCGGCTTGCGGCTGTGCGAGCAGGTGCCGCAGGGGCACAAGGTCGCGCTGGTCGACCTGCCCAAGGGCACCGCGGTGCTGCGTTACAACGTGCCGATCGGCTATGCGCTCAAGGACATCCCGGCCGGGAGCTGGGTGCATGAGCGGCTGCTTGAGATGCCCTCGGCACGCGAGCTCGACAATTTGCCCATCGCCACCGTGCGGCCGCCGGTGCTGCCACCGCTGGAGGGCTATACCTTTGAGGGCTACCGCAACCCGGACGGATCGGTCGGCAGCCGCAACATCCTTGCCATCACCACGACCGTGCAGTGTGTGGCGGGCGTGGTGGAATTTGCCGTCAAGCGCATCAAGGATGAATTGCTGCCGCGCTTCCCGAACGTGGACGACGTGGTGGGCCTGGAGCACACCTACGGATGCGGCGTGGCCATCGACGCGCCGGACGCGATCATCCCGATCCGCACCTTGCGCAACATCACGCTCAACCCGAATTTCGGTGGCGAGGTGATGGTGGTGAGCCTGGGCTGCGAAAAGCTCCAGCCCGAGCGCCTGCTGCCGCCCGGCACCATCCAGATCGTCGACGAACGCAATGTGGCCGATGTCGGCGTCAGCGCCGAGGCCGAGCTGGATGTGGTCTGCCTGCAAGCCGAGCATCACGTGGGCTTCATGTCGATGATCGACTCCATCATGGACACGGCCTTGCTGCACCTGGAGCGGCTCGATGCCCGCCGGCGCGAAACCGTCCCCGCCAGTGAACTGGTGGTGGGTGTGCAGTGCGGCGGCAGCGATGCCTTTTCTGGCGTGACGGCCAATCCGGCAGTTGGTTTTGCCACCGATTTGCTGGTGCGCGCCGGTGCCACGGTGATGTTTTCCGAGACCACCGAGGTCCGGGACGGCATCGACCAGCTCACCTCGCGTGCCGCCACGCCCGAAGTCGCCGAAGCGATGATCCGGGAGATGGCCTGGTACGACGCTTACCTGCAAAAGGGACGGGTTGACCGCAGCGCCAACACCACGCCCGGCAACAAAAAGGGCGGCCTGTCCAACATCGTCGAAAAAGCCATGGGCTCCATCGTGAAGTCGGGCACGGCGCCGATTAGCGGCGTGCTGTCGCCGGGTGAAAAAGTCAGGCAGAAAGGCCTGATTTATGCGGCCACGCCGGCCAGTGACTTCATTTGCGGCACGCTGCAGCTGGCGGCTGGCATCAACCTGCACATTTTCACAACGGGACGCGGCACGCCGTACGGGCTGGCGGAGGTACCGGTGATCAAGGTGGCCACGCGCAGCGACCTGGCCCGGCGCTGGCATGACCTGATGGACGTGAACGCCGGCCGTATTGCCGACGGCGAGGCCACCATCGAAGAGCTTGGCTGGGAGCTGTTTCACCTCATGCTGGAAGTTGCCAGTGGCCGCAAGAAAACCTGGGCGGAGCACTGGAAACTGCACAACGCGCTGGTTCTTTTCAATCCGGCGCCCATTACCTGAACCTGAACCTGAACCTGAATCTGAATCTGACGCTTCACAGGAAGAATTCACATGACCCAAACCACACCTTACCAATCCTTTCCCAACAGTTTCAAACGCGACCTGCTGGCCGGCAAGCGGCTGATTGGCTGCTGGTCGTCGCTGTCCAACGCCATCACCACCGAGGTCCTCGGCGTGGCCGGCTTCGACTGGGTGCTGCTGGACGGCGAGCATTCGCCAAACGACGTGGCCACCTTCATTCCGCAGCTGATGGCGCTCAAGGACAGCGTGACCGCGCCAGTGGTGCGGCCTTCGTCCAACAACGTGGTCGAAATCAAGCGGCTGCTGGACGCTGGTTTCTACAACTTTCTCATCCCCTTCGTGGAGAGCGCCGATGAAGCGCGCCGCGCTGTTTCTGCCACGCGTTACCCGCCGCAGGGCATCCGGGGCGTGTCGGTGTCCCAGCGCAGCAATCGTTATGGCACGGTGGTCGATTACTTCAAGCTGGTCAACGAGCAGATCTGCGTGATGGTGCAGATCGAGAGCCGTGCCGGCATCGCCGCCACGCGCGAAATTGCCGCGCTGGACGGGGTGGACTGCATCTTCGTCGGCCCCTCGGATCTGGCGGCCGGCCTGGGCCACCTGGGCAACGCGGGCCACCCCGACGTGCAAGCCGCCATTGCCGCCGTGTTTGCCGATGCCAAAGCCAGCGGCAAGCCCATCGGCATCCTGGCCCCCGTTGAAGCCGATGCGCGCCGCTACATGGAGATGGGCGCCACGTTTGTGGGTGTCGGAAGCGACCTGGGCACCTTCCGCTCGGCCACGCAGGCCCTGCGCGACCGTTACCGCGCCTGACGGACACTTTTTTAAATCACTTTGACTGGAGTCATTCAATGAGCAAGCTTGGTTTTATCGGCCTGGGCATCATGGGAGCGCCGATGGCGTCCCACCTGATCAATGCAGGGCATGAAGTTTTTCTGCACACGCGCAGCAAGGTACCTGCCGACCTGCTCACGGGCAAGGCGAAAGCCTGCGGTTCCATCCGCGAAGTGGCCGAGCAGGCCGACATCATTTTTCTGATGCTGCCGGACACACCCGATGTGGCCAAAGTGCTGTTTGGTGAAAACGGCGTGGCCTCCGGTTTGACCAAAGGCAAGACGGTCGTCGACATGAGTTCCATCTCGCCGATGGAGACCAAGGAATTTGCCAAGAAAATCAATGCACTGGATTGCGACTACCTCGATGCGCCGGTATCGGGCGGTGAAGTGGGCGCCAAAGCCGCCAGCCTCACCATCATGGTGGGTGGTCCCGACGCGGTATTTGAACGCGTGCGGCCGCTGTTTGAGTTGATGGGCAAGAACATCACGCTGGTGGGTGGCAATGGCGACGGGCAAACCTGCAAGGTGGCCAACCAGATCATTGTGGCGCTGAACATCGCGGCTGTCGGCGAAGCGTTGCTGTTTGCCAGCAAGGCCGGGGCCGACCCTGCCAAAGTGCGCCAGGCGCTGATGGGCGGTTTTGCTTCTTCCCGCATTCTGGAGGTGCACGGCGAGCGCATGATCAAGCGGACTTTTGCGCCTGGCTTCCGGATTGGCCTGCACCAGAAGGATTTGAACCTGGCGCTGGCCGGCGCGAGAACCCTGGGTGTAGCCTTGCCGCAAACCGCAGGGGCGGCGCAACTGATGCAGGCCTGCAGTGCCAACGGCATGCAGGACCTCGACCACTCCGCGCTGGTACGCGCACTGGAACTCATGGCCAATCACCAGGTCGCCTGAGTTCAAGGATTTCATGACCGCAGGCTGAGGCCGGGAGCGGTTTTTTCAAACAACGAGCAGGAGACGTCATGTCCATTAATCGAAGAGAACTTGTCGGTGCTTCCCTGGCCCTGGGTTGTGGTGCGCTGGGGCTCGGCGCGGCCAGCGCGCAAACGCCGAACTGGCCACTCAAGCCCATCAGGCTGGTGGTTCCCTACCCGCCGGGCGGATCGTCGGACATCATTGCGCGTGCGATTGCCCAGCCCTTGTCCGACGCCCTCAAGCAAAGCGTCATCGTTGACAACAAGGCCGGCGCCAATGGCAATCTGGGCGCGGATTTTGTGGCGAAGTCTGCACCCGACGGCTATACGCTGCTGCTCTGCGACACCGGCGCGCTGGCCATCAGCCCGTCGGTCTACACCAAGCTGGGGTTTGATCCCTCCAAGGATCTGCGCGGCGTGACCATGCTGGCGTATTCACCTCATTTGCTGGTGGTGCACCCCTCCGTGCCGGCCAACAACCTCAAGGAGCTGGTGGAGTTGTCGAAGCGGTCGAATATCAATTTTGCGGTGACCGCCATGGGCAGCGCGCCGCACCTGGCGGGGGTTGCGGTGGAGCGCGCCAGCGGCGCCAAGTGGCAATACATCCCCTACAAGGGTGGCTCGCAAGCGATCACCGACACCATCGCCGGCCAGACGCAGGTCCTGATGAATGGCATGCTGGCTACCTTGCCGCACGTGCAAAGCGGCAAGCTCAAGATACTGGGTGTTTCCAAGAGCACGCGCATGCCGCTGATCGGCAACGTCCCGACCTTGTCCGAGCAGGGGATCACCAATTTTGAATCCGGAACCTGGCAGGGACTGCTGCTTGCCAATGGCACACCAGCCGCCATCGTGAGCCGGCTCAATACTGAGCTCATCAAGATCATCCGCAGCCCGGACATCCGTGCCAAACTGGCGGGCCAGGGCGCTGAGGTGGTGACCATGACGTCGGCCCAACAGGATGACTTTTTCAACCGAGAGAAAAGCCGTTGGGCCAAGGTCGTCACGGACGCGGGCATCAAGCTGGACTAGTTGCTGGACTCGCTACTGGCCGGGTTGCAGTGACCGTCGATTGACATTGCGCCGAAGGAGAGTTGCCATTTCTCAGCACAACAACAGCGTCTCATCATCACCGCCGCTCGCCGCAGCATTGCTGGATCCGGCACGCTTTGACGGTGAAGTCGTTGGCAAACCCGTCCGTTTGTTCACGCTGCGCAATCGGCGGGGCATGGTGGCGGGCATCACCAGTTATGGCGCCAAGATTGAGCAGTTGCTGGTCCCGGACCGCGCTGGCCGGCTGGACGACGTGGTGCTGGGCTACGACTGCCTGGATGCCGTGGTGAAGGGCGCTCCCTCCATGGGTGCATTTGTGGGGCGTTATGCCGGGCGCATTGAGAATGCCCGCTTCACACTCGCCGGAACCGCGCATGTGCTGACGGCCAACAACGGCAGACATTGCCTGCACGGCGGGCTGAAGGGGTCGCGCTTTCGCGTCTTCGATGCCGTGCAGCACGACGACGCCAGCGTTGAAATGCGCTATCTATTCGCCGATGGCGAAGAGGGCTTCCCCGGTGCGATGGCGCTGCGTCTCGTGTACAGCCTCACCGAAGCCAATGAGCTGCAACTGGACTACGAAGCCCTGGCCCTGGACAAACCCACGGTAGCCAGTTTCACCACACATGCTTTTTTCAACCTGAATGGCGAGGCCAGCGGCAGTGCTCTGGGCCATGAGGTGATGATTTGTGCGGAGCGTTACTTCGGGATGACGGCGGACCTCATCGCAACGGGGGACATCCTGCCGGTGGCCGGTACGTCCTTTGATTTTCGCCAGGCCACCGTGCTCAGTACGCGGGTGCACGGCGCGCCGCTGCAGGCTGGCGCCAGAATGCCGGCAATCGATGCGGTCGATGGCTACGACAGCTGTTTTTTGCTGGACCACCCCGCCGACGGCACGCTGGCCCTGTGCGCCCGCGTTCGCGCACCGGAAAGCGGCCGCGTGATGGAAGTCTGGTCAACCGAGCCGGCCCTGCAGTTCTACAGCGGCTTGCAGCCGCAAGAGCCATTGGCGGGAGGCCCGGGCAAGGGCGGCCGGACTTACTTTCAGCAGCAAGGACTGTGCTTTGAGCCGCAGGCTTATCCCAACGCACCCAACAGGCCGGCATTTCCTTCGGCGGTGTATGAGCCCGGTCAACGCCGTGCGGGCCGTACGGTTTACCGTTTCAGCACGGACTAGGGCCACCGTAGACACCTGCAATACCAAGGCCTACAAGGTCTGGAAACCGATGAACCCGGGCGTGAGATGACTTTGTTGCTTCATCTCCCGGCAACGACTTGCCACAATGCTTCCGCCGGCGCGGCCAGGGCGGCGCGCTGGCGGTAAAGGCGGATGTCGACGGGAATATGCCATTGGGAGCTGCCGGCCGCCAGCAGTTTCCCGGTACTGAGTTCGTCCTTGATCAGACTCTGGGGCAGCCACGCAATGCCTCGTCCTTCCATCACCATGGTTTTCAGCAGCACCGCGTGGTGGGCGGTGAACACGGTGGTAAACGGTTCTTCTTCAAGGGCCGAAGGCATCAGGGCGCGCATGATGCGCCCCAGCCCGGATTCCTGGCTGTAAGTCAGGATGGGTTGAGTTTTTTTCAATGAATCGTCGATCCAGTACTGCGGTTTCCCGCTGGCAAGAGGTGCCGCCACAGGAAGCAGGACGTCGTCGCTGACGCGCGCAAACGCAAACTGGATGTCGTCGAGACGGCAGGGTACCGACGAATGGCCGTGGCAGAGCAAAAACTGAACGCGCCGCTGCAGCATCAGTTCCTCGCAGGCAACCAGGTTGTCTGAAATCATCTGGATGGGCCCCAGCCGCAACTGCGCCTCGATGCCGCTGAGCCAGCTGGGGAAAAACGTCAACGACAGGACGTGCGTGGCGGCAAAACGCAGGCTGATGGCGGCCTGCTCATGGGCCGCACGGGCCTTGAGTCGCGATACCTCCAGCCGTTGCAGCAGGTCGTCCACGGAAGGGTGGAAGCGTTTGCCCGCTTCGGTCAGCGATACCGGGTGGGCACTGCGGTCAAACAGATCAACGCCGACCCATTCTTCGAGTGATTTGATGTGACGGCTGAACGCGGGCTGCGCGATGGCGCGCACCTGCGCCGCGCGGGAGAAATTGCCGCTGTCGGCCAGCGCCAGGAAGTCTTCCAGCCATTCAAGATCAAGCGGTCGGTTGCCGGGGCCCATAAATGAATAGTTCTATGCGTTTCGAGTATTGGACGTGTTGCACGGGCTGGCTGATCATTCGGCATCTTTTCATCAATCTACAACTCAGGAGCTTCCATGCCAACCATCGCCAATTATCGGGGGATTATTCCCGCCATCGCCTGCCCGTTTACCCCCGACAACCGGATTGACGAACCCGCTTTGCGCCGCCTCGCCTCCTGGCTCGCCAGCCACAAAGGTGTGGTGGCCGTGATGACCAATGGCCACACCGGTGAAGTGTTTTCGCTCACACCGATTGAACGCGCCCAGGTCACGCGCATCGTGGCCGACGAGCTCAAGGGACGCATGCCCGTCATTTCCTCGATTGTCTGCGAAGGCCTGACAGAAGCCGCAGAGCATGCGCGGCTGGCCAAGGAAGCAGGCGCCCAGGCACTGGATGTGATGCCGCCCCACCACTGGTTGCGTTTTGGTTTTCATTCGGATCACGCGCTGCAGTACTTCGATGCCATCTGGCAAGCCTCGAAGCTTGACCTGGTGTGCCACGTTTATCCCGCCCGGACTCAGGCCTCGTATTCGTCGGAGTTGCTGGCCGATCTGGCGCGCCTGCCCTACGTGCAGGCCTTCAAGGTAGGCCAGCGCGAGATGAGCAAATATGCGCGCGACATCAAGGCGATCCGCGATGCCGACGCCTCCAAGGCGATTCTGACCTGCCACGACGAGTACCTGCTGGCCTCCATGGTGCAGGGCGTGGACGGCGCGCTGGTGGGTTTCGCCAGCTGCATTCCCCAGCTCATCATCGACCTGTTTGAAGCCGTCAAGGAAGGCGACCTGCACAAGGCCATGAAGATCCAGGGGCTCATCACCCCGATCAAGGAGGCCGTCTACGGCGCGGGTGAGCCTACCGGCGAAGCCCATGCCCGCATGAAAGCCGCCATGAAATTTGCCGGTGTGCTGGAGAGCGCGCATGTGCGCCCACCAACCCATGCACCGTCTGCCGCAGAAAACGAGATGATCCGCCTGGCCGTCGCCAACGCGGGTCTTCTCAGGTAAGTTTCAGCCCCGCCATTCGAGGAGACACACACCATGAAACGCCAACAATTCCTTCGCACCCTGATCGCCACCGCCTTGCTCGGTGTCAGCGCCGCCTCCATGGCACAAGCCTGGCCGGCCAAGTCGGTCAAGCTGATCATTCCGTTTCCGCCGGGCGGCACGCTGGACACCGTGGGCCGCATGCTGGCCCAAAAGCTGACAGAGCAGACAGGCCAGAGTTTTTTTGTGGAGAACAAGCCAGGCGGCCAGGGCATGATTGGCGGCGATGCGGTGGCCAAGGCGCCGGCCGACGGCTACACCCTGCTGTTTAACGCGTCCACTTTCACCACCGCCCCGATGACGGTCAAGTCGGCGCCCTACGACGTGACGCGCGACTTTGTGCCGGTGGCGCTGGTCGCCAAGGCGCCGCTGTCGATCGCCATCAACAAGAACCTGCCGGTGCAAGACCTCAAGGGTCTGATCGCCTACGGCAAGGCGAACCCCGGCAAGCTGTCGTTTGCCATCGGCTCGACCGGTTCGGCCGGGCACTTGTCCACCGAACTGCTGCGCCGCTCGGGCAACCTGGACTTGCTGATCGTGCCTTACAAAGGCACGGCGCCCGCATTCCAGGACCTGATTGGTGGCCAGATCAGCGGTTTTGTGGACCCCATCCTGGGCTCGTTCAGCTTCTACAAGACTGGCATGCTCAAGGTCATTGCCGTGACCTCGGCGGCGCGGGTGTCCACCCTGCCCGAGGTGCCCACGGTGGGCGAAACCATCCCCGGTTACGAGTTTTACAGCTGGTACGGCGTGTGGGGTCCGGCCAAGCTGCCGGCTGACATTGCACAGCGTCTGAACGCCGAGGTCAACAAGGCGCTGAACGGCGAGATGCGCGAGAAGCTGGTGCAGCAGGGCCTGCTGGTGGGCGGCGGCTCGATGGACGACTTTGCGCGCTTCCAGCGTGACGACATGGCCAGGTCCGCCAAGATCATTGCCGAAGGGGGCATCCGTGCCGAGTGACATGCCGGCTCAAGCCGCTACCGGGTCCCACGTGCTGGTCACCGGCAGCAGCTCGGGCATTGGGCTGGCGATTGCACGGCACTTGCTGGAGCAGGGGTGGCGGGTCAGTGGCTGGGACCTGGCGGCGCCTGCGCTGGTGCATGCGAACTTCACACCTGTCACTGTGGACCTGGCGAGCGCCGACAGCATTGACCAGGCTCTCCAAGCGCTCCAGGCCTTGCCAACCCAGCCGCCGGTGACGGCACTGGTACATGCGGCGGGCTGGATGCGCACGGCCCCACTGGGCGGGCTCGACTTGCAGGCCGGCGAAGCCATGTGGCGCCTGCACGTGCAGGCTGCTGCACAGCTGGCGCAGGCACTGGTGCCCGCCATGGCCAGCCGTGGCCTGGGTCGGGTGGTGCTGATCGGCAGCCGTGTGGCTCAGGGCATGGCCGGGCGCAGCCAGTATGCGGCGGTAAAAGCCGCGTTGATTGCGATGGCGCGCAGTTGGGCCGCCGAGGTGGCGGCCAGCGGCGTGACGGTGAACGTGGTTTCTCCGGCTGCCACGCAGACCGCCATGCTGAGCGACCCGGCGCGCGCCGGCAGCGCGCCCCAGCTACCGCCCATAGGCCGCTACATCGACCCGGCCGAAGTGGCCGCCCTGGTGTCTTTTCTGCTGTCTTCCCAGGCTGCGGCCATCACCGGGCAAGACCTTCAAATTTGCGGCGGCGCTTCGCTGCCGCGCTAAGGAACTTATTTCATGAAAATTATTGACATCATCGAATCGACCCGACCCATCAAGTCGGACATCCGCAACGCCTACATCGACTTCTCCAAGATGACACTCAGCCTGGTGGCGGTGGTGACGGACGTGGTGCGGGACGGCAAGCCCGTGATTGGCTATGGCTTTAATTCCAACGGCCGTTATGGCCAGGGCAGCCTGATCCGTGAACGGTTTCGCCCTCGCGTGCTGGAGGCGGCGCCGGCCACGCTGCTGGATGAAAGTGGTGGCAACATCGATCCGCACAAGGTCTGGGCCTGCATGATGTCCAACGAAAAGCCTGGCGGCCATGGTGAGCGTTCCGTGGCCGTGGGCACCATCGACATGGCGGTGTGGGACGCTGTGGCCAAGATTGAACAAAAGCCGCTGCATGAACTGCTGGCGCAGCGCTACGGCAACGGCCAGGCCAATCCGCGCGTCTTCGTTTATGCGGCGGGCGGTTACTACCATCCCGGCAAGGGCCTGGACGGCTTGCGCCGCGAGATGATCAGTTACCTGGAGCGCGGCTACTCGGTCGTCAAGATGAAGATTGGCGGAGCCTCTCTTGCGGAAGACATGGAGCGCATCGAATCCGTGCTCAAGCTGCTCCAGCCGGGGCAGCAACTCGCGGTCGATGCCAACGGCCGTTTTGATCTGCCCACGGCCATCGCCTATGGCAAGGCGCTTTCCGCCTACCCGCTGTTCTGGTACGAGGAAGCGGGCGACCCGCTGGATTACGAACTCCAGGCTCGGCTGGGCGAGGTGTACCAGGGCAGCCTGGCCACCGGGGAAAACCTGTTCTCCATGCAGGACGCGCGCAACCTGATCCGGCACGGCGGGATGCGGCCCGACCGCGATTGGCTGCAGTTCGACTGTGCGCTCAGCTATGGCCTGGTCGAGTACCTGCGCACACTGGACATGCTGAAGGCTCATGGCTGGTCGCCCAGCCGCTGCATTCCGCATGGCGGCCACCAGATGTCGCTGGCCATTGCCGCCGGCCTGGGCCTGGGCGGCAACGAGTCCTACCCGGACCTGTTCCAGCCCTACGGCGGCTTCCCGGATGGCGTGAAGGTCGACAAAGGCTACGTGACACTGCCCAGCTTGCCTGGCATCGGGTTCGAGGGCAAGGCGGATCTGTACCGTGAAATGCGCGCGCTATCCAACTGAACAGCGAAGCCGGCTCACCCTCACCCCAACCCTCTCCCAAAGGGCGAGGGAGAAAGAAAAGCGTATTGCACGTATTACTGAGCCGAGTAGTTACCTGGCCAGCGGGTCGTATTCAGGTGGTTCATGGGGCTTATGGGGCTTATGGGGCTATTCGCCCAGGTTCGGCGTGAGGAACGCCCCCCGGGCAATGGAGGGGGACGAAGGCTGCGCATGCACTGTTGCAGCATCGTCACCCTTGAGTGTCCCGACCGAGTACAGCGCGCCGGGCGCATTGCGTGTTTGCTGGAATTCGGCCAGGCTCTGACCGCGCATGGCGGCGTAGATATGCAGGTTGCTGATGCCCAGAACCGCGCCCCACTTTTCCAGCACGAAAAAAATCACGCCGTAATGGATCAGGCCGCGCCAGTCGCGCGCGCGCAGCAGGCCGCTTTCCTCATCGGTCAGGCCTGCGGCGGCATAGGCGGTTTCTTCATCCTGCAAAAAGGCCTGCCGGTGGGCCGGCTGCGTCATGGCATGCAAAAAGCGGTTGATGCGAAGCGCCTTGACGCTGCGTGCCAGCGCGTAGGGGTAGGTGCCGGCCAGTTGTTCGGCGCCCTGCAGTTGCAATTGCGATTGATGCAAGTGGCGCTGTACTTCACCCGCCACGGGTGGGTGGCTGCGGTTTTCGTAGATGGCGGTGGCGATGCCCGTCATGGACGGCAGGTAGTAGCTTTGGTGGACTTTGCGTACCGATGCGGACAAGGCTCCGCGCATCACCAGCCACATGATGACTTCGGCCCCTTCCGCGCCCCCCAGCTCGACCAGTTCGGCCTGGGTCAGGTCGGCCAGGCGCTCGGGGTCGTGCTCGATGAGATCCAGAAACGTCTGGTCCCAGGCCGGGTTGTTGAAGCCCGCGCGCTCGCCGTGCACCTGGTGCGACAGGCCGCCTGTCGCCACGATGGCGATGCGCAGTGGCTCGGGGTAACTTTCGATCGCGCGGCGCAGCGCCTTGCCCAGCTCGAAGCAGCGCCGCGCAGTCGGCATGGGAAACTGCAGCACGCCCACCTGCAGCGGGATGATCGGAAGCGGCCAGCCACCCCCTGGACCCGGTTCGTGGGGCAGCAGCAGCGACAGCGGTGAAAAGCAGCCGTGGTCCAGCGCCCGGCCCTGGAAGAAGGACAGGTCGAAGGCATCGGCCATGACCGACTGGCCAATGTGCGCGGCAAGCAGCGGGTGGCCGGCAATGGGCGGCAGGCCGCGGGTGCCGCCCCCTTCGTCGGCCACCGGATACTGCTCCCCCACGCCCAGTGAAAACGCCGAGTAGTGGTCCAAAAAGAAGGAGCTGATGTGATCGTTGTAGATCACCACCAAGGCATCGGGTTTTTGCTCGGCAAGCCAGCGGCGCGGCGGCTCGAAGGCCTCGAAAATGGGCGCCCACACCGGATCCGCCTGCTTGCCGCTGTCCAGCGCAAAGCCGATGGTGGGCGTGTGTGAGGCGGCAACTGCGCCAAGTAGGGTGGCCATGGGGAATATCTCTGTGAAACGTCGCGTGAGTGGGGGGAGCGGGGGTGTGAGTGGGGTGTCCTGTCAGTCCAGCGATGCCCTGGTTTTGCGGATCACCTCGGCAAAACGGGTGGACTCGGCCTGGATGTATTGGCCAAACTGCTCGCGTGTCTGCGGAAACAACTCGTAGCCGAATGACAGGTACTTTTCCTTGATGTCCGGCTCGGACAGGGCTTTTTCAATGTCTTTCTGGATTTTCTCGGTCACCGCCTTGGGCAGGCCACGTGGCGCTGCAATGGCGGTCCAGCCGCTGACCTCGAATCCGGCAGGTCCGCCCGCTTCTGCGACTGTCGGCACATCGGGGTAGGCGGGAATCCGCCGAGGAGCGGCGACCGCCAGGAAGCGGAGTTTGCCGGCCCGGTAGAGCGGGCCTGCGGTGGCGCTGGTGCCTAGCGAAAACGCCAGATCACCGGTTGCAACCGCGGTGTAGAGCTGTGACGTTTCCTTGAAAATAATGTGCTCCATTTGGGTTGCGGTCACGGTGGTAAACAGCGCCGAGCCAAGATGGACCGGATTGCCTACAGACCAGGAACCGTAGTTGAGTTGTCCCGGGCGGGCCTTGGCGTCGGCGATCAGGTCACCCACATTTTTGTAGGGGCTGTTGGTGGCAACCGTCGCGAAAAAGTAAGTCTTGAACAGCGGCAGGATGGGATCAAAGTCCTTCTGCGCGTCATACGGCAGTTTCTTGAACAGATGGGGATAGGCCGACAGGTGGACGTTGTCCAGCTGGATCAGGTCGTGCCCATCGGACGCTCCCCGCTTGAAGGCATCAATGGCAATGAAACCGTTGCCGCCTGGCTTGTTTTCCACGATGACGGGCTTGCCCCAGGTACGCGACAGCTTGTCAGCCACCATGCGCAACACCCCTTCAGGTCCGCTGCCCACGGGGAACGGCGTGATGATGCGGACAGGTTTGGTCGGGAAGTCCTGGGCGCCCACATGGCTGGCCGCCAGCAAACCCAGGAATGGCAATAGCAGGCAGGCTTTAACACGACGGTTCATGCCGGGTCTCCAAAAATATTGAGATGAATGCGGGGTTGACATTGCCCCATATTGTGAGAAGTCCGCCTTCCGCTGATAAGCGCTACGGGACGCTAGCAGTTATAGCGATTTGGAATAGTCAAACTTCAGCCATTCAATAAATCAGAGGTATGCCCTGGTTTGATGCCTTGATTTTTAAATGCGATAGTCCTGTTTGGCTATCCATTTTGCTATGTTTTTGATAGCTGTCTACGCCCGCAACTGCCGGGCTATAGGATCAAAATCATGATGAAATTGCCCGTGCCGATGACATCGGGTAGGGCGTCAGGCACGTTCCAGCCGCTCAGAGGTCTCTCAGAGGTATTTGGCAGCGACCTCTCGCAGCAGTCGCTGCGAGGTTTGTTGCGTCAGGGTGGACGGGCGGCGTGCACTGGTGGCAAGCGACACCTCGATGCGCAATGGGGCATCGCCAATCTGGCGCAGCGTAAAAGCCGACGGCCGCAGCGAACTGGCCACCGCGTTACGGCTCAAAATGGCATGGCCAGCGCCGTCAGCCACCAGGTCCAGAATGGCCGAGACGCCATCAATTTCAAGTGCAATGGTCGGCCTTAAGGCTGCTCCGGCGAGTTCAGACTCCACCCGCATCCGGATGGCGTTGGGCCGACTCGGGATCACCAGCGGCAAGCTCGCCAATGCCGGAAGGGTGATGGGCTGGGAGGGCGGGTCCTCATGCGGCCCCGGTGGACGGGCCTGCACCAGCAACAGCTCCTCCTCCATCAGCGGGCTGATCTCGATGTCGCCCGTGGGCTGAGCGTTGTACAGCACGGCAAGGTCGAGTCGACCGTTAACCAGGTCTTCCTGGAGGGCCACTGACAAGCCTTCGCTGATCGAAATGGTGGCGTCCGGCATTTGCGCACGAAACGCGCGTGTCAGCGGCACCGTCAGCGCCCGCGCCAGGCTGGGGGGCAAGCCGATGGCCACGCGCCCGTCGAGTGCGCCGCGCACCCGGCCCAGTTCTTCTCTCGCACGCGCCACCTGGTGCAGAATGCCGCGCGCATGCGCCAGCAGTAGCTGGCCGGCTTCGGTGGGCGCCGCGCCGCGGCCGTTGCGTATCAACAGGTTCTGGCGCAACTCCACTTCCAGCAGGCGCACCTGCCGGCTCAGCGCCGGCTGAGCAATGTCCAGCGCAAGGGCCGCGCGGGTGAAGCTGCCGAGTTCGGCCACCCTGACAAAGTATTCGAGCTGTTTGAGGTCCATGGGTTGTTTGGATGGCGAGACAAACATTATGCTGGTTTGTTATAGCTGCTAGCGGGCGTGGCGGCTTTCCCTGGTGCGGCGCTGGCGACAAAATCAGCCCCATGGTTGTTGGACTTCAAGCTGTCGTTGCCCCCACGCGGGGCGTACCCGTATGAGCGCCGCTCTCCGTGGAATCTCTTCCATGGCCACCCGCCAGCTGCTGGCCGAGTTGACGGCGGCCTGGGAGCAAAGCTCGGGCTGCGCCACCAGCATCGAATCGGTCGGTGGTGTGGATGCGGTGCGCCGCGTCCAGGCCGGTGAGCCTTTCGATATCGTGGTCCTTGCATCGGACGCCATCGACAAACTCACCGCCGGCGGATTCCTGGTGGCCGGCAGCAAGGTCGACCTGGCCGACTCGGGCGTGGCCGTCTGCGTGCGCGCCGGCGCGCCGTGGCCTGACATCAGTTCCGAAGATGCGTTGCGGCGCGCCGTGCTGGCCGCGCGAAGCATAGGCTACTCCACCGGGCCCAGCGGCGTTGCGCTGATCGAGCTGTTCGAGCGCTGGGGCATGGCCGCCGATGTCCGGCAAAAGGCCGTGCAGCCGTCCGCGGGTGTGCCGGTTGGCGGGTTGGTGGCGCGAGGCGAGGTCGAGCTGGGTTTCCAGCAATTGAGCGAGTTGATGCATCTCGAGGGAATCGCCGTGGTCGGCCCGCTGCCCGACGCCGTCCAGATCACCACCACCTTCTCGGCAGGCCTGGGGCCTGCCTCCACGCAGCGCGACGCCGTGCGCCGGATGCTGGCCTTCATGGCTTCGCCGGAGGCGGCAGAGGCGAAACGCCGCCATGGCATGGCCCCGCCTGAATCCCGCTGATCCACACCCACTGAACCCCAAGGAAAAAAATGAGCCTGATCATTGACTGCCACGGCCACTACACCACGGCCCCCAAGGCGCTGGAGAACTGGCGTAACCGGCAAATCGCCGGCATCAAGGACCCGTCCCTTAGCCCCAAGGTGAGCGAGCTGAAAATCAGCGACGACGAATTGCGCGAGAGCATCGAGCAAAACCAGCTGCGTCTCATGAATGAGCGCGGCTCCGACCTCACCATCTTCAGCCCGCGCGCCAGCTTCATGGCCCACCACATCGGCGACTTCAATGTGTCGGCCACCTGGGCGGCGATTTGCAACGAGCTGTGCTTTCGCGTGAGCCAGCTCTTTCCGGACCACTTTATTCCCGCCGCCATGCTGCCCCAGTCGCCCGGCGTGGACCCTGCGACCTGCATTCCCGAGCTGGAAAAATGCGTCAGGGAATTCGGCAATGTCGGCATCAACCTGAATCCGGATCCGTCTGGCGGCCACTGGACCTCACCGCCTTTGAGTGACAGGCAGTGGTATCCCCTCTACGAAAAAATGGTGGAATACGACATCCCCGCCATGATCCATGTGTCCACCAGCTGCAACGCCTGCTTTCACACCACCGGCGCGCATTACCTGAACGCCGACACCACGGCTTTCATGCAGTGCCTCACGTCGGACCTGTTCAGGGACTTCCCCACGCTGAAGTTCCTCATTCCCCATGGCGGCGGTGCTGTGCCTTACCACTGGGGGCGTTTCCGTGGCTTGGCCCAGGAACTCAAAAAACCTTTGCTCACAGAGCATCTGCTGGGCAACATCTACTTTGACACCTGCGTGTACCACCAGCCGGGCATTGATCTGCTCAACACCGTGATTCCGGTCAGGAACGTGTTGTTTGCCAGCGAGATGATCGGCGCCGTGCGTGGCATCGACCCCGAAACCGGCCACTATTACGACGATACCAGGCGCTACATTGAAGCGTCAAAAATTCTGAGCAACGAAGACCGTCACCAGATTTACGAAGGCAACGCGCGCCGCGTGTTCACGCGTCTGGACACGGCTCTCAAACTGAAAGGCAAATGATCATGAGCATGTACCAGTTAGGCATTGTCAAGCGCAACATCGTTCGCGCCGACAAGGCTGCCGTCGAAAAGCTTTCGCGTTTTGGTGTGGCGACCCTTCACGAGGCCATGGGCCGCATCGGTTTGATGAAGCCTTACATGCGTCCTGTTTACCCAGGCGCGCGCCTTTGCGGCACGGCCGTGACGATTTTGCTGCAGCCCGGCGACAACTGGATGATGCATGTGGCGGCCGAGCAGTTGCAGCCCGGCGATGTGGCCGTGGCCGCCTGCACCACCGACAATCTCGATGGTTTTTTTGGCGATCTGCTGGCCACCTCGTTCCAGGCACGCGGTGCCAGGGGGCTGATCATTGATGGCGGTGTACGCGACATTGACGAACTCGAAAAAATGCGCTTCCCGGTATTCAGCCGCGCCATTCACGCCAAGGGCACCATCAAGGCCACGCTCGGCTCGGTCAATATTCCGGTGGTGTGCGCCGGTGCCCTGGTCAATCCGGGTGACGTGGTGATCGCCGACACCGATGGCGTGGTGGTGGTGCCTGCCGCCATGGCCCGGCAAGTGGCGGATGCGGCGGAGAAGCGCGAAAGCTTCGAAGGCGAAAAACGCGAGAAGTTCGCCGCTGGCGTGTTGGGTCTGGACATGTACAACATGCGCGAGCCGCTGGAAAAGGCCGGTCTCCGGTACATCGATTGAACACCATGACATGGCAAAAATTCTCCTGCCGCAGCGGCCTGGCCGTCGTGACGGTTGTTCACTCTCGTTCCTTGTTTACCCGGAAATCAGCATCATGAAAATTACATTTCTTCGCTCCGGCCTTATTGGCCTGATGGGCCTGCTGGCCGCTGCCACGGCTGCGCTGCCACTGCAGGTATCGGCACAAGCCTTTCCGTCCCGGCCCGTAAAAATCGTCGTCGGTTATTCCGCCGGCGGTGCGGTGGACATCGTCGCGCGCACCCTGGGCCAGAGTCTGGCCGGCAGCCTGGGCCAGCCCTTCATCGTAGACAACAAGCCGGGCGCGGGCACCAACATCGCGGTGAAGCAGGTCATCGATGCGCCGGCCGACGGCTACACCCTGATGCTGGCGGCCAATGCGCTGGCGGCCAACATGGCCTTGTACCAGCCCGCACCGTTTGACGCCGAGCGTGATCTGGTGGCGATCTCGCTGGTGGGCCGCGTGCCTGTGGTGATTGCGGCCAACACCGGCGTTGCTTATGCCTCGGTCAGCAAGCTGATCGACGCCGCCAAAGCCAAGCCGGGTTCGATTGCGTTTGCCAGCCCTGGCAACGGTTCCACACCGCACATGGCGGCGGAGCTGTTTGCGCGCGCGGCCGGCCTGCAGCTGCAGCACATTCCTTACCGGGGCGGGGCGCAGGCCATCACCGACGTGATCGGTGGCCAGGTGCCGCTGCTGGCCATGAATGCGCTGGAAGTGCGCCCGCATGTGATCAGCGGCAAGCTCAAGGTGCTGGCCGTGCTCAGTGCGAATCGTTCGTCGATTTTCCCCGACGTTCCAACAATTGCCGAGTCCGGCTTTCCCGGTTTCGAAGCCTCCGTCTGGTATGCGCTGATGGCGCCGGCTGCCACGCCCAAAGCTGTCGTGGCCCAGCTGCACGCCGAGGTGCAGAAAGCCCTCAAGACCCCCGAAGTGCAGCAGCGCATGACGGCCGTGGGTGGCGAGGTCCTTCCCGGCAGCATGGCCATGGTTGCCGGCCTGATCCACAGCGAGCGCCAGCGTTACGACAAGCTGGTGCGTGAAGCCGGCATCAAACCCGATTGAGGCCAGATGATGGTTTTTGACAAAACGCCGGGCTGGCTGGACTGGTACGCCGGCCCCAGCAAACCACACTTCCAGTTGCCGCCAGGCAGTGTGGACGCGCATTGCCATGTGTTCGGCCCGGGCAGCGAATTTCCGTTCGCAGCCGGGCGCAAGTACACGCCTTGTGATGCGGGCAGGCAGCAACTGTTTGCCCTGCGCGACCAGTTGGGCTTCGATAAAAACGTGATCGTGCAAGCCACCTGCCACGGCGCCGACAACCGTGCGCTGCTGGATGCGCTCAGGCATTCGGAGGGCCGCGCGCGCGGCGTGGTCACGGTCAAGCGCAGCATCAGCGACGAGGAGCTGCTAAACATGCACACGGCCGGCGTGCGCGGCGTGCGCTTCAATTTCGTCAAGCGCCTGGTGGACTTCACGCCCAAAGACGAGTTGATGGAGATCGCCGCGCGCATTGCGCCGCTGGGCTGGCACGTGGTGATTTATTTCGAGGCGGTGGATCTGCCCGAACTGTGGGACTTTTTTACGGCGCTGCCGACCACGGTGGTGGTGGACCACATGGGCCGGCCTGACGTGAGCCAGCCAGTCGACGGCCCGGCGTTCGGGCTGTTCATGAAGTTCATGACCGACCACCCTCATGTCTGGTCCAAGGTGAGCTGTCCGGAGCGGCTCAGCGTTGGCGGCCCGCCCGCGCTGAACGGCGAGCAGCACGCCTATAGCGACGTCGTGCCGTTCGCCCGCCGCATCGTTGAGACCTTCCCCGACCGTGTGCTCTGGGGCACCGACTGGCCGCACCCCAACCTGAAGGACCACATGCCCGACGACGGCCTGTTGGTGGATTTCATTCCCCACATTGCCCCCACGCCGGAACTGCAGAAAAAACTGCTGGTGGACAACCCGACCCGGCTGTACTGGTCCTGAGAGCGGAAGTGGGCGCGCCGCGATTGCTACGGTTTTGATAGCCGCTTGCGCCCATCGTGAAAGGGCTGGAGGCTGAAGGCTTGTAATTCCCCATGAAAAAAGCCGCAGCCCGTTAAAACGGAGTGCGGCTTTTGTTTTGGCGCGTTCGATGCGTTTTAAAGCGTGTCGATAAAGCTGCGCAGCTTGTCGCTGCGGCTCGGGTGCTTGAGCTTGCGCAGGGCCTTGGCTTCGATCTGGCGGATGCGCTCGCGCGTCACGTCAAATTGCTTGCCGACTTCTTCCAGCGTGTGGTCGGTCGACATCTCGATGCCGAAACGCATGCGCAGCACCTTGGCTTCGCGCGGTGTCAGGCTGTCGAGGATGTCTTTCACCACATCGCGCAGGCCGGCCTGCATCGCGGCTTCCAGCGGTGCGGTGTTGGCGCTGTCTTCGATGAAGTCGCCCAGGTGCGAATCGTCATCGTCACCGATCGGCGTTTCCATGGAGATCGGCTCCTTGGCGATCTTCATGATCTTGCGGATCTTGTCTTCAGGAATCTCCATCTTCGCGGCCAGGATGCTGGCGTCGGGCTCAAAGCCGAACTCTTGCAGGTGCTGGCGCGACAGGCGGTTCATCTTGTTGATGGTCTCGATCATGTGCACCGGGATGCGGATGGTGCGGGCCTGGTCCGCGATCGAGCGCGTGATGGCCTGGCGAATCCACCAGGTGGCGTAGGTCGAGAATTTGTAGCCGCGGCGGTACTCAAACTTGTCCACGGCTTTCATCAAACCGATGTTGCCCTCCTGGATCAGATCCAGGAACTGCAGGCCACGGTTGGTGTATTTTTTGGCAATCGAGATCACCAGGCGCAAATTGGCCTCGATCATCTCTTTCTTCGCATCGCGCGAGTTGGACTCGCCTTCGTTCATGCGCTTGTTGATGTCCTTGAGCTGGCCCAGGGGCACCACCACGCGGGCCTGCAATTCGGCCAGCTTGGTCTGCAGTTCCTGAATCGGCGGAATATTGCGCGCCATCACGACAGACCAAGGTTTGCCCGAGGCGACCTGTTTTTCAACCCACTTGAGGTTGAGCAGGTTGGGCGGGAAATCCTTGATAAAGGTTTCCTGCGGCATACCGCACTTCTCGACGATGATGCGGCGCAGCTCGCGCTCTTTCTTGCGTACGTCCAGCACCTGGCCGCGCAGCATGTCGCAGAGCTTTTCAATGGTCTTGGCGGTAAAACGCACGGTCATCAGCTCGTCGCTCAGGGCCTTTTGCGCCTTCACATAAGCCGGCGTGCCGTAGCCTTCCTTGTCGTAGGTCTTGTGCACCTTCTCGAACAGGCTGGCGATTTTGTCAAAGCGGCTGAGGGCTTCTTTTTTGAGCTCTTCGAGTTTCTTGGTCAGGGCCTTGGAGCCGCCCTTGCCATCGTCGTCGTCTTCTTCGTCGAACTCGTCAAAGTCCTCTTCGGCCACATAGTCGTCGGCTTCGTTGGGGTTGGAGAAACCGTCAACCACCGTCGAGATCACGATCTTGCCTTCGCGGATTTCCTCGCCCAGCCGCATGATTTCCGCGATGGTGGCAGGGCTCTCCGAGATGGCTTCCATCATGCGCATGAGGCCGCCCTCGATGCGCTTGGCAATCTCGATCTCGCCTTCACGGGTCAGCAGCTCGACCGTGCCCATTTCACGCATGTACATGCGCACAGGGTCGGTCGTGCGGCCGAATTCGCTGTCCACGGTGGACAGGGCGGCTTCGGCTTCTTCTTCGGCTTCTTCTTCCGTGGCCACGGTCGGGCCGGTGTTGTTCAGCAGCAGGGTTTCGGCGTCCGGCGCCTGCTCGTACACGGCCACGCCCATGTCATTGAGCATGTTGACGACGACTTCCAGCGTCTCGGCGTCGACCAGCTTGTCAGGCAGGTGGTCGGAAATTTCGCCGTGCGTGAGGTAGCCGCGGGTCTTGCCGAGCTTGATCAGGGTTTTCAGGCGCATGCGGCGCTTGAGCATGTCTTCTTCCGACAGCACCGTCTCGTCCAGGCCGAATTCCTTCATCAAGGCACGTTCTTTGGCCTTGCTGATTTTCATGCGCAGCGGCTTGACCTTTTCGGTGGTCTCCGCGACGGGCTCGCCGACCAGATCGTCTTCAATGTCGGACAGGTCGAGGTCTTCTCCCACCTTGGCTGCGCCCGCGTTCTTGGGCTTGCGGCCGCGCTTGGCGCCGGTGCTTGCAGGTGCGCTATCGGCTGCTGCGGGGTTTTTCGGCGGGCGACCGGGCTTTTTCTTCACGGGCACGTCGGCAACGGCTGCAACAGGCTTGGATTCGGGGCTGGACTTTGTCGGCACGGCAGGGACTTTCTTCAGGGACGTATCAGGTTTCGCGGATTTCAGGGGCGTTTTGCTCACCGGGGCATTCGGGGTACTGGCTTTAGCAGATATGGCGGGTTTTCCGGGTTTTTCAACCTTGACGCTCTGGGGGGCATGCCTTGCGGCCGGTTTGGCAGCGGGTTTCGCTGTCGTTTTGGCTGTCGGCATCACGGCAGCTTTGGACTGCGTGGTTTGCGGCTTTTTTGGCTTCTTGGACTTGCCGGACGTGGCACTAGGCATGAGACCTCCAGATGGCGGGATTGTTATGAAATATCTATCAGCTACCAGTCAACAAAAATGCGCCGCGCGCCTGACCGCAGTCAAAGCACAGGTGGCAAAAATTCAGAGTCAAAAAAAGAAGATTGAAAAACAGGCCAGCCGGGGACCGGAGCACGCGGCTGGTTGCGTTTTCAGGCAAGTTGTTTGGGCGAACATTTGGTGTGCAGTCCTTGCGGGAAGGTGGCCGTCTCGTGTCTGAGTTCCCTTGGTTGAAGGGGGCCGGTGCCGGAGGTGTTGCTGTCGCGCTTGCCGTCGAAAGTCGGATTATACCCTGATGCCTGTTTTTTGGGCAATAAAAACCTGTTTTTTCAGCTTTTTTTGAGGTTGGCTTCCAGCAGTTCCTGGTAGCGCTGTCGGGCTGCAGGATCTTTCGTGACCAGCGGCACCAGCTCGTCCATTTCGCGCTGGCGTTCGAGCCTGACAAGCTGATCCAGGATGCTTCTGACCTCATCCCAGTCGCATTCGATACCTTCCGGTATTTGCGCGATTTGCGCGATGGCGTGCTTTTCGTGGGGGTGGTCACGCAGGCCTTCGCGCAGCGCGGCCCAGGGTTGCGGGCCGTGCTCGTGAAGCTGGCTTTCCAGCCACACAAACAGCGGCCCGTGCGGCGCCGGCAACGCCAGCAGCAGGTGATGCTCTTCGGTGCTGAGCTGGTCCCAGCTCTGCGGCTCGGTCAGCAGCAGCCGCAGGACGCGGTCTTCACGGCTGGCCGGCAGGATGCGGCCCGCTACGCGGCGTGGCGCCCGGCTGGCGCCGCCCGACGACCGCCCGGCGCGCTGCGCTGACATGGCGGGCGGCGGGAAATACGGCTCGGAAGAGGCATAGTCGGCCTCCTCGCGCAGGTCCGGTACGTAGCCTGCATAGTCGGGGACGTCGTGGCTTTTGCCGGAATCCGAGGGCAAATCCGGTCTATGGTCTTTATTGGGCGGGCGCTTGCTGCTATTGTTTTTATAGCTGTTTTTGTAACCTGCGGAGGCGGGCTGCCAAAGCTGCAGCAACTCGCGGCTGTCAATCATCACCTGGTCGGCGATTTCGGCCAGCAGCTGGCGCTTCAGGGCGCCGTCGGGCAACAGGCTCCACAGCGGGCGGGCGTTGCTGGCCATGTGGGCGCGGCCTTCCGCCGTGTCCAGGTCGCAGCCGTCGGCAGCGGCTTCGAGCAGGAAGCGGCTCAGCGGGACGGCCTTGCTGACGTAAGCCGCAAAACCTTCCTTGCCGTGTTCGCGGATGTAGCTGTCCGGGTCGTGCTCGGTTGGCAGGAACAGGAATTTGACAGTGCGTACGTCAGTGGCAAAGGGCAGGGCCGCGTCCAGCGCCTTGCGCGCGGCGCGGCGACCGGCGCCGTCACCATCGAAGCTGAAGACGACCGAGTCGGTGAAGCGAAACAGCTTTTGCACATGGTCGGCGGTACAGGCCGTGCCCAGGGTGGCCACGGCATTGGCAAAACCCAGCTGGGCCAGTGCGACCACGTCCATGTAACCTTCGGTGACCAGTGCGTAACCGTGCTCGCGCAGGGCCGTGCGGGCTTCAAAGAGACCATAAAGCTCGCGCCCCTTGCTGAACACCGGGGTTTCGGGTGAGTTCAGGTATTTGGGCTTTTCGTCACCCAGCACGCGGCCGCCAAAGCCAATGCATTCGCCCTTGACGTTGCGGATGGGAAACATGACCCGGTCGCGGAAGCGGTCATAGCGCTTGGCTTCACCGCCCGCGTTTGCCTCGCCCGCCTCGCCGGTGATCACCAGGCCGCTTTCCACCAGCAGCGGGTCGTTGTAGTCGGGAAATACGCTGGCCAGGCTGCGCCAGCCCTCCGGTGCGTAACCGAGCCCAAAAGTCCTGGCGATCTCGCCCGACAGGCCGCGGCCCTTGAAGTACGCGATGGCCCGCTCGGAGCCGCGCAGGTGCTTGATGTAGGCCATGGCGGCTTTTTCCAGCACGCTGGTCAGGGTGGCCTGCTGTTCGCGCATCTGTGCCGCCTTGGCCCTGTCCTGGGGCGACACGTCATCTTCGGGCACCTGCAGGCCGTATTGCTGGGCCAGGTCCTTCACGGCTTCGATGAAGCTCATGCCGGCATGCTCCATCAGGAAGCTGATGACATTGCCGTTTTTGCCGCAGCCGAAGCAGTGGTAGAACTGCTTGGACGGGCTGACGCTGAAGGAGGGCGACTTTTCCCCGTGAAACGGGCACAGGCCCATGAAATTGGCGCCGCCCTTTTTCAGCTGGACGTGGCGACCCACAATGTCCACCACGTCAGCCCGCGCGAGCAGCTCCTGGAGGAATGATTGGGGAATGGCCATGGGACGATTGTAGGGAATGGCCCCACGCTCCGCCGCTGCGCGGGTCGCTGCCCCCCGAGGGGGCCGTCTTTTCCTTGGGGCGGCCCGGCGGAAGAGTGATCCCAGGGCCGCCCGAGGCTCAATCCCCCATCACCACGCCTTCGCGGCGCGGGTCGGCGCCGCCCAGCCACACCGGCGTGCCATGGGCCTGGCCGCCGTGTTCCGTCAGGAATTTGATGGCATTGCCACTCGCGCCGTAGCCGAAGCAGTGGTAGAACTATTTGGTCGGGCTGACTGAAAACGAAGGTGATTTTTCGCCGTGAAAGGGGCACAGCCCCATGAAATTGGCGCCGCCTTTCTTGAGCTGCACATGGCGGCCAACAATATACACGATGTCGGCGCGAGCCAACAGCTCCTGGATGAATGATGAGGGAATGGCCATGGGTCGAAAAAAGTGAACACCAATTTAAACATAGGTGTGGGGATGCGATGCACGACAGGCCGGCGGGTAAGGCCGGCCGCGCATAATGAACTCAACCACTTATTCGCCCTGCGCACTGTGGGGCATCTCATGATGACTCTTGGACCGCAGGCCGCCTATGTGCTCAGCCATCCCGGCGCCTTTGCGCTGCGGACACTCAAGGGTTTTCGTGCCAATCAGGGTCTGCTGCTGGCCGGCGCCGTGGCTTATTACGCCCTGCTGTCGATTGTTCCGCTGCTCATCCTCATGGCGATTGCGCTGTCGCATGTGATTGAGCAGTCGGCACTGCTGGAAGCGCTGGGCCGTTACATCGGCTGGATCGCGCCGGGACAGTCCGAATTCATTGTCGGCGAACTGGCCAATTTTCTGGCGCATCGCGAAGTCATGGGTTGGCTTTTGCTGGGCACCATGCTGTTTTTCAGTTCACTGGCGTTCACCGTGCTTGAAAACGCCATGTCGGTGATCTTCTTGCACCGCGTGGCCATTCGTCGGCGCCATTTTCTGGTTTCTGCCGTGCTGCCCTACTGTTACATCCTGTGCCTGGGGCTGGGCCTGCTGCTGGTGACGCTGGTCTCGGGCAGTTTGCAGGTCCTGGGTGAAAAAAGTCTGGAATTTCTGGGTTACAGCTGGTCGCTCGACGGATTCTCGGGCGTGCTGCTGTACCTGCTCGGCTTGGGCGGCGAGATACTTCTGCTGACATCGGTGTACATGGTGATGCCGGTGGGCAAGCCGTCACTGCGCCACGCGCTGATTGGCGGGGTCACGGCTGCGCTGCTTTGGGAAGTGACGCGCCATGCCTTGGTCTGGTACTTTGGCACGCTGTCGCAAGTGGGTCTGGTGTATGGCTCACTGACCACCGCCATCGTGGTTTTGCTGAGCCTGGAAATCGCCGCCACGCTGTTGTTGCTGGGCGCGCAGGTCATTTCCGAATATGAGCGCATCGGCACAGTCGGGCAAAACGCCCCGCCTGTACCGATGCGGACGGGTTAGGGCCCTAGTCCGCAAGTCGCCGCTTCAGCCGCGACCGCGACAGCCTCGCCCGCTCAATCCCCCATCACCACGCCTTCGCGGCGCGGGTCGGCGCCACCCAGCCACACCGGCGTGCCATGGGCCTGGCCGCGCGCGATGGCCTGCAGGCCGCTGGTCATGTTCATTTCGCGCACCTCGGCGCCGCGTGCCCTCAAGGCCTCAACGGTGGCGGGTGCGAAACGCTTTTCTTCCAGCAGGCTGGGGCCATTGAGCGAGCCAAAGTTGGGCAGGTCAATCGCCTGCTGCGGCAGCAGGCCCCAGTGCAGTACGCCGTACAGCGTTTTGGCCGTGTAGTGAATGATCAGCGCGCCGCCCGGGCTGCCGCCACTCATCACCAACTGGCCGGTGGCTTTGTCAAACACCAGCGTCGGTGCCATCGACGAGCGGGGGCGCTTGCCGGCCTGCACGCGGTTGGCCACCGGTTTGCCTTCGGCATCCGTCGGGGCAAAGCTGAAGTCGGTCAGTTCATTGTTCAGCAAAAAGCCACCCGCCTTGCCGGTGCCGCCATCGGTCATCAGGCGCGCGCCAAACGCGTCTTCAATCGTCGTGGTCATGGCAATCGCATTGCCATAGCCGTCAACGATGCTGATGTGCGAGGTGCCGTACTCGGGCTGATCGGGCATGGGCGCGTAGGCGGTTGTGATCGCACCCGGCACGCCCGGTTTGGCTGTCTTCATGCTCTGGCCGCCCGCTTGCTGCTGGATCAGTTTGGCGCGTTCGCTCAGGTAGGTCGGGGCCAGCAGGCTCATCCAGCTGCCGCCGGGGGGCTGCACAAAATCGGGGTCACCGAGGTACTGACCACGGTCGGCAAAGGCCAGGCGCGCGGCCTCGGTGTAAAGGTGCAACCAGTCGGCCGACGGCGTGGGCGCCACCGTGCCAGGCACACCGCCCATGCCACTGGCCAGTGGCAGCGTAGCGGCGTTGGTGTTGCCCAAAATCCCGAGAATCTGCCCCACGGCGATGGCACCGGAACTCGGTGGCGGCATGCCGCAGAGGCGATAGGTCTTGCCGGCAGCGCTGTAGTCCGAGCAGATCGGGTCGCGCTTTTTGGCCTGGTAGCCGGCCAGGTCGCTCAAGGCCAGTTTGCCGGGGTTGGTCGGGTGGCTCTGCACCTTGCTCACGATGGCCTGCGCGACCGGGCCTTGCAGCAGCGCGCTGGAGCCCTTGCCGGCGATCTGCCGCAGCACATCGGCGAATGCCGGGTTGCGCAAGGTGGAACCCACATCCACCGGGCTGCCATCAGGTTTGTAGAAGTAAGCTGCCGCAACCGGATCGTTCTTCAGGTATTTTTCATCCTTGAGCAAGGTGTTCAGGCGCGCGCTGACCTTGAAACCGCCTTCGGCCAGCTGGATGGCGGGCACAAAGAGCTGGGCCCAGGGCAGCTTGCCGTACTGCTTGTGCGCCATCTCCAGCATACGCACCGTACCGGGTGTGCCGACCGAACGGCCACCGACCACGCCCTCATAAAACTGCATCGGCTTGCCGTCGGCGCCGAGAAAGAGCTTTTCGTCCACCGCCGCAGGCGCGGTCTCGCGGCCATCAAACGCCTCGACCTTGCTGCCACTGGAGTGCAGCAAAAACGCGCCGCCGCCAATACCGCTGGACTGCGGCTCCACCAGACTCAGCACCATTTGCACCGCAATGGCCGCATCGATCGCCGAGCCGCCGGCTTTCAGGACCTGGTAACCGGCGTCGGTGGCCAGCGGGTTAGCCGCGGCCACCGCAAATTTGCTGGTGGCCCAGCCGGGTTTTTGGGTGTAACCCGATGAACCTTCAGGCTGTGCCGGGACGGTGTAGCTGAACTGGCTGGAGGGGCTGGGAGTACTGGCACAAGCCGCAAGCAGGGCGGCAAGCGCGACGGAGGTCAACAGGCGTTTCATGCATTCTCCTCTGGGTTTTTGATGAGCTGCCATGTTACGCCTGCCGGGCCGTCTGCCCGCGATGTCCGACCTCAGCGGGGCGCCAGCCGGATCGCCCCGTCGAGGCGGATCACCTCGCCGTTGAGCATGTCGTTTTCGATAATGTGCTTGGCCAGTCGGGCGTAGTCCTGAGGGGTTCCCAGGCGCGAAGGGAAGGGCACGCCGGCGGCCAGCGAGTCCTGCACCTCCTGCGGCATGCTGAACAGCATGGGCGTGCCGAAGATGCCGGGGGCAATCGTCATGTTGCGGATGCCGTTGCGTGCCAGGTCGCGGGCAATCGGCAAGGTCATGCCGACGATGCCGCCCTTGGACGCGCTGTACGCTGCCTGGCCAATCTGCCCGTCATAGGCCGCGACCGAGGCGGTGGAAATCAGCACGCCGCGCTCACCGGTCGCTTCTGGCTCGTTCTTGCACATCGCGTCGGCCGCCAGCCGGATCATGTTGAAGCTGCCGATCAGGTTGACGGTGACGGTCTTGCTGAACAGGGCCAGGCCGTGCGCGCCATTTTTGCCCACGGTTTTTTCGGCAGGCGCGATGCCGGCGCAATTGACCAGGCCCATCAGCTTGCCCATGGATACGGCCTTGGCCACCACGGCCTGGCCGTCGGCTTCCTGGCTGACGTCGCAGGGCACAAAGGCGGCTTTGCCTTCCCCGAGTTCTTTGGCAATCGCCTCGCCCTTGTCGGCCTGCATGTCGGCAATCACCACCTTGGCGCCGTTGGCGACCAGCATGCGTGCCGTTCCTTCGCCCAGACCTGACGCGCCGCCGGTGACGATAAATACTTTGCCTGCGATATCCATGGCTTGTTCCTTGAAATAAAAGAATGGAAAAAAGAGAAGGGAAAACGTTGACGTTGACGTAAACGTCAATTATGGCCCATGAAAAAAGCCCGGTCACCAAAAAGATGACCGGGCTTTGCCGGGTAACTGCGCCCTGGGGCTTGCCTAGCTTACTTGTAGCCTACGCGATCAAGCATCTGCTGCACCTTCAGCTGGTTGCCGCCCACGGCGCTGATGGGAATGGTTTCCGACTTGAAGTTGCCGCCCGTCATGGCTTGCAGCGCCGGGTTGCTGACTTTCACGCTGGCCACGGCGGGCCATTCGTTGTTGCCGTTGGCAAAGTAGTTTTGCGCATCGGCGCTGGCCATGTATTCCATGAACTTGATGGCGTTGGCAGTGTTCTTTGCATTTTTGGCAACGGCTGCGCCCGCAATGTTCACGTGCGTGCCCCAGCTGTCCTGGTTGGGAAACACCACGCCGACGCGGTCGGCCACCACTTTGTCTTCAGGTGCGCTGGAGCGCATGATGCGCGCCAGGTAATAGGTGTTGGTCAGCGCAATGCCGCACTCGCCGCTGGCCACCGCCTTGATCTGGTCGCTGTCGCCGCCCTTGGGGTCGCGTGCCATGTTGGCCACCAGGCCCTTGAGCCAGGCCTCCGCTTTGGCCTCGCCCAGGTGCTCGGTCACGGCGCCAAACAGCGAGAGGTTGTAGGGGTGTGAACCCGAGCGGGTGCACAGCAGGCCCTTGTTTTTCGGGTCGGCCAGCTCTTCGTAGGTGTCCACGTCTGCTTTCTTGACCTTCAGCTTGTCATACACCACCACGCGCGCGCGGGTGGAGAAACCGAACCAGGTCGTGCCTTCGGCCGTTTCCTTGGCGCGCAGCTTGGCCGGAATGGCGGCTTCCAGCGCGGGGGACTTGATGGGCTTGAACAGGCCGTCCACGTCGCCTTTCCAGAGGCGGGCAGCGTCAACCAGCAAAATCACGTCGGCGGGGGAGGCCGTGCCTTCAGCCTTCAGGCGCGCCAGAATGCCCGCATCATCGGCATCCACACGGTTGACCTTGATACCGGTGGCCTTGGTGAAGTTGGTGTACAGCGCTTCATCGGTCTGGTAGTGGCGTGCAGAATACAGATTGACGACCTGTTCCTGGGCACTGGTCTGGGCATTGACACTGGCTGCGGCGCCAAAGAAGGCTGCGGCGGCCAGCGCAAGGCAGGCCAGTGAAGGAGCTTTTTTGAGCATGTTGGGAAAATCCTGAAAGGTTGGAACGGAGTGAGTGTAATACAAACGCGAATTATTCTCAATTGCCTTGGCTTCGGACGCAAGGCTCGCGGCAGCGCTGCTTCAGGTCCACGGGGGTGGAGGAGTGGGCCTGGCTGGCGCATGGCGCTGGCTTGGGGCATGGTGCTGCTGGCCGGTTGTGCAGCGCCACCCGGACCGCCGGGCCGGGCGCCCGCGCCACCCGCACCAGCGGCTGAGGTCGTGACCAAAAAGCCCCTGAAAATCGGCCTGGCGCTGGGCGGAGGCGCGGCGCGGGGATTTGCCCATGTGGGGGTGATTGCGGTGCTTGAAGAAGCCGGGCTCAAGCCCCACTACGTGGTCGGCACCTCGGCCGGCAGCCTGGTGGCTGCGCTTTATGCCAGCGGCAAAACCAGTGCCCAGTTGCAACAGACCGCCTTGAACATGCAGGAGGTCGCCATCACCGACTGGATGCTGCCGATTGTGGGGCGGGGCATGTTTCGCGGCGAGGCCCTGGCGCGCCATGTCAATGAGTTGCTGGCGGGCCGTCTGATTGAAGACATGCCCGTTCCGCTGGGTATTGTGGCCACCGACCTGAACAGCGGTCAGGCCGTGCTGTTCCAGCGCGGAGACACCGGCACGGCGGTACGGGCATCGAGCGCTGTCCCGGCGGTCTTTGTGCCCGTCAGGATCAATGGCCGTGAATATGTTGATGGCGGCCTGGTGTCGCCGGTGCCGGTGCGTTTTGCCCGGCAGATGGGTGCCGACGTGGTGATTGCGGTTGATATTTCCAGCCCGCCGGAGGCCAACCCGGCCGGCGATACGCTGCAGATCCTGCTGCAGACCTTTGCCATCATGGGTAAAAGCATCAACCACTACGAACTGAAGGACGCTGATGTGGTGGTGCGGCCTTCGCTGGCCGGCCTGAAGAGCGCCGACTTTTCAGCCCGGCAACGCGCCATCGATTCGGGCCGGGCCGCCATGCTCGCGGCGCTGCCTGCGCTGCGGGCCAAGCTGGAGGCCGGGGTGGTGCCGGCGCATTGAGGAAGGCTGCTTATTGAGCTTATTGAGCTTGTCGCGAGTGGCCGGGTGACCCTTGCGGCCGCAGGAGGCGGTTGCAGGAGGCGGTTACGGGAGACAGTTTCAAGCCCGTTGGAACAAAAAAAAAGCCCCGTCTTTCGACAGGGCTTCAAGGGGTCCGTGAACTGAATTTCTGAAAGGACCCGAGGAGACAACTGGTTGGAAGTGCTGCTTGGTCAAAAGGCCAAACAGGTTTTCGGTAGCAGGCTCCGTGAGAGTGGGCGTTTGCGCTGCGAAGTGTTTAGCCCCGCAGCGCAACATGCGCCGGTCTCGACGAATTAACGCTTTTTGGAGACAGTCTTGGAAGCGTTCACGGCAGAGGTAGCCACCGTGTTGAAGTTGGCTTCAGCGATGTCGCTGGCTTGTTTGACGGCTTTTTGCACGGACTCAAACGCGTTGTTGGCAGCAGCCACGGCGCTTTTCATCACGGCCACAGCGGTCTCGGAGCCAGCAGGTGCGTTCTTGGCGGCGTTGTCAACGATGCCAACAAATTTCTTCTGTGCGTCGGCAGCCTGGCCTTCAAAAGTCTTGCTCAGTTCAGCGCCAGCGGCAGAAGCGATGTCATAGAGGTGGCGGCTGTAAGCGGCGGTTTTCTCGGCCAGGGGCTGAACCAGGCCAGCTTGCAGGGCCAGCAGTTCCTGTGCGTCTTTGGCACCGAGGACGGCTTGCGTGTGGTTGGCGGTTTCAGCCAGGGCAGCCTTGGTGGCTTGCACGTTCAGTTCGACCAGTTTCTCAACGCCTTCGAAGGCTTTGTGGGTCAGACCAAACAGGGTTTCGATGTTTGCTTTGTGGGATGCCAGGATCTGTTCAGCGGTCAACATAAATTAATCTCCAATAAGGTTGATGAGGGACGGTAGTTGCTTTGCGCTGAATTGCTGCACTGCAACATAGGCTCAATTATAGGGAGCGGCCGCACGATGGCAAGCATTTTTTGCTGCAGTGCACCATTTTTTTAGGGGCAATGCCCTAGTTTGGGCTTTTCCCATATCCATGGGTCTCATGCTCCGTGGGCCTCATGCCGGGGGCCTTTCACGCGCTCGCGCGCTTCAGGCCACAATGGCAACTCGGCGCTGTGCGCTCGACGACGCAGCAACGGTTTTTTTTGCGCTCCTCTCTGGCCTACTCCCATCTTGCAAGCTTTCTACGCCGACAACTTCGTGCTGCCGCTGCCGCCCGGGCATCGGTTTCCCATGGGCAAATACAAGTTGTTGCGGGACCGTCTCATCCATGAGTTGCCCCGTGTGCAAATGATGCAGGCGCCGGCCGCCAGCGACGGCGAACTCGCCCTGGTGCATACGCCTGCCTACATAGAGGCCATCACCCATGGCACCTTGCCGTCGCCAGCCCAGCGCGAGATCGGATTTCCGTGGAGCCCCGGGATGGCCGAACGGGCACGCCGCTCGGCCGGAGCCACGGTGGCTGCGGCGCGGGTTGCGCTGGGGCTGGGCGCAGATACCCAGCGGCAGGGCATTGCCGCCAATATGGCAGGCGGCACGCACCATGCCTATGCGCACAAGGGCAGTGGTTTTTGCGTGTTCAATGACTCGGCGGTGACGGCCCGGCTGATGCAGGCAGAGTGGGGCCGCCGGAATCGCTCTGAGCGCAAGCCCTTGCGGGTGGCCGTGATTGATCTGGACGTGCACCAGGGCAACGGTACCGCCCACATCTTTGCCAACGATCCCAGTGTTTTCACGCTGTCATTGCACGGCCAGAAGAATTTTCCGTTCCGCAAGGAGGCGAGCGACCTGGATGTGGAGCTGCCCGATGGTTGCACTGACGCGCCGTATCTGCATGCGCTCGAGCATGCGCTCGACGAACTCGATCGGCGCTTTGAGCCCGGCCTCGTGGTGTTTCTGGCCGGTGCCGATCCATTTGAGGGTGACCGGCTGGGGCGTCTGGCGCTGAGCTTTGATGGGCTGGAAGCCCGCGACCGCCGCGTCTTTGACTGGGCCTGGCAGCGCCGCATTCCCCTGACCTTTTCAATGGCAGGCGGCTATGGCGTGAACATTGATGAAACCGTGCAGGTGCAGATGAACACCTACCGCGTGGCGCTCGAGTACTGGGCCAAATGGAATCCCTGATCAATCCCCTGAAAGGTCAACCGGGGCGGCAATATCAAGTGAGGTCTTCACCAGCAGGGGCCGCGGAACCGGCTCAGCCGGGCCGCAGGCGCAGCGCCCCCTCGGGGGGCAGCGAACCACACGAAGTGGGGAGCGTGGGGGCTGGCAAAATAACCCTCATGACGTCCCCGATGCGCCCCCAGGCAGAACTCCGCAGTGCATACAAAGCTTTTCGCGACATCGGCACGCGCTGGTCGGACAACGATCTGTATGGCCATGTCAACAACGTCATTTACTACAGCTGGTTTGACACGGCCGTCAACGGCTTGCTGATTGAACGCGGCGCCCTGGACATCCATGCGGGCAGCGTGATTGGCCTGGTGGTTGAGACCCAGTGCAATTACTTCGCCCCTCTCGCGTTTCCCGAGCCGGTGGTGGCGGGCATTCGGGTGGCCCACCTGGGCGCGTCCAGTGTGCGCTACGAAGTGGCGCTGTTCCCGCAGGATGATGCGCAGGCCTGTGCGGCCAAAGGCCATTTCATCCATGTGTATGTCGACCGTGCCACGCGCCGCCCGGTACCCTTGCCCCCTCAATTACTCTGCGTACTGGAGACCCTCAAGTGAAGCAAGCTGTTTTTCCTTCCCCTCCTGTTGTGGCCGGCGACTTTGCCGCAATCGACGCCTCCGGTAGCGTGTTTGCCCATCCCGTCAACGCGGTGGACCACGCCATCGAAAGCCGCCAGTCGATGCGCGACTTCCTGCCGACGCCGGTGCCCCGCGCCACCATCGAGCACCTGCTGGAGATCGCCAGCCGCGCGCCCTCGGGCACCAATACCCAGCCGTGGAAAGTCTATGTGCTGCAGGGCGCCGCCCGCAACACGCTGGTGGACAAGGTCTGCCGCGCCCATGATGCCCTGCGGGCCAATCCTGAACTGGCCGCCGAGTACAAGGAGGAATACGACTATTACCCCGAAAAATGGGTGTCGCCCTACATCGACCGGCGCCGTGAAAACGGCTGGGGCCTGTACGGGCTGCTGGGCATCACCAAAGGCGACAAGGACAGGATGCATGCGCAGCACCAGCGCAACTTCCGGTTTTTTGATGCACCGGTGGGCCTGATGTTCACGCTGGACCGCGTGATGGGGCGCGGCTCGCTGCTGGACTATGGCGCCTTCCTGCAAAGCCTCATGGTGGCCGCGCGCGGCCATGGCCTGCACACCTGCCCGCAGGCGGCGTGGAACGGCTTTGCCAAAATCATCCTGCCGCACATCGGCGCGGGGGCTGACGAGATGCTGGTCTGCGGTATGTCGCTGGGTTATGCGGACGAGGCGGCGCTGGTCAATACCTTCCGCACGCCGCGGGTAGCGGCTTCTGAATTCACGACCTGGCTTGATTAGTGGCCCCCACGCTTGTCGCTTCGCGTACTGCGCTGCCCCCCGAGGGGGCCGCTGCGCCTGCGGCCCGGCAAAGCCGGTTCCGCGGCCCCGGCTTGATCTGGATTGAAGCCCACGCTTGCTCACGGCGTGTAGCTATCGAGGCCTTGCAGGCCGCGGCTTGCGAGACGCTTCGCCTCCTATGTGCTCCAGAGAAGTGATCGCGTGACGGTTTCCGTGGTCCAGCTGCTGGGCGGGCTGTCGTACGCGACCACGCTGTTCCTGATGGCGGCGGGCCTGACGTTGATTTTCGGCGTCACGCGCATCGTCAATTTTGCGCATGGCAGTTTCTTCATGCTGGGTGCGCTGTTCACGGCGCACTGGGTCACCGAGTGGTTTCCCGCCTGGGGAGACAGTGCGCCGCTTTATCTGCTGGCCATTCTTTTGGGCGCCGCCTGCGCCGGACTGGTAGGCGCTCTGGCCGATTTCCTTCTTCTGCGGCGGATGAGCGGGGCACCGGAGTTGTACCAGCTGGTTGCCACGTTCGGCCTGACGCTGGCGCTGCATGACGCCATGCAGTGGGGCTTTGGCCCCGACGAGGTGTTTGCGCCGCGCTTTCCGGGGCTGAAAGGCTCACTGCAGATCGGCGAAGAGTTCTTTCCGGTGTACCAGCTCGTGATGATTGCGTTGGGCCCCCTGGTGTGGCTGGGCCTGCACCTGCTGCTGCGTCACTCGCTGTTTGGCCGGCGCCTGCGCGCCGCCACGCAAGACCGCGCCATGCTGGCGGCGCTCGGTGTCAATCCCAAACCGCTGATGCTGGGTGCGGTGGTCCTCGGCTGCACGCTGGCGGGTCTGGGCGGGGCCTTGCAGTTGCCCCGTGAACCGGCGCACCTGCAAATGGACATGAACGTGATTGTGGAGACCTTTGTCGTGGTCGTCACGGGCGGCCTGGGCAGCATAGGGGGTGCGTTTGTGGCGGCCTTGCTGATCGGCCTCGTGCATGCCCTGGGCATCGCCGTGCTTCCGCAGGCCACGCTGGTCATCGTCTTTTTGACCATGGCGGCGGTGCTGGTGCTCCGGCCCCAGGGGCTCAATGGTCTGTCGGTGGCTTCGCTGGAGGGCGTGCGCGAGCCGGCGCAGCGGTTTCGCGGCCTGGGTCTGGGGCGCTTCTGGACCGGCGCCATTGTCGCGGTGGTGGCGCTGCTGTCGGGCCTGGCCTGGCTGGGTGGGCCTTACTGGCAAACGCTGGCCGCCGATGCCTTGATCCTCACGATTTTTGGCATCAGTTTGCAGTCGATGATGGCGCTTGGCGGCCTGGTCAGCTTTGGCCATGCCGCTTTTTTTGCACTGGGCGGCTATGGTGCGGCCCTGTCGCACAGCCTGTGGGGTGCATCGCTGCCGGTTGCCCTGGCGACGGGTTGCGTTGCGGCCCTGGTGGTCGCCGCCGTGTTTGGCGCTGCGGTGGTGCGCAGCGCCGGGGTGTACCTGGCCATGCTGTCGCTGGCGCTGGCACAGGTGATCTGGGCCGGGGCCACCCAGTGGGTCAGCCTCACCGGAGGCGACAACGGCCTGATCGGGCTGGCCCTGGTGGAAGAGGAGGGCCGGCCGCTGTTTTTCGCGCTGCTGGTGGTGCTGGCGCTGGCTTGCGTGTTGGCGCTGCGCCTGCTGAGCCGGTCGGTCATGGGGGCGGCGCTGCAAGCTGTGCGCGACGCGCCCGCGCGGGCGGCCGCTTCCGGCTTGCCCGTGGGCTGGCTCAAGTACCGCGTCTTTCTGGAGAGTGCGGTGCTGGCAGGCCTTGCCGGCGGCCTGTTTGCCGCGCACAAGGGCGCGGTGTTTCCCTCCATCGCCGCGGTGGCTACCTCGGTGGATGCCTTGCTGGTGGTTTTGCTCGGCGGCGTTCACCAGCTTTGGGGCGCCGTGGTGGGCAGCGCCGTGCTGAGCTACGCCAGCGCCGAACTGGGCCGTGAAGTGACGTACTGGCGCGGGTTGTTGGGTGTCTTCATCATGCTGGTGATGGTGGCCTCACCGTCGGGTTTGCTGGGTCTGCTGGGCAGCCGTACCCGCCCCCGCCCCGCCGACCGTGCAACAGGGAGGGCGGGCTGATGCTGCAGGTTCAGCAACTGGTCAAGCACTTTGACGGTATCCGGGCGGTCGATGGCGTGAGCTTTCAGGTCTCGGCAGGCGAGTGCGTGGCGCTGATCGGGCCCAACGGGGCCGGCAAGTCGACCTGCTTTGCCTGCATTGCAGGCCAATATCCGCTCACCGGCGGCCACATCATGTGGAACGGCCAGGCGCTGGATCGGCTGGCGCCTGCTGCCCGTCTGGCGCGCGGCGTGGCACGCACCTTTCAGGTCGCGCAGGTTTTCGAAGCCCTCACGGCGCTGCAAAATGTGCAGCTGGCGGCGCAGGCGGGTCAAGCGGGTCAAGTGGGTCAAGTGGGTAAAGGGGGGCACGCGATTTCCGCGTTCAAGCGCCTGGATGGGCAGTCCCGCGAGGCGTCGCAGGCGCTGCTGGCGCAGACCGGCCTAGGGGCGCTGGCCGATGCGCCGGTGCTGAGCCTGCCTTATGGCGCCAAAAAGCGGCTGGAACTGGCTGTGGCGCTGGCTGCACGCCCACGGCTGCTGCTGCTTGACGAACCTGCCGCCGGCCTGGCCGAGGAAGAGCGGGCGGGCCTGATGCATCTGGTCAAAAGTCTGGCGGCTCAAGCCGGGCAGGGGATGGCCGTGCTCTACACGGAGCACAACATGGATGCGGTGGCAGGTGTGGCCGACCGGGTGCTGGTGCTGATAGAGGGGCGGCTGGCGGCGCAGGGTTCATTTGAGGAGATCTCCCGCGACAGCACGGTGCGCAGGCGCTATCTGGGTGAGGGTGCTGCTCATGCCTGAGGTGCGCACGGATGTTCCTGCTGACGTGTCGCTTGGCTTGCAAATTGGCGTGCAAACGGGGCAGGCAGACGTGCAAATGGACATGGACGTGCAGATGGACGTGCAAATGGACGTGGAGGGGCTCAATGCCTTTTATGGCCCTGCGCAGGCGCTGTTCGGCATTTCGCTGCAGGTCCGGCAGGGGGAATTTGTCGTGCTGCAGGGCCTGAATGGGGCCGGCAAGTCGACGCTGCTGAAAGCCTTGATGGGGCTGGAGGTGCGCACCGAGGGCCGCATCAGTTACCAGACGGAAGCGGGCCGCGCCGACATTGGGCGCTGGGAGACATACCGGCGGGCGCGCGCAGGCCTGGGCTATGTGGCCGAGGACCGGCGGCTTTTCACCGGCCTCACGGTCCGCGAGAATCTGGCGGTGGCCGCAGGCCGGGACGCGGCGGCGCATGAGGCCAGGGCGCTCGATTTGTTTCCGGTGCTCAAGACCATGCTGAAGCGGCCCGCAGCCCACATGAGCGGTGGCGAGCAGCAGATGCTGGCCATTGCCCGCACGCTCATGACCGGGCCGCGAATCCTGCTGCTCGATGAGCCTTGCGAAGGCATTGCGCCGGTGCTGGTGGAGTCCATCCGCGATGCCTTGCTGGCCCTCAAGTCAAACGGCATGCCCATGCTGGTGGTGGAGCAAAACCAGCTGCTGGCCGCCAGCGCCGACAGGGTGCTTCGGCTGGTTGCGGGTAAAGTCAGGGGTTCGTGAAAATACGCCTGTGCTCTTCCATGGGTTTTTCTTTTTTTTTCGGGATTTTTGGCTGCTTCCCCTCTTTTTCCTCCTCATTTTTTTCCATTTTCAAAAGGACATCGATATGACTACCACTACCACTTCATCAGGACTGCAATATGAAGACACCGTGCTGGGCACCGGTGCCATTGCCAAGGCGGGGCAGCATGTCAAGGTGCATTACACCGGCTGGCTCTACAACGGCGGCGTGCAGGGCGCCAAGTTCGACTCCAGCAAGGACCGCGGCCAGCCTTTCGAGTTCTCCCTCGGTGCGGGCCAGGTCATCCGCGGCTGGGACGAGGGCGTGCAGGGCATGTCCGTGGGGGGCACGCGCCGCCTGATCATTCCGGCAGACCTGGGCTATGGTGCGCGCGGCGCCGGCGGGGTGATTCCGCCCAACGCCACCCTGCTCTTTGAAGTGGACCTGCTCGGCACCTGACCATCTCCATTTCGATCCCGTCACGCGGCAAAGCCTTCACCATGATCATCACCAGCCTGCTCGACACCGACCTGTACAAGTTCACCATGATGCAGGTGGTGTTGCACCAGTTTCCCGGTGCCGAGGTGGAGTACCGGTTCAAGTGCCGCAATGCCGGCGCGTCCGGCATAGGCGACCTTGCACCGTATGTGAACGAGATTCGCGAAGAAGTCCGCGGGCTGTGCAGTTTGCGCTTTCAGGATGCCGAACTAGCCTACCTGAAAGCCATGCGTTTTATCAAGAGCGACTTTGTCGATTTTCTCGGCATCTTCCGGCTCAACGAGAAATACGTGAGTGTGATGGCCCTGCCGTCCGGCGAGATCGAGGTGTCCATCAAGGGCCCGTGGCTGCACACCATCCTGTTTGAAATTCCGGTGCTGGCCATCATCAACGAGGTCTACTTTCGCAATACGCAAAAGCAGCCCGACTTGACGGAAGGCCGCAAACGCCTGGACACCAAGATACTGGAGTTGCAGGCAGACGGCCTGCGCGAGCTCAAGATCGCCGATTACGGCACGCGCCGGCGTTTCGGCAAGGTCTGGCACGAGGAGGTGTTGCGCACGCTGGTGACCCGCCTGGGCACGGGCATGTCGGGCCAGCTTGCGGGGAGCAGCAATGTGCTGTTTGCCATGAAGCTGGGCCTGACGCCGCTGGGCACCATGGCGCACGAGTACCTGCAGGCGTGCCAGGCACTCGGGCCGCGGCTGCGGGACAGCCAGGTCTTCGGTTTTGAATCATGGGCCCGGGAGTACCGGGGCGACCTGGGGATTGCGCTGTCGGACGTGTACGGCATGAGTGCCTTCCTGCGCGATTTCGACATGTACTTCTGCAAGCTGTTTGACGGTGCCCGCCATGACAGCGGCGACCCGTTCGAGTGGGGCGAGCGCATGCTGGCGCACTACGTCAAAAACCGCGTCGATCCCAGAACCAAGACGCTGATCTTCAGCGACGCGCTCACCGTGCCGCGCACCATTGAGCTGTACCAGCAGTTCAGGGGGCGCTGCCAGCTGGCTTTCGGCATAGGCACCAACCTGACCAACGACCTCGGTTACGAGCCGCTGCAGATCGTCATCAAGATGATCCGCTGCAATGGCCAGCCGGTAGCCAAACTCTCGGACACGCCGTCAAAAAACATGTGCGAGGACGAAAAGTACCTGGCCTATCTGCGTCAGGTCTTCGAGATTGGCTGATGCCGGTATCCGGCGTTTCGCCAGGCGCAATGGCTACCTGGCGAGGGCCTGGCTTTGCCCGCTGGCCAGCGAGCGCGGGGGCATGCCTGCCACGAAAGCTCTGGTGAGAAGTTGAATAAATGAATAAAAGAATGAGGAGACAACAATGAGAGTTTTGCGCTGGTGTGCCGCCCTGGCCCTGCTGTGCTGTTTGCCCGGGCTGGCATTGGCCACCGAGATCGACGGTACCAGGCTGCCCTGGATATGGGCGATCCCCTTTGTGGGCATTTTGCTGTCGATTGCCGTGATGCCGCTCGTGCTTCCGGATTTTTGGCATCACCATTTCGGCAAGGTTTCCGCGGCCTGGACGCTGGCATTTTTTCTGCCGTTTGCCGCCGTATTTGGTCCGGCTCTGGCGGGCAGCAGTTTTGTGCATGCGCTGCTGGCCGAATACATTCCCTTCATCGTCTTGCTGACCGCGCTGTATACCGTCTCCGGCGGCATTTTCATTCGTGGCAACCTGCATGGAAGCCCGGGCCTCAACACCGCGATTCTGGCAATCGGCACCCTGCTTGCCAGCCTGATGGGCACCACCGGCGCGTCCATGTTGATGATCCGCCCGCTGATTCGGGCCAATGACAACCGGGTTCACAAGGCGCATGTGGTGGTGTTCTTCATTTTCCTGGTGTCCAATGCCGGTGGCTCGCTGACGCCGCTGGGAGACCCGCCCCTGTTTCTCGGTTTTCTGAAGGGCGTCGATTTCTTCTGGACCGTCAGCCACATCTTTCCGGAAACGTTCTTTTTGGCGGGCAGCCTGCTGGGTATTTTTTACCTGCTGGATCGCTGGTATTACAGCAAGGAGGGGGTGCTGCCGGTCGATCCCACGCCCGACACCCGTGCCATCGGCTTTGACGGGACGCCGAACTTCGGCTTGCTGGCCGCCATCGTGGCGCTGGTGCTTCTCAGCGGCTTCTGGAAGTCTGCCGTGGTGTTCAATGTGCTGGGCACCGAGGTGGGCCTGCCGGGCCTGCTGCGCGACGCCGGCCTCGTGGTGGTGACCTTGATATCCCTGCGCATCACGCCGGCCAGCGTTCATGAGGACAACCAGTTTTCATGGGGGCCGATGCAGGAGGTTGCCAAGCTGTTTGCCGGCATCTTTTTGACCATCATCCCGGTCATCGCCATGCTCAAGGCGGGCATCCATGGCCCGTTCAGCGCAATCATCTCGGCCGTGACGCGGCCCGATGGTCAGCCTGATCCGGCCATGTACTTCTGGGCTACTGGGGCGCTGAGTTCTTTCCTGGACAATGCGCCGACCTATCTGGTGTTCTTCAACACGGCGGGCGGCGACCCCCAAGCGCTGATGACAGCGATGGCTCCTACGCTGGCGGCCATTTCGGCCGGCGCGGTGTTCATGGGTGCCAACTCCTACATTGGCAATGCGCCCAACCTGATGGTCAAGGCCGTCGCAGAAGACCGCGGCGTGCGGATGCCCGGCTTTTTTGGCTATATGGCCTGGTCGGGCGCGGTGCTGATTCCGCTGTTCATCATCATGACCTTCATCTGGTTCTAGTCAACCATTTCAGATTGACCATTCAAGCCAACCATTCAACCGTTCAAGCAAAGAAAGTCGAGATATTCTCATGAGCAAACCCAAAATTCTGGTCGCACGAGCCGTCTTTCCCGAGGTGATCGCCCGCCTGGAGCAGCATTTCGAGGTGCAGGCCAACCAGGACGATCAAACCTGGTCCAAGGCTGAACTCACTGAACGTCTGCGTGACAAGGACGGCGCCTTCACCACCGGCGGTGACCGCATTGACGCAGAGGTCCTTGCCGCTTGCCCCCGGCTCAAAATCTGCGCCAACATGGCGGTGGGCTATAACAACTTTGATGTCGATGCCATGACAGCGGCCAAGGTGCTGGCCACCAACGCGCCCGATGTCCTGACGGAAACCACGGCGGACTTCGGCTTTGCATTGCTGATGGCCACCGCCCGTCGCATCACCGAGAGCGAACACTACCTGCGGGCCGGCAAGTGGACCAAGTGGAGCTACGACATGTTTGCCGGCTCCGACATTCACGGCGCCACACTGGGCATTCTGGGCATGGGCCGCATCGGGCAGGGCATCGCCAAACGTGGCGCGCTCGGGTTTGGCATGAAGGTGATTTACCACAACCGTTCGCGCCTGGAGGCCGCACTGGAAGCTGAATGCAAGGCCAGCTATGTGAGCAAGGAGGAGCTGCTCAAGACCGCCGACCACCTGGTGCTGGTGCTGCCATACTCGCCGGCCTCCCATCACACCATAGGCGCGGCCGAGCTGGCCCTGATGAAACCGACGGCCACGCTGATCAACATTGCGCGCGGCGGCATTGTGGATGACGCCGCCCTGGCCGCCGCCCTGCGCGACAGGCGCATCGCCGCTGCCGGTCTGGATGTGTTCGAAGGCGAACCCAAGGTGCATCCTGATCTGCTGACCGTGCCCAATGTGGTGCTGACGCCCCACATCGCCAGCGCCACCGTGCCCACACGACTGGCGATGGCCAACCTGGCGGCAGACAACCTGATCGCTTTCTTCGATGGAAAAAAGCCCCTGACTCCGCTGAATCCTGCGGTGTTGACTGTCCAATAAATAGCAACATAAATAGCGAACTGCAGACCCGATGGACTACTGGTTGATGATCATTCTGCTGCTGGCCAACCTGCTGTTGCTGGTCTGGCTGCTGGTGCGCAAGCCCGCCGACAGTGGCCGTACCGAATTGCTGGCCGGCATGGCGGCGGGCCACGACCGCGTGGAGCGTGAACTGCGGCGCGAAATCACCGACAGTGCGCGCAACGGCCGCCAGGAACTTGCGAGCACCTTTGCCACTTTTCAGCAGACGCTGGTGCAGCAGAGCGCCGAAGCCATACGCACGCAAAACACGCAGATCGATGCGTTTGCGCAGCAACTTGCGCTGCTGCAAAAAACCTTGTCGGATACCCTGACGACGCAGCTGCAATCCGTCAGCGAGTCCAATGCCCGGCGCATGGTCGAGGTGCGCGAAACGCTGGAAAAACAGCTCGCGCAACTGCAGCAGACCAACTCGGCCAAGCTCGACGAGATGCGCAAGACGGTGGATGAAAAGCTGCAGACCACGCTGGAGACGCGACTGGGCGAGAGCTTCAAGCAGGTGGCAGATCGGCTTGAGCAGGTGCACAAAGGATTGGGCGAGATGCAGACGCTGGCGCAGGGCGTGGGCGACCTCAAGCATTTGCTGACCAATGTCAAGACGCGCGGTATTTTTGGCGAGGCCCAGCTGTCGGCCCTGCTGGAGCAGGTATTCACGGTCGACCAGTACGCGGCCCAGGTGATTACCCGGCGTGGCGGCAAGAACCCGGTCGACTTTGCCATCAAGCTGCCGGGCCGGTCCGACGCCGGCGATCCCCTGTGGTTGCCGATTGATGCGAAATTTCCCAACGAGGACTACGAGCGCCTGCTCGATGCGCAGCAGCGCGCCGATGTGCTGGGCGCGGAAGTGGCCGGCAAGGCGCTGGAAGTCCGGATCCGGCTTGAAGCCAGGTCGATATCTGAAAAATACATTGAGCCGCCATACACCACCGACTTCGCCATCCTGTTCCTGCCCACGGAGGGCCTCTACGCGGAAGTGCTGCGCCGCCCCGGCCTGATGGAGAGCCTGCAGCGCGACCACCGCATCACCCTGGCCGGCCCCACGACGCTGCTGGCCATGCTGACCTCCCTGCAGATGGGCTTCAGGACGCTGGCCCTTGAAAAGCGCTCCAGCGAAGTGTGGCAGGTGCTCGGTGCGGTGAAGACCGAATTCAGCAAGTTCGGTGATGTGCTGGCCAAGGTGAAATCGCAAACCGAAACCGTCCTCAACACCTTGAGCAGCGCCGAGCAGCGCAGCCGTGTGATGGGCAAGGCCCTGCGCAATGTCGAGGCCTTGCCGGACGCCGAGTCGGCCCGGCTGATTCCGATGGACAAGGATTTGGATGAGAGTTGAGTTGCGTTGCCTTGCGTTGCATGACCCGTCCCCTATGACCGGTCCTGCATGACCCGTGAATTGGCCCGCCTGATCCTGGCGCAGATCTGCCTGCATGCCTGCATGGCCGGCACACGCATGGCGGCACCGCTGCTGGCGCTGCGTGAAGGCTATAGTCCTGCGGCGGTTGGTGTGTTGCTCGCGCTTTTTGCCGTGACCCAGGTGTTTCTGGCCCTGCCTGCAGGCCGCTTTGCCGATCGGCACGGCCTCAAGCGCCCCATGGGCTTCAGTGTGATGGCCGCCGTGGCAGGTGCCAGCGCCGCCGTGGCCTTTCCGGTGTTCCCGGTGCTGTGCTTGGCCGCATTGCTGACAGGCGGTGCTACGGGGGCCGCGGTTATTTCACTGCAACGCCATGTCGGGCGCGCGGCATCCGGGCCTTTGCAACTGAGGCAGGTTTTCAGCTGGCTGTCGATTGGCCCCGCCGTTTCCAATTTTGTCGGGCCTTTCACGGCCGGGCTGCTGATCGACCATGCGGGAGCCGCGCCCGGCAGCCTGGAAGGCTATCGGGCGGCTTTTTTCCTGATGGCGGTGTTGCCCATCACCAGCTGGTTTCTGGTCCGGCGGACGCGTGAACTGCCGCCGGTGATCGCGGCGACCGGTGGCACGCAACCCAAAGCCTGGGACCTGCTGCGCGAATCCACGTTTCGCCGACTCATGCTGGTGAACTGGTTTTTGTCGTCCTGCTGGGATGTGCACACCTTTGTCGTGCCGGTGCTAGGTTTTGAACGAGGCATCAGCGCCTCGGTCATCGGCTCCATCCTGGGGGCCTTTGCCGTCGCCGCGGCTGTCATCCGCATGCTGATGCCCCTGTTGGCCGCCCACCTGCGGGAGTGGCGCGTGCTGGCGGGCGCCATGCTGGCGACGGCAGTCCTGTTTGCGATTTACCCCTTGATGCAGTCGGCGCTTGGCATGGGTATCTGCTCGGTGCTGCTGGGCTTTGCCCTCGGCACGGTACAGCCCATGATCATGAGCATGCTGCACCAGATCACACCGGAAGCGCGCCACGGCGAGGCGCTGGGGCTGCGGCTGATGGCGATCAATGCCTCCAGTGTGCTGATGCCCATGCTGTTTGGTTTCGCCGGCGCCCTGGTAGGCATTGCGGGTGTCTTCTGGGCCACCGGTGCGCTGGTGGGAGCCGGGTCGCGCACGGCCTGGCTGCTGCAGCACAGCCTGCCATCCCATGACGGGCACTCCGGGCAGAGTCCGCCTCGGCGGTGACCCGCGTGACGCACCGTCTTACACGAAGTGAAAGAGCGGGGCGGTGTTTCTGCGCCGCGCATCGCCGCGGGGAACAAGCGCCGCCGGGCGAACGCGAAAGCACCGGCCGTCGTTATAGCTGGTAAAAGCCCTTGATCGCGTCCCAGGCGGCCTGCGGCTCGTCGACATACTGGAACAGCTTGAGGTCTTCCGGTGAAATCGCGCCTTCTTCGATCAGTACGTCAAAGTTGAAGAGCCGCTTCCAGTACTCGGAACCGAAGAGCACGATGGGTACCGGCTTGGCCTTGCCGGTTTGCACCAGCGTGATGACCTCGAACAGTTCATCGAGCGTTCCGAACCCCCCTGGAAAAGCCACCAGCGCCTTGGCGCGCATCATGAAATGCATTTTGCGCAGGGCGAAGTAGTGGAACTTGAAGTTCGCTGAAGGTGAGATGTAGGGGTTGGACGATTGCTCGTGGGGCAACACAATATTGAGTCCCACCGTCAGCGCTCCCATTTCCTGGGCACCGCGGTTGGCCGCCTCCATGATGCCGGGGCCGCCACCGGTACAGATGAAGAGTTGCTCGGATGGCGGGCGATGGTTGCTGTAGGTCGCAACCAGGCGCGCGAACAGGCGTGCCTGGTCATAGTAGTGCGCATTGCGCGCATGGCGGCGGGCCAGCGTGAGCGCCGCCTCGTCGCCGCTTTCCTCGGCCAGTTTCACGCTCACACTGGCCTGTTCGGGTGCGGGGAATCGCGCACTGCCGAACACCACGATGGTGTTTTCAATGCCTTGCTCGTGCTGCTCCAGGTCGGGTTTGAGCAACTCCAGCTGAAAACGGATACCGCGGGTTTCGCGCCGGAGTAAAAATTCCGGGTCGGCAAATGCCAGCCGGTTGGCATCTGCGTGTAGGGCATAACCCTGGTTGGAATGCGCCTGCAGCTCCGCCCAGGCATCAGCCAGCCGGCTGCCGGATAAGTCTTGTGTTTGGTCCATAAGCCATTGTCAACGATTGGGGCGGCGGCGTGCAGGGTCAGCCTGAAGTAAAAAAGGCTCCGTGAGGAGCCTTTTTGAGCCGAGGGCAAGCCCTCTTTTTACACGCGCTTGCGGTACTCGCCGGTGCGGGTGTCGATTTCCACGACATCGCCTTGCGCCACAAAAATCGGCACACCGATTTCAAAGCCGGTAGCGATCTTGGCGGGTTTCAGGACCTTGCCCGAGGTATCGCCTTTGACGGCGGGCTCGGTCCAGGTGATTTCGCGCTGGACGCTGGTAGGCACCTCGACGGAAATGGCCTTGCCGTCATAGAACACCACTTCGAGTTCCATGCCGTCTTGCAGGTAGTTCAGCGAGTCGCCCATGTTTTCGGCTTCGACTTCGTACTGGTTGTACTCGGAGTCCATGCAGATGTACATGGGGTCGGCGAAGTAGGAGTAGGTGCAATCCTTCTTGTCGAGGATGACCTGGTCCATCTTGTCATCGGCCTTGAACACGACTTCGGTGTTGAAGTTGGCGATCAGGCTTTTGAGCTTCATGCGCACGGTGGCGGAGTTGCGCCCACCGCGGCTGTATTCGGTCTTGAGCACCACCATCGGGTCTTTGCCGTGCATGATGACATTGCCAGCGCGTATTTCTTGAGCGATTTTCATAGCAGTTCTACTTGAGGGTAGGCCGCCGAACGCTTGCACCTGTGTGCGGTTCTGCGGCGGGTTGTGCGGCTCGCCCAACAGGCTGATCCGCAAAGCCTTTGATTTTAACGGTTTTTTGCCACAAATTCGAGCAGGCGGCAACCCAGATCATCCTGCGCCAGCAGGCGGGACCGGGCTGCCAGTGTGGTTATTTGCCACGCCGGCAAGTCCGGCGCCGGGCAGGCACCGCCGGCCAGTTCGATTTCGTCCGCATTCCAGTGCGCATGAAAGGCCCGCAATGAAGGAGGGGCATCCAGCATGTCGAGAAAGGCGTGCAGCTTGGCCTGGTGTGCGTCATCGTGCTGTGGGTAGATTTGCCAAATGAAAGGTTTGCCGGCCCAGAGGGCGCGCACCACGGAGTCTTCACCGCGTACAAAATTTAGGTCGCAGGCCCACAGCAGGTGGTCGAACTGCGCTTGTGGCAGCAGCTTCAGGTGTGAAATGGATAGCAATTTGTGACCGTTTGCCACGGGTTGGGGCCAATTTTCATGACTCAAAGCGGCTTTCACGGCATTCCCCGCCCGTCCGGCCGCTACCAGCAGGCGCACCGGCTGGCCCTCAAGGCCGTGCGCCGCAAAATGCGCCAGCAGGCCTGGGAGCGCGGACGGCTCGTAACAAAACAGCGAAACCAGCTTTTCGCCGCGCCATGGGATGGACTGGGCTGCCAGCCAGGCAGCGCGGTCAAACCCGGCCTGGCGTTCAGCCAGGCCGGGCTCGCGCAGCAGGCCTCCGGTCGAAGGAGTGAAGCCGGGGTAAAAAAACCATTTGATCCAGCCGGCGGCCGGTCCGCCCTGCACGGGTGAAGGCATGGCGTGGCAGCGTTCCACATAGGGCTCGGCGGACAGGTATTCGAGGTTGATCCAGACAGGTTTTTTGCCGCCAGCCCCTGCACGCCGGGCGCAAGCAGTTATGAATTCAGGCGCAATTTCGCAGCCGAAGGCTTCGATCATCACGTCGGATGGCTGGTGGTCAAGCGCGGCCGTGGCCAGGTCCAGCGGCTCGCGCCAGGGCAGCACGCGAACGCCCTCGCAACCGTCGGGGGCCATCCAGCCCAATGCCGACGCATCATCGACCCATAGCCGCACCTGGTCGCCGCGCAAGGCCAGGTCGCAGGCCAGGCGCCAGCACACGCCGATGTCCCCGAAGTTGTCGATGACCTTGCAAAAAATATCCCAAAACCGCACGTCAGCCATGCAGGTATTGTGATGCCAGGCGGAGGGCCCCCACTGCCCAACTGCGCAACTGCCCAATGGCGCCACGGGCTGGCTGCGTCCGGTCTGCCGGTGAATATTGCCCGAACGGCTTGAAGCGCAGGCGTGGACGCTGTAAACACCGGGTCTGTGGCTATGCTTGCGTGCTGTAGTGCAATGCGATGGGGATGCGAAGTCCAGTGTGGCAAGAGGAGGAAAGCCCATGACACCCAGGCAATTGATCGTTTGCTGCGACGGCACCAACAACAACCTCACGGGTGGCAGCCACGACACCAACGTGACCAAGCTGTGCGACCTGCTGGCACCTGAAGCCGGCGGCCAGCTCCTCTATTACGACCCCGGCGTGGGCAACCCGGGCGAGTTGCCGGGCGCGACGGTGTCGGACAGCATCAGTCGTCGCTACGAACGTCTGTACGGGCTGGCGTTTGGCAAGGGCATCTACGAAAACATCGCCGAGGCCTACCTGTTTCTCATGCGCCACTACCGGGCCGGTGACCAGATTTTTTTGTACGGATTTTCACGCGGCGCCTTCACCGCGCGCTGCATTGGCGGCCTGGTCACGCAATTCGGTCTGCTTCGGCCCGAAATGGACGGCCTGGTACCCACGCTCCTGCATGTCTATTTTTCCGACCGGGAAAAAGGCAAAGACGAGTACCGGCGGATCAGGGACCAGATCAGTGAGCTGTTTTGCGCCGGTGACAGCCGGTTTGCCCCGATCTGGTTTGTCGGCGTGTGGGATACCGTGGCATCCGTCGGTGCGCCCTTCCTCAGCCGGACCATCACCGCGTCGCCCACCATCGTGGGCAAGCGCTTCCATCATGTGCGCCAGGCGCTGGCGCTGGACGAGTACCGGCGCTCCTTCGAGCCCCGTCCCTATTACATCGACCCGGCTTTCGACTATGCGGCGCACGGGCAAAGCATCCGGCAGCTGTGGTTTTCAGGCGCGCACTGTGACGTGGGCGGCGGCTACGTCACCTCGGCCGCGCGGCTGTCCAATGAGTCGCTGCAATGGATGCTGGAAGAGTCTGTGGCGTGCGGGCTGCGCTTGCCGGCCAGCCTGTTGACCGCATTGGGCCAGGTGGATGCCCAGGCTGTGCTGGACGCCCAGAGAACGACGACCGGTTTGCCGCCTTTCATGGCCGTGCCGCAGGTGCACAGCGAGACCCGCGAGACACCCCTCTGGGCGTTGACCGGCCTGCAACAGCGCAATCCGCATGGGGTGGAAGACCCGAGCGGAATCACCTTGCCGGCCTACCCGGTAGAGCACCCCTGCGTCGCGCAATTGAAGCTGTCCTTTCCCGCCGACACGGTGTGGGTCAAATCGCGCCCGCTGTTCGGGTTGGCCGTCGCGGCGTTGTTGCTGCTGGCTTTCTGGTCAGCGGCCGGCGGGCTGTTGAGCGGGGGCATCTCCCCGGGCACGATGTCCCTGTGGCAATGCCTGAAGGTTCTTGTCACCGCGCTGCCGGAGGCCGCAGCCGCCAACCTGGCGCTCGCGCGCTGGCAGGTCGGCTGGTGGCTGTCGTGGACCTACCCCACGGCAAGCCTGCCTGCCTTTGGGTCCGTGGCGGGGGCACTGTTGGCCGATCTGGGCGTGATCGCCGCCTACGCCTACCTTGTTTCGCGCGGGATGACCTGGGCGTTTGCCCGCGTGGCCGGGCTGCGCCGGGCTTTTCAGCGGCCGTCGGCGGCGCTCAATCTCCTGGGCCTGAGCGGCTTGCTCATGGTTGCGGCCGATCTGGCAGAAAACCTGTTCACCGTGATGATTGTTTGTTGGTTTCCGGCTTCATTTCTTCCCCAGGCAGAAGTGTTGGCGGGGCTGGCAATGACGGCCGCCACGCTGGCCAAGTGGGCCGGACTGGCAGGCTGCGCCGCGTTGCTGGCCTGGGGCGCTGCCAGCCAGTGGCGTGCCGGACGTCCCGCCGAGAGCTGAAAAGCCACGGGGCAGCGGCAAGCCGGCGGCATAACGGGCCGCGCATCTGGCAGTGCTTGTCTCGTCCGCAGTGCGGGATTGCCGCGCACGGCAAAATACAGGTATGCCCCAAAACACGACCGCCGACCATACCCCCGAGCTGCTCGCCGAAGTGGCGGCATTGCCTGCGATGCCCGGCGTGTACCGTTACTTCGACGCTGACGGCGGCGTGCTCTATGTTGGCAAGGCGCGCAACCTGAAGAAGCGGGTGTCCAGCTATTTCCAGAAAAACCATGGCGCCACGCGCATCGGCCACATGGTGACCAAGATCGTTCGCATGGAAACCACGGTGGTGCGATCGGAGGCCGAGGCGCTTTTGCTGGAAAACAACCTGATCAAGACGCTCAACCCGAAATACAACATCCTGTTTCGGGACGACAAAAGTTACCCCTACCTCAAGCTGACCGCGACGCAGAAGAAGGAGGAGGGCAGTGCCCCGGCGGCAACGGCTTTTCCGCGCATTGCCTACTACCGCGGCGCGGTGGAGAAGAAGCACCATTACTTCGGCCCTTACCCCAGCGCGTGGGCGGTGAAGGACACGATGTTGCTGCTGCAAAAAGTGTTCAGGCTGCGCACCTGCGAAGACACGGTATTCAACAACCGGACGCGCCCCTGCCTGCTGTACCAGATCAAGCGCTGCTCGGCGCCGTGTGTGGGCCATGTGTCGCCCGAACAGTACGCGCTGGACACGGCCAATGCCGAGCGGTTTTTGCAGGGCCAGACGCAGGAAATCCTGACCGAGCTGGAAAAGAAAATGCTGGCACATGCCGACCGGCTGGAGTTTGAGCAGGCTGCCGAGCTGCGCAACCAGATGTCGGCGCTGTCCAAGGTGCTGCACCAGCAATCCATGGAGATCGGCGGCGACAAGGATGTGGACATCCTGGCGGTGAAAGTGCAGGGCGGCAAAGCCTGTGTCAACCTGGCCATGGTGCGTGGCGGCCGTCATCTGGGCGACCGGCCCTACTTTCCGACGCATGTGGAGAACGCCACCGATGTGGCCGCGCTGGATGCGCAGGTCGATGAAGCAGGCGCCGGCAGCGAGGGGCCTGAAAGCGATGTGGCCAGCGAAGCCGTTGCCAGCGCGCCGACGCGGCCCGTCAAGACGCTTGAAGCGCTGGTGCTGGAGGCTTTCATTGCACAGCACTACATTGACGTGCCCGTGCCGCCCACCCTGGTGTGCAGCGAGCCGGTGGACAAAGACCTGATCGCCGCGCTCATCGCGCAAACCGGCAGCAAGATCACGGCCATTCACCAGCCGCGCGAACAGCGCCGCATCTGGCTCGACATGGCCCAGAAAAATGCCGCCCTCCAGCTCGCGCGCCTGCTGGCCGAGCAGGGCTCGCAACAGGCGCGCACACGCGCCCTGGCCGAAGCGCTGGACCTGTCGCTGGACAACCTGGATGCCCTGCGCATCGAGTGCTTTGACATCTCGCATACCGCGGGAGAGTCGACGCAGGCTTCGTGCGTGGTGTTTCAGGGGCACAAGATGCAGAACAGCGAGTACCGCCGCTACAACATCGAAGGCATCACCCCCGGTGACGACTACGCGGCCATGCGGCAGGTGCTGACGCGCCGCTACACCAAGCTGGCCGAAGCCGCGCGCAATGGCAACGCCAAGCTGCCCGACCTGGTGCTGGTCGATGGCGGCAAGGGGCAGGTGTCTATGGCGCGCGAGGTGTTTGCGGAGTTGGGCCTGGACCTGGGGCTGATCGCCGGCGTTGAAAAAGGCGAGGGTCGCAAGGTCGGGCTGGAGGAGCTGGTCTTTGCCGACGGGCGCGAGAAGGTCTACCTGGGCCGTGATTCCGCCGCGCTGATGCTGATTGCGCAGATCAGGGACGAGGCCCACCGCTTTGCCATCACCGGCATGCGCGCGAGGCGGGCCAAGGTCCGCGTGGGCGGCAGCAAGCTTGAAGACATTGCGGGCATTGGTCCCAAGCGGCGCGCCAGCCTGCTGCAGCGCTTTGGGGGTATTCGCGGCATTGCGTCGGCCAGCGCCGAAGACATTGCCACGGTGGACGGCATTTCGAAAGACCTGGCTGAGGAAATCTACCGCGCCCTGCATTGATGGCGTCGCCTGGGGCTGTGCAGACCTGTGCAGATGTTTTTGCGCAACGAAGTGCACCGATTTGGTGAGCCTGGAGCACTACTTTGGCAGGGGTTCGCGGCTCGTGCCAAAATCAGGGCCATGTTTCTGACCATCCCGACGCTGATGACCTGGACCCGCATTGTTGCGATTCCACTGATCGTGGGGGTTTTCTACCTGAACATCGCCCCCGCTGAGCGCAACCTGATCGCCACCGTGATGTTCATTGTGTTCGCCGCCACTGACTGGCTGGACGGCTTTTTGGCGCGCCGGCTGAACCAGACTTCTTCCTTTGGGGCATTCCTTGACCCGGTGGCCGACAAGTTTCTGGTGTGTGCGTCGCTGCTGGTGCTGGTGCATCTGCAGCGTGCGGATGTGTTTGTGGCGCTCATCATCATTGGGCGGGAGATTGCCATTTCGGCGCTGCGCGAATGGATGGCGCTGATAGGTGCCACCAAGAGTGTTGCCGTGCACATGCTGGGCAAGGTCAAGACCACCGTGCAGATGATTGCCATTCCCTTCCTGCTGTTTGACGGCATGCTGCTGGGGATGATCAACACCCACGTCTGGGGCACCTGGCTGATCTGGATCTCGGCCATCCTGACGGTTTGGTCCATGATTTACTACCTGCAAAAAGCCATACCGGAAATCCGGGCGCGGGCCAAATAACCCGCCGTGAGGTCTTCTCCCGCTGACGGTGTCCTGATCCGGGCCATGCCCACCGTGTTCGTGCTGATCTGGAGCACCGGCTTCATCGTCGCCAAATACGGCTTGCCGTATGCACCGCCGCTGACCTTCCTGGCGATCCGTTATTTCCTCTCCATTGCCTGCTTCCTGATCTGGATCTGGCTGGCGCGCGCGTCGTGGCCGCGGGAAGGCCTGCAATGGCTGCACCTGGCCGTCACCGGCATGCTGATGCAGGCAGGCTACCTGGGCGGTGTCTGGGTCGCGGTGAAGGCTGGCATGGGTTCGGGCCTGACGGCGCTGATCGTCGGCTTGCAGCCGGTGCTGACAGCGCTGTGGGTGTCGTGGGTGGCCTCTGGCGACGCCGCGCAGCCGGCCTCCAAAGTCACGTCCCGGCAATGGATGGGGCTGGCGCTGGGCCTGGGTGGCTTGCTGCTGGTGGTGTCACACAAATTGGGGGGCGGCCATGAAGTGACGAGACTGACGCTGGCCGCCACGCTGTTTGCGCTGTTTTGCATCACCACCGGCACGCTGTATCAGAAGCGCTTTGTCAAAACTACCGACGTGCGCTCTGCCGGTGCGGTCCAGATGGGCGCGGCCCTGCTCGTGACCTTGCCGCTGGTCTTTTTTGAAACCGGGGCGATTGTCTGGAACCACCAGTTTGTGGGGGCGATGGCCTGGTCGGTGCTGGTGCTCACGCTGGGCGGCAGTTCACTGCTGTATTTGCTGATCCAGCGCGGCGCGGCCACGTCGGTGACCAGCCTGCTTTACCTGGTGCCGCCCACGACGGCCCTGATGGCCTGGCTGCTGTTTGATGAGGCCATCACCATGACCACCGTGGTGGGTACGGCGCTCACCGCGCTGGGCGTGAGCTTCGTGGTGAGGTCCGCGAAGCCTCCGGCGGCGTCGTAGCGAAGGAACGCCTGCGGGTATCCGTCACCGTACTGTTTTTCCACGGTGCACCCTGAAACTGGGCGAGCAAAAAGTCAACCAGCAGGCGGATACGCCGCGGTGAATCGGGCCGGAAGGGGGCCAGCCAGTGAATATCGGCATCGGGCATGGCGTAGCCCGGCAGCACGCGCACCAGCTCGCCGGACGCCAGTTGGGGTGCAATATCCCAGAGGCTGCGCAGCATGATGCCGCGGCCCTCGACACACCAGTCACGTACCAGTTCACCCGAGTTGCTCGACAGCGGCCCGCGTACCCGCACCCGCGCCGGTGTTTTTTCGCGCTCCTTGTGCAGCGGCCAGACATCAAAGCGCTGGCCGGTGGCATTGCCGTTTTCGCGCACGATCAGGCAGGTGTGGCGCTGCAAGTCTTCCAGGCTGGCCGGTGCGCCGTGTTGCCGGATGTAGCGGGGCGATGCCACCAGCACGCGCTGATTGCGCGCCAGCCGGCGTGAGACCCATTGCGCCGCCTGCCGGCCTTCAACTTCCCACAGCCAGATGGCGCCGTCAAATCCGCCCTCCGCCAGGTCGGGCAATTGCTCGGTCAGTTGCAACTGGATCTCGATGCGCGGATAGCGCTCCTGAAAGTCGGCCAGCGCCGGGCCCAGCCATAAACGCCCGAAGCCAAACGTCGCTGCCAGCCGGATCAAACCCGTGGGCTCCGACTGGCGCTCCTGGAGCTCGGCTTCCAGCGCGGTAAAGCCCTGCAGCAGTGCGAGGGCACGTTCGCACATGGTCTCGCCCTCGGCCGTTGCGCTGACGCGCCGGGTGGTGCGTTGGAACAGTCGTTGGCCCAGGCGGGCCTCCAGCGCGGCAAGCCGCTTGGTCACCACGGGCGGCGCCACATCGAGGCTGAGGGCGGCCGCCGTCAGACTGCCGTGCTCTCGGACGGCCAGTACCAGCTCCAGATCGCTGCGATCCATTCATTCCTTTAAAGAAATAATCAATTGCCTGATTATTGCTTGAATCGGAGGCCCTGGTTCTGCAAAATCGATCGAGAATCACACAAACCCAAGATATCTGCATGCAATTCATTGCCAGTCAGCGCGCCGGCGCTGGAAAAAACCGATCGCCCAAAAGGGAATCAAGGCTGACTGATGTTTGAGAGCTTTTCCTCCTCCGAGATCAATGGACCCGCCGGTGCTCTGCGTACCTTGCGGGGAGGCCATGGTGCGCCGCTGCTGTTGCTGCATGGTCACCCTCAAACGCATGTGATGTGGCACGCGGTGGCCGATGAGCTGGCCAAGGTGTTTACCGTGGTCCTGATGGATTTGCGCGGCTACGGCGATTCAGCCCGGGTCGGCGCCGACCCGGAACATCACGCTTATTCCAAGCGGGCGATGGCGCTGGATGCCGTGGCGGTGATGCGCCACCATGGGTTTGACCGCTTTCAGGTACTGGCCCATGACCGCGGCGCGCGCGTGGCGCATCGCCTTGCGGTGGACCATCCCGCCATGGTGCAACGGCTGATGCTGCTGGACATTGCACCAACGCTGGGCATGTATGAGAACACGTCCGATGCTTTTGCACGCGCTTACTGGCACTGGTTCTTCCTGATCCAGCCGCCGCCGTTGCCTGAAGCCCTGATCGAGTCCGATCCGGTGCGTTATCTGAGAAGCGTGATGGGCAAGCGCCATGCCGGCCTCGGGGCGTTTGCACCGGCTGCGCTGGCCGAGTACGAACGCTGTGCGCAAATCCCCGGAACCGCCGTGAGCATTTGCGAAGACTATCGGGCCTCGGCCACGATTGACCTGGACCATGACCGCGCTGACCGAACGGCAGGACACCGGCTGGCGCAGCCGCTGCGCGTGCTGTGGGGCGCGCATGGCGCCGTGGGCCAGTGCTTCGATGTGCTCGGCCTCTGGCGGGAACGTGCCCGCGACGTCTCGGGGATGAGCCTGCCGTGCGGGCACTATATTGCGGAAGAGGCGCCAGTATTGTTGCTGGAACAAGCCCTGAATTTTTTCGAAACTTAAACCAGAGGACCACATCATGAGCATCACCACGACAAACCAGGCCAGCAAGAAGAGAATCGCAGTCATCGCCGGTGACGGCATCGGCAAGGAAACAATGCCCGAGGGCGTTCGCGTGCTGGATGCGGCGGCGCGCAAATTCGGCATCGACCTGCACTTTGACCACTTCGATTTTTCCAGCTGGGACTATTACGAAAAGCACGGCCAGATGATGCCGGACAACTGGAAAGACCAGATTGGCGGGCACGACGCGATTTACTTTGGCGCGGTGGGTTGGCCCGAGAAAATTGCCGACCATGTATCGCTGTGGGGGTCGCTGCTTTTGTTCAGACGCGAGTTTGACCAGTACATCAACCTGCGGCCGGCGCGACTGATGCCCGGCATCATCGCGCCAGTGGTCCGGCGTGATGGCAGCCCACGGCAACCCGGTGAGATTGATTTTTACATCGTTCGTGAAAATACCGAGGGCGAATACTCCAGCATCGGCGGCAGGGCGTTTCCCGGCACCGATCGGGAGTTTGTATTGCAGGAGTCTGTCTTCACGCGGGTCGGCGTTGACCGCGTGCTGAAGTTTGCGTTTGAGCTGGCCCAGTCCCGGCCCAAAAAGCACCTGACCAGCGCGACCAAGTCCAATGGCATTTCAATCTCCATGCCTTACTGGGATGAACGGGTGGCAGAAATGGCCAAGAGCTATCCGGCGATTCAACTCGACAAGTTTCACATTGACATCCTGACCGCGCATTTTGTGCAGCGCCCGGATTTTTTCGATGTGGTGGTGGCCAGCAATCTGTTCGGCGACATCCTGAGCGACCTGGGGCCGGCCTGCACCGGCACGATCGGCATTGCACCGAGCGCCAACCTGAATCCGGAGCGCAAGTTCCCCTCGCTGTTCGAGCCGGTGCATGGCTCGGCGCCGGATATCGCGGGGCGAAACCTTGCCAATCCCATTGGCCAGATATGGTGCGGTGCCATGATGATGGAGTTCCTGGGACACAAGGAGGCGCATGACGCCATTCTTGCCGCGATTGAGAAAGTGCTGCGCCCCGACAGCGGTGCGCCGCGCACACCCGACCTGGGTGGCAAGGCCGGCACGGCGGATGTCGGCAAGGCTGTGGTGGCTGCGCTGGCAGAGGTGTAACGGCGTTTTGTCAAGCACGAAAATTACGCGTTGTACTTATGATTAACTGATTAAAGCGGGAAAAAACCGACTAGAATCCGCCTCCGCACGTTGTAAAAACCCGATGCTGTATTGACACGTTAGAAGTCCATGGCTCTAATGGCAATCAGCAGAAAACCTGCACATGCCGCTCCCGCTGACACCCCCATCGTGGTGTCCCGGGAGATATTTTTTAGAGACAAACAGATTAACTTTTTATCAACGAGGGGCTCCTTGTGAACAAGACTGAACTGATCGAGCACATTGCCAAACATGCTGACATTTCCAAAGCTGCCGCTACGCGCGCGCTGGAGTCAACCATTGGTGCTGTGAAAACCACCCTGAAAAAAGGAGGCTCCGTGTCTCTGGTGGGTTTTGGTACTTTTGCCGTGGGTAAACGCGCTGCCCGCACTGGCCGCAACCCGCGCACCGGCGATGCGATTAAAATCAAGGCTGCCAAGGTTCCAAAGTTTCGTCCGGGCAAGGCGCTCAAAGACGCTTTGAACTGATGCAGAGGTTTAAGGTGGGGTGCTTAGCTCAGTTGGTAGAGCAGCGCCCTTACACGGCGTAGGTCGGCGGTTCGAGCCCGTCAGCACCCACCACCCAATGAAAAAGGCGAACGAGGTTCGCCTTTTTTGTTGTGGGCCCCTGGTTTTATCGGTAAAGCAGTCAGTCGTACAGGAAATTCGAGATGTTTGATTTCATTCGCAAGCACACCAAAGTCACCATGGCCTTGCTGTTTTTGCTGATTGTTCCGTCCTTTATTTTGTTTGGCCTGGATGGCTACAACCGATCGAGGGAACAAGGCGTGACGGTTGCCAGGGTGGATGGAAAAGACATCATCCAGTCAGAATGGGACCGGGCCCATCAGCGGGAAGTCGAACGGTTGAGGGCGTCCATGCCTTCGCTGGACGCCAAGCTGCTGGACTCACCGCAGGCCCGCTATGCGACGCTGGAGCGCTTGGTGCGTGATCGCGTGATCGCCGCTGCAGCCGACAAGTTCAAGCTCTCCATCAGTGACCAGCGGCTGGCGCGCGAGCTTCAGCAAAGTCCCGAGATTGCGTCATTGCGCCGGCCTGATGGCACGCTCGACATGGAGCGCTATCGCCAGGTGCTGGGCAGCCAGGGCATGAGCCCCGAAATGTTCGAGGCCAATGTGCGTGCCGATCTGGCGAATCGCCAGGTGCTGGTGGGTATTGGTGTCAGCGGCTTTTCTTCCAGTTCCGCGGCTGACCTTGCGCTCAATGCCTATTTCGAAAAACGCGAAATTCAACTCGCCCGTTTCAATGCGGCCGATTTCGCAACGAAGCTCAGCCCGACGGATGCCGATCTTGATCAGTTTTACAAGGCGAATGAAAAGCTCTTTCAGGCGCCGGAACAGGCAACTATCGAGTACCTGGTGCTGGATCTGGATACGGTCAAAAAAAGTATCAGCATCAATGAAGCGGACCTGAAAACTTATTACGAGCAAAACCTTCAACGGCTGAGCGGTGCCGAAGAGCGACGAGCCAGCCATATCCTGATTACCTCGCCCAAGACGGCACCGGCTGCGGACCGGCAGAAAGCCAAGGCCAAAGCGGAGGAGCTGCTGGCAGCCGTCAAAAAATCTCCCGATACCTTTGCGGACCTGGCGCGCAAGAATTCGCAGGACCCGGGTTCCGCTCCCAATGGCGGAGACCTTGATTTTTTTGCCCGGGGTGCCATGGTCAAGCCTTTTGAGGATGCGGCCTTCTCGATGAAAAAAGGGGAGATCAGTGCTGTGGTGGAGTCCGAGTTTGGCTTTCACATCATCAGGCTCACCGACATCAAGACGCCCAAGCAGCGCAGTTTTGAGGAGATGAAGCCTGAACTGGAAGCCGATCTGAAGAAGCAGCAGGCCCAGAAGAAGTTTTCTGAAACTGCGGAAGCCTTCACCAACGGCGTGTATGAGCAGGCAGACAGCCTCAAGCCGGTCGCCGAGCGTCTCAAGCTGGACATCAAAACGGCCCGCAACGTGACGCGCCAGCCGCCAGCCGGTACAACGGGTCTGCTCGCCAATCCGAAATTCCTCAACGCACTGTTCGCGCCCGACGCAGTCGAGAAAAAACGCAATACCGAAGCCATCGAAGTAGCGCCCAGCCAGTTGGTCTCGGGCCGCATCCTTCAGTACACCCCGGCACGCACCCAGCCTTTTGCCGAGGTGAAAGACATCGTGCGCCAGCGCTGGCTGGCCCAGCGCAGCGCGGAAGAGGCGCGCAAGGAAGGTCTCGCCAAACTGGCCGCCTGGAAGAGCGCTCCGGCTTCCGCCGTGCTGGGGGCACCGGTACTGGTGTCACGTGAGCAAACCCAGAACCAGCCGGTTCAGGTGATTGATGCGGCACTGCGCGCCGATGCGAGCGCCTTGCCGGTATTTACCGGTGTTGATCTGGGGACTCAGGGCTACGCCATCGTGAAGGTGGCTAAAGTGGTGCCCCGCGATGCGCCAATTGAGGCTGCCGCCAAACAGGAGCGCAACCAGTACGCCCAATGGTGGACGTCTGCCGAGAGTCTGGCTTATTACAACGGGCTGAAGGAACGCTTCAAGGCGGAAATCCTGGTCGCAAAGCCCGCATCTGGCAATACAGATGCGGTCGTGACGCAATAAACGTCGGCTGCTTTGCCGTTATAATGTGAAGTTCTGGTGGCTGTAGCTCAGTTGGTAGAGTCCAGGATTGTGATTCCTGTTGTCGTGGGTTCGAGCCCCATCAGCCACCCCAGTATTTAAAAAAATCCCGCATGCGAAAGCATGTGGGATTTTTTTTGCCCCTATCGCTGGTTTGAAGCAGGGGGTAGGCTTGCATGATTCCGCGTCCTGGGATAACAATCTGTCACGGCAGGTCAGGGGGAAATGGTTTGCACCAGCTCCTGATGAAAAGCCAGGGAGAAACAAGATTCATGTATTTCTGCCAGGTCAGGCGTTTGTCATCGTGTTCATGATGAGACTTGAGGCCCAGAAAGAAAACCAGCTCCACGCTCCCTTTCAATGCAGCGCTGATCGCGCTATCCAGTATGCCGTCCACGAGATGTCTGCTCTTGGTTGCTGTCGCATTATTCGGGGCAGCCGCGCCTGCGGTCGAGTCCTGGCTGACCATCGTGGGAGAGCCTGGCTCTCCCGGCAGCCACTATATCCAGGTCAACCCGGCCCAGATTGACATCAAGGGTGACATACGCATGATTCCGGTCCGGATCAGCCGGGCTACCACTTGGACCACCGAAGATGGCATTCAGTTTCGTTCTGCAGAGGCTGAGGTTCTGATCGACTGCGACCGGCAAATGGCCCGTTATTTGAATGCGGCTTTTTATACCGAACCCGACTTTCAGGGGCAGGCTTTCAAGGTTTTGAGCTACGGTAAGGAAGACATGCGTCTCGTGGCTTTCAGGGACATTGGCGAGGACCTGAATGCCCGCATCATCAAGGCAGCCTGCAGCGTTAAAAACGTGACAAGCAAATAAAAGTCAAAAGTCAAAAGTCAAAAAAATCGCAGAACACGTAGTGTGCCTGGCCTTGGCAGGCTTCGCGGCTTGTCAGCTCATAAGCGGGGCGAAGTTGGAGGTGCGCCAATACTCCCGGACCTGCTGGAGCCTTTCTTCAAAATCGTGGTAGTTAAGCGGCTTGCTCACGAAGCTGTTGAGGCCGCCTTTAAATGCGCGCACCGCTTCGGATTGCTCACTCACCAGGGTCAGCATCACGACCGGAACAAAAAACGTCCGGGGATCCTCCCGCATGCGCCGCATCACCTCCAGGCCGCTCAGCTTGGGCAACCCCAGATCCAACAGGACCAGTTCGGGCTGGTTGTTGGCATTTCGGTCTTTATACACACCCTCGCAAAATAAATAGTCGAGGGCCTCGCGTCCATCCCGGGCAACCACGATGTCATGGGGCACCCCGTTTTGTTGCAGCGTGGTCAAGGTCAATTCGAGGTGGTCGGTATTGTCCTCTACCACCAGCATCGTTGGTGTGCTCATTGGCTGCTCCTCAGTAATGAGTCTTCAATATACCTTTTAAATGTGTTGCGGTAACTGATGGTATTGATCGTGCAAGTCAAAACTGCGAAAAATGCCCGCATCGACGGAATTTTTCGCGAAACTTTAAAAATCTGTCAGTTCTATTGGTTTTGTTGATATTTTGTTAATTTTTGTCAGTTAACCATTACCAGTTTGCCTTTGACCTCCCGGGAGCCCATGCGGGCATAAGCCGCCTTGAGTTCAGCCATGGGCATGGTGCGGTCGATTGCTGGTTTGATCTTGCCCTCGGCGTACCAGCGGGCCAGTTCGGCCATCATGGCGGCGTTGGCCTTGGGCTCACGTCTGGCAAAGTCACCCCAGAACACGCCAACGATCGAGGCACCTTTGAGCAGCGTGAGGTTCAGCGGCAGCGAGGGAATGGGGCCTGATGCAAAACCAACCACCAGGTAACGGCCGCGCCAGGCGATCGAGCGGAATGCCGGCTCGGCAAAGTCGCCTCCCACCGGGTCATAAATCACGTCCGGGCCTTTGCCGCCGGTCAGTGTCTTGATTTCATCGCGCAGATTTTTGCTGGTGTAGTTGATGGTGGCATCCGCGCCGAGGGAGCTGCAAAACGCGCATTTCTCATCCGTCGAGGCGGCGGCAATCACGCGGGCGCCGGCTGCCTTGGCGATCTGGATGGCGGCGGTGCCGACGCCTCCCGCAGCGCCGAGCACCAGCACCGTTTCACCCGCCTTCAGTTGCCCGCGGTCCATCAGCGCATGCCAGGACGTGGCGTAGATCATGATGAAGGCGGCTGCGTCCACGTGCGAAAACCCGGCGGGCAAGGGCATGCACAGGGCTGCCGGCGCAATGGTGTGTGTGCCGAAACCACCGGTTCCCGACAGGCAGGCTACGTTCTGGCCTGCCTGCAGGTGCTTCACGCCTTCGCCCACGGCCTGCACGACGCCGGCATACTCGGAGCCGGGCACGAAGGGCAGGGGCGGCTTGATCTGGTACTTGTTTTGCACGATCAGCAGGTCGGGGAAGTTGAGGCTGGCGGCCCTGATTTCAATCAGCACTTCACCCTCCCCGGGTTGCGGCGTCGGTAGCTCTTTCCAGGTCAGGGCGTCTACGCCAGTGGGGTTTTCACAAAGCCAGGCTTGCATGGGATGTCTCCGGAGATGGGGCCAAGGGGGAAGGGCAAACGGGGAGGAAAAACGGGGAGGAAAACGGGACGAAAAACCGGAACTGATTGCTCTCACGACATCATAGGCAAAGCCGTGATTCCCGGGCTGGCAAAACAGGTCCGGGCTGTCGCAGCCGTGACCCGTAAAATCACTGTATGAAAATCCTCATTTGCAACGACGACGGTTACCAGGCCTCCGGCATCATCGCCCTGTACGAGGCGCTCAGGACCGTCGCTGATGTCGAGGTCGTGGCGCCCGAGCAAAACAACAGTGCCAAATCGAATGCGCTGACCCTGCACTCGCCGATGTATGTGCAAACGGCCGCCAACGGTTTTCGTTATATCAACGGCACGCCTGCCGATTGCGTGCATATTGCCCTGACGGGCCTGCTGGGCTACCGGCCGGATCTCGTGGTCTCGGGCATCAATAATGGCGCCAACATGGGCGACGACACGATTTATTCCGGCACGGTGGGCGCCGCGATGGAAGGTTATCTCTTTGGCATTCCTTCCATCGCGTTTTCGCAGACGGAAAAGGGCTGGGCCCACATCGAGGTCGCGGCCCGGCGTGCGCGCGACTTGGTGGAACAATTGATGCCTTCCCTGGAGGTGGTGGCTGAAGGTGCGCAGCCGGCGCTGGCGCCGTGGCTGCTCAATGTGAACATTCCCAACTTGCCGGACGATCAGATCCAGGGCGTCAAGGTGGCGCGGCTGGGGCGCCGCCACGCGGCCGAGCGCGTCATCACGCAGACCAGCCCGCGTGGCGAGACCATGTACTGGATCGGCGGAGCCGGGCCCGCCAAGGAGGCGGGCGAGGGGACCGACTTCTACGCAACCAGCCAGAAATTTGTTTCGATCACACCGCTTCACGTGGACTTGACCGATTACGAGCGTTTGCCTTATTGGGAGCAGGCGGTGGCCCGGCTGGCACAGGCGAATTGACTGCAGACGCATGAAATCCAGCTTCAAACCTCCGTTCAATCCCACTGTCAAAGCGCCTGCCGTGGCGAGCCGTCCAGCATTTCCAGTGCGGTTAAAACCCGGGGAGGGCGTACCGTCTGCTACCAAATTGGCTGCTGCTCCTGCTCGTCTTCCGGTCGATGCCGCTAAAAATGGCGTCAGGAAATCGATGCCAGCGGCCCCCCCCCCTGGCGGTGTCGGACTGGATTCCCACGCGGTGCGCACGCGCATGGTGCACAAGCTCGCCGCACAGGGGGTATCAGACGCCCGGGTGCTGGCGGCCATGGGCCTGGTGGAACGCCATCGCTTCGTCGACACCGCACTGGTCAACCAGGCCTACGAGGACACCAGTCTGCCGATCGGCCTGGGCCAGACCATCTCCAAGCCCAATGTGGTGGCGCGCATGCTGGAGTTGCTTTGTCAGGGCGCTGCGGGCAAGCTGGGACGCGTGCTGGAGATCGGTACCGGCTGCGGCTACCAGGCCGCCGTACTCAGCCACCTCGCAACCGAGGTCTATAGCATCGAGCGCTTGCGTGGATTGCATGACAAGGCCCGGGAAAACCTGCGGACTTTGCGGCTGCCCAATCTCCACCTGTTGTTTGGTGATGGCATGATCGGGTACCCCAAGGGAGCACCCTACGCGGCAATTATTGCGGCGGCCGGTGGTGAGGCCATTCCGCCCGCCTGGGTGGAGCAACTGGCCGTTGGCGGGCGTCTTGTCGCGCCCCTGCAAACTGCCGCCGGTGTGCAGGCGCTGGTGGTAGTGGACAAAACTCCCCAGGGCGTCAAGCAGACATTGCTGGAAGCAGTCCATTTTGTACCTTTAAAATCGGGTACGAGCTGAAGATGGCTTGAACAGCCCATGAAGATCTCATGAAATATCCCATGAAGATCAAGTCCATATTGAAGTCACTATTGAAGTCAAGAAGACGAAAGAACCAATGAAGCAAACCTCCAGGTCGAACAGCGCAAAGTCTGTCGTCATCTCAGGCGCTGGCCAGGGCATCCGCACCCGGCTGGCCAATTTGACGCTGCCGTGCGCATTGGCGGCCACCCTGCTGCTGGCAGCGGGCTGCGCCTCGCGCTCCCCCACCCACGCGCCGGTTGAAGATCGCGGTACGGGGCTGTCGCGCCAGCTTCCCTCTGCAACCGATTCCGCCAATCTCAAACAGCCACCGGGCTTTGAAAATGCCGGAAAACCGGGTTATTACACCGTTAAACCCGGTGACACCATGATCCGCATTGGCCTGGAAAGCGGCCAGAACTGGCGCGACATCGTGCGCTGGAACAACCTTGAAAATCCCAACGTGATTGAAGTTGGGCAAGTGCTTCGTGTCGTACCGCCCGCCAGCGAGAACCCGCTTGTGGTCACGCGGCCGGTGTCGCCCGGCTCGGCCACCAGCGCAACAGCCGTCGCACCGGCACAGGCTGTCAGCGGCGCCCGGCCTGCATCGGCGCCCGCCAGTGCGAGCGCTGCACCGGCTGCCGCCCCGGCCGCTGCGTCCAGCGGCACACCTGCGGCTGTGGGGGACGAAGACGTGGGGTGGATCTGGCCAGCCCAGGGCACCTTACTCATGGGGTTTGACGAGGCCAAAAACAAGGGCGTTGATATCGCAGGCAAGGCTGGTGATGCGGTGCTTGCCTCTGCCGATGGCCGCGTGGTGTACGCCGGTGCGGGCCTGCGGGGTTACGGCAACCTGGTCATCCTCAAGCACAACAACACCTTCCTCACGGCTTATGCGCACAACCAGACGCTGCTGGTCAAGGAAGACCAGACGGTCAAAAAGGGCCAGAAGATTGCCGAGATGGGCAATACAGACGCTGATCGTGTGAAGCTGCATTTTGAAATCCGCCGCCAGGGCAAACCTGTGGATCCGGCGAAGTACCTGCCCGCCAAGTAGTTCTCGCTTGCAGGTCACGCTTGCCTCGTCGAAAAGCCCCGCACCGCGGGGCTTTTTTTTTTCCTGGCAGGAGCGGACATACGGAAGGCAGACCGTAGTCGTTCTGGTTGAATCAAAAATTCGATTGCAGCCCATGTTTCATGGGCATAGTTCGCTATTTTATTGATAGCTGATTGTTTGACCCGTTCAACGCCGGGGATCAGGAAGTTGGGACAATTTCGTCGTAACCCCTGCCCTTGAATTCGAGCAGATCCACGCCGTGGCCAAAAGGGTCTGCCAACCCGGCAATTCGGCCCCAGGCGCGCTCGGCCACTGGCATTTCCAGTACTGCACCATGGGCCTGCAGCCTTCTCACAGCCGCTTCAATGTCCTGGACCACAAAGTCCAGGTGCACGGGCGTCCAGTGGCGGCCGTAGTGCCGCGTGCCGGTGCTACCGGCCACTGGCCGGGTGCCCGCGGCATTGAGCAGCAGGTCTATCGGGCTGCCTGCGCCCAGGATTTCCACGAAATCGCTCTTGAAACGGCGGCCAACGTGCAGGCCCAGGCCACTCGTGTAAAACGCGATGGCCCGGTCCATGTCATCAACATCGATGCAGATACGCAGTTCCATGCCGCAACCTTCCTGTCTGTTGTGGGGAGTCTGGAAATGGTACTGCGAACGGTATTGCGGTGCGGCTCAATGTGCGGCGCCCGTTCCAACCACGACGCTGAACCCTGCGGACATTGCTCCGGAGTCGGACCTGAGACAATTCAGGTATGACCGATGAAAAATTGAATGACCACACTGTGAAAGCGCCTGAATACCTGCCTGACATCCTCACCGTGGAGTCCCTAGACATGGAGGCGCAGGGCATTGCCCATCGGGCTGATGGCAAGGTTGTGTTCATCGAGGGTGCGCTGCCTTCTGAGCGCGTGACCGCCAACGTGTACCGCAAGAAAAGCAGCTTTGAGAAAGCGGTGGTGATGGCAATTCACCGCGAGTCCTCTCAGCGTGTGCGCCCCGCTTGCCCGCACTTCGGCCTGCATACCGGTGCCTGTGGCGGCTGCAAGATGCAGCACCTCCATGTGGGCGCGCAAGTCGCCGTCAAGCAGCGCGTGCTGGAAGACAACCTCTGGCACATCGGCAAGGTGAAGGCAGACAACCTGCTCAGGCCCATAGAGGGGCCCGCCTGGGAATACCGCTACCGCGCGCGCCTGTCGGTGCGCTATGTGCGTAAAAAAAATGCGGTGCTGGTTGGTTTTCACGAGCGCAAGAGCAGTTATGTGGCCGACATGACGCAATGCCATGTGGTGCCCCGGCACGTCAGCGACATGCTGGTGCCGCTGCGTGAACTGATTGCCGGCATGGATGCCAAAGAGACCCTGCCGCAAATCGAGCTCGCCTGCGGCGATACCGTCACGGCCATGGTGCTGCGCCACATGGAGCCGCTCAGCAGCGGCGACCTGGCACGGTTGCGCGCTTTCGCGGCGCAGCACCCGGGCCTGCAGTGGTGGCTGCAGCCGGGTGGCCTGGAGAGCGTGGAGCTGCTCGACGAGGGCGCACCGGAATTGAGCTACGACCTTCCCGAGTTCGGCATCACCATGCCATTCAAGCCGACCGATTTCACGCAGGTGAATCCGCACATCAACCAGGTGCTGGTGTCGCGGGCACTGCGCCTGTTGGCCGTGCAGCCGCATGAGCGCGTGATCGACTGGTTTTGCGGTCTGGGAAATTTCACGCTGCCCCTCGCGACACGCGCGCGCGAAGTGCTGGGTATCGAGGGCAGTGAGGCTCTGGTGGCGCGCTCCCGCCAGAACTTCAAGAAGAACCGGGCCGAGTCTTCGGTAAGAAGGGCGTTGTCTGCGACTGAATTTGTAGCCAGAAATCTTTTTGAAATGACGCCTGCGATGCTGGTGCAGGATGGTGCGGCCGACAAATGGCTGGTTGACCCGCCGCGAGAGGGCGCATTCGAGCTGTTCAAGTCGTTGGCGGCGCTGCATCAGCAAATGGTGACAGGCGTGCCCTGCGACGACGGGGAACAGCAACAAAGCCTGGTGCTGGGTGACTGGACGCCGCCCCAGCGCATTGTTTACGTGAGCTGCAACCCGGCGACCCTGGCGCGCGATGCGGGCGTATTGGTGGAGAGCGGCGCTTACCGCTGCACGCTGGCCGGTGTGGTGAACATGTTTCCCCACACAGCGCACGTGGAGAGCATCGCCGTATTCGAACGGGCATGAAAAAAGGGCCTGAAGGCCCTTTTTTCAGAGGCGGGGGCGCATCGTCAGTCGCGCTCGCCGCCAAAGATGCCAAGCAGGGCCAGCAGCGCCTGGAACACATTGAACAGGTCGAGGTACAGCGCCAGCGTGGCGCTGATGTAGTTGGTTTCGCCGCCGTCCAGGATCTGCTTGAGGTCGTACAGCATGTAGGCGCTGAAAATTGCGATCACGGCCACCGAGATGGCCATCATGCCGGCCGTGGAGCCCACAAAAATGTTGATGATGCTGCCGATCATCACGACGACGGCACCGACAAAAAGCCATTTGCCCAAGCCGGAGATGTCGCGCTTGATCACGCTGGCCAGCGACGCCATGACAAAGAACACGCCGGCGGTGCCACCCATGGCGGTCATGATCAGTTCGGAGCCGTTTTTGAAGCCCAGGATCATGCCGATCATGCGCGACAGCATCAGGCCCATGAAGAAGGTAAAGCCCAACAGCACTGGCACGCCTGCGGCCGAGTTCTTGGTCTTTTCGATCGCGAACATGAAGCCGAACGCACCGCCCAGGAACACGATCAGACCGAGGCCACCCGTGAGCGAAAGGGTAATGCCGGTTGCCACGCCCAGCCAGGCGCCCAGCACGGTTGGCAGCAGGCTCAGGGCCAACAGCCAATAGGTGTTGCGCAGCACCTTGTTGCGCTGCAGGGCGGACGAGGCCGAGCCATAGTCGAGGGTCTGAACATTGTCATTCATGAAAAGCGTCTCCAGAGAGCCTGCAAATGCAGACAGAGTCATTTTAGGGGTCACCCCGTGTTTTTCAATGGCCGTGCACAGCCCACCTCCTACTTTTTGTAAGGGTTCTACAAGCTAATTTTGGGGCAATCGCAGCGCGGAAGGCTCTCAAATTTGCGTATGCTCGACGTTCTTGCCAACACAATCCCGGAAAACCATGAAATCAAAAGCAGTGCTTGAATTCGCCGACGTCAAGGCCATCGCCGCCGCCGCCGAGGCCGAAGCCCTTAAAAATAGCTGGGCCGTGACCATTGCCATCGTCGATGACGGCGGCCACCTGCTGCACCTGCAGCGCCTTGATGGCGCGCCACCCATCTCTTCCCATATCGCACCGTCCAAGGCCAATACCGCCGCCATGGGGTGCCGCGAGAGCAAGGTTTATGAAGATGTCATCAATGGTGGCCGCATGTCCTTCCTGTCAGCGCCTTACGTCCAGGGCATGCTCGAAGGTGGGGTGCCGATTGTCAAGGATGGGCAGTGCATCGGTGCTGTCGGTGTGAGCGGTGTGAAATCCAGCGAGGATGCGCAGATTGCGCGGGCCGGGATCGCGGCCATCGGCCTGTGAGAGGTCTTGATCCGGCGCTGGCATGAAATGCAAGCTGCCAAAAAAGAAAAAGCCGACCTCAGGGTCGGTTTTTTTGTTTTCCATGCACCTGGTGGCATTGCGCATGGAGAGCAGTCGTGCAGTCGTGCGGTTTTCGGGGAATAGCGACGGTGATCGAGAAAAAAAGCCTGGCTAAGCGACCCCTTGAAGGGTCCGTGGCTGGCTAAAAACGATCTTGGGAGCCCGCTACAGGCTCCGGATCGCCCCACGATGAAACGGATGTGGCTACGGCTTGAAACCGCCCTGGCGCTGCGCTTACTTGGTCAGAATCAATTTGCCCAGGCGTGTGGCCTGCAGGCGGTAAGTCGAGCCGTTGTGACTGATAGCCACTGTTTTTTGACCGCGCAAAATTTCATGACTGTCCAGGCAGCAGGATGGGGCTACGGCACCGCCCGACCCGGCTCCTGGATGCGCGAGTGTGCCAGCGGATGGGTTCTCGTTGTCTGAAGTAGGCAGGGCTGGGGACATGATGGTTTAAACCTGTTTGCGCTTTGTTGAGTAAATGATAACCATTCTCATTTAAAAATCAAGGTGATTTCATCCAAACTGCGCCGTTGTGCGTATTTTTCTGCGGTGAATTTGTTAAAGCTTGTGCGGCCGTCTTGCGGTGCAGCTGGAAATCAGTTCCTGGGCTCGGTGATAAACCCGATTTTTCGCAAGCCTGCCTGCTGGGCAGCCGCCATGGCCTGGGCAACGCGTTCGTAGCGAACCGATTTGTCGCCGCGGATATGCAGGTCAGGCTGTGGATTTTGGGCCGCTGCAGCCTTCAGTCGCGGCGTAAGGTCTTCGTCGGTGATGGCGGTTTCGTTCAGGAAATAGCTGCCTTGCGCATCCACGCTCAGGCGTACCGTTTCCGGCTTGATGTTTTGCGCCTCGTTGGTGGCCCGCGGCAGGTCAATGTTGACGGAGTGCTTCATCACCGGGACCGTGATGATGAAGATGATGAGCAGCACCAGCATGATGTCCACCATGGGTGTCATGTTGATCTCGTTCATTACATCATCGGTGTCGTCTTGGGTTCCAAAGGCCATGGTGTTTCTCGATCACTGAAAATTAGCCTGGCGCGAGGGTGCGACAGGACGATTGGGTTTGCAGGTTGAAACGCCGGGCTCAGGCTTTCTTCATGGGAACGACATTGGCCGGGCCGTTGCTGGTGATGCGTGCACCGGTCACAAAGTAGGCGTGCAGGTCGTGGGCAAAGCGGCTGAGCTTTTGCAAGATGCCCTTGTTGCCGCGCACCAGCGCGTTGTAACCCAGCACCGCCGGAATTGCCACGGCCAGTCCGAGGGCTGTCATGATCAGCGCCTCGCCGATGGGGCCTGCCACCTTGTCGATGGTCGCCTGGCCTGCCGCGCCTATGGACAGCAGCGCATGGTAAATGCCCCAGACCGTGCCGAAGAGGCCGACAAAGGGCGCGGTGGAGCCGACTGAAGCGAGGATGGCCAGACCGGACTGCAGCCGGGCGGTGAATTCGTCGATGGTGTTGCGCAGCGTGCGCGTGACCCAGTCGCTCACATCCAGCGCATCATGCAGATGCGCCTTGGTGTTGCGGTGGTGGAGCGTGGCTTCACGGCCTTCCAGCGCCAGTTGGCGGAACGGGTTGGTGGGGTCTGCGCCCAGCTTGGTCAGGCCTGCTGCGAAATCTTCGCTGTGCCAGAAGTCTTCAGCAGCCCTGGCAATTTTCTTGTACTTGATCAGGTCCAGTGTCTTGATGATGATGACCATCCACGAGGCGAGCGACATGGCGAGCAGCAGCAGTGCCACCGATTTGGTGACGATGTCGCCCTGGCTCCAGACGTTGGCAAGGCCAAATTGGGAATTCATGAATCAATACTCCACAGTTCAAATTAGTCGCTGAGGTTCCATACAACAGGAACGTTAAAAGGCATGGCTTCGGCAACGCCATTGCGCTTGCCGGGCACGTAGCGCCAGCCCATGACAGCGTCGTAGGCGGCTTTGTCGAGGCGGGAAAAGCCGCTCGACCTGACCAGTCTGGCGCGCTGCGGCTTCCCGTCAACACCGATCCAGACTTCGTGCACGGCCGTGCCTGTTTCTCCCATGCGCCGGCTCAAGGCAGGGTAAGGCGGTTTCGGGTTTTGCAGGTAGTCGGCGTCGCTCGAAGGCAGTTGCACCGCGGCCGGCGCTGGTGGGGCAGGGGCGGCGGCGGGCGCTGCCGCTACGGCTGCAGGCGCTGCGGGGAGGGGCGGCGTGATGGCGCCCGTTGGGGCATCAGGGGATGGGGTGGGGTCTGTGATGGCCAGCGGCTGCGGTTGCAGGGGAGCTCTGGCGATGGTCTTTTTCTGCGCGACGACCGGCGTGGGTGGCACCGGCGGCAGCGGCTCCGCCTTGGGGGCAGGTGGATCGACAAATTGGGACAGCACTTCGGCGGGCACCACCAGCTCCGCAGCGCGCATGAGCAGGCCGCTTTGCAGCGCCCAGATAAAACCAATATGCAGGGCCACCACCACCAGGGCAATCACCGCATTGCGGCTAAGAGGCTGGCGCGGCGCGTCTGCCCCGGGGGGGCGGGCGCCTGTGAAAGCAGTGGCATTCATTGCGGAATGGATTGGGTATGCAGGGCCACAAGCGTGCCACAGGTTGGGTCAAGAGGAGCGGCGGAAGATCCACCACGCAGAAACAATCACCAGTATCAGGCTGATGGGGAGAGCTGCAAAGAGGGTTGCGACGTGTTCCATGAGCTGCCTTCCGGAGATTGGTTGGCTAGCTTGATATTGGCCGTCGGGCAGCTTGCGCTGCACTGGGCCACCACGTCTCGGGCGCAACCTTCGCATTGGCCGCACTGGGTGGCCACGCCGAGTTCAAACTGGATTTCGTCAAAGCCCAGGCCGGCGCGGGCATGGCGGGCAATTTCACGGTCAGAGACTCGGCGGCAGACGCAAACGATCATGGAGGGGCTTGGCTGTGGGTTGATGGGTTCAATCAGTGGTTCAATTATAAATGCGAATCTATCGCATTTGCAATCATGCCCCGGCTTATTGTCCGGGTATTTGGTCAATCAGTTTGGGCGTCATGGGTAAAAAGCGCTTTTTACCCATACAAGATCGAGCCAAGATTGAGTCAATAAGCTATCAAAAATATAGCGATGAATTGCCGAAGCCGGCGGGGAAAACCCCAAAAAATGGCGTCAGTCCCGGGTGTGCCCTGCGTGGAAAGGCCGACGCCTCAAACGTCGGCCCACATGCGCAGCAGGTTGTGGTAGCAGCCGGTCAGCCGGACCACTTCCGGACTCTCCGCGCCTCCTTGCGTTGTCCTGTCGAGTTCTTTTTGGCGCAGCGAGGTGATGGCCATGTCCATTTCATAAAGGAGCCGGCGCTGGGCATCGGAGCGGACCATGCTTTCGATCCAGAAAAAGCATGCCAGACGTTCGCCACGCGTGACGGGCTCCACGCGGTGCACCGAGGTGCCCGGGTACATCACGAGGTCGCCGGCCTCGAACTTGATGCGCTGCTCGCCGTAGGTGTCCTGCACCACCAGCTCGCCACCGTCGTAGCTGGCCGGATCGCTGAGAAACAAGGTGCAGGAAATATCGGTGCGCACGTGGCGTGCCGTGGCGGCATGGGTGCGCACGGCGTTGTCGATATGGTTGCCGAAGTGGTTGGCGCCCCCACCGTAGCGGTTGAAGAGCGGCGGGTACACCGATTTGGGCAGGGCTCCGGTCACAAACATCGGGTTGCGGGCGAGGGCCACCGAGACAATGTGGCGCGCCTGCTGGGCTGCGGGCTGCTCCTCGGGCAACTGCAGGTTGTTTTTGACCGTGCCGCTCTGGCTGCCTGCCGTGATTCGGCCGTCTGCCCAGTCGGCCGCCAGGATCAGCTGGCGGACCTGGGCGAGTTCGTCTGGCTGGAGGGCTTGAGGAATGCGAAGCAACATGGTGTCATTTCCAAATGGAATCGGGCACCCCCCGCTGTGCCTGGAGGTGCCCGAAGTTTAAAGCGCAGTTTTAGGGTGAACAGACCCTAATCGTTGCGCCTCAGAACTTGCTGGTCAAGGTCAGGTGCACGGTACGTTCCGCACCGGGTGCGGCGAAGCCGCGGTACAGCGTGTTGTAGTACACCTTGTCGAACAGGTTGTCGATGTTGAGCTTGACGGTATTGCCTTCGTTGATGCGGTACTCCACCAGCGCATCGGCCTTGACGTAGCCGGGCGCGCGGTTGGTGGTCGTCACGCTGTTGGCGGGCTTGTTTTGGCTCACGGCGGTAAAGCCGCCACCGATACGCCATTTGTCGCTGATGCGATAGGTCGTGAACAGGTTGGCCTGGCGGCTGGGGCTCAGGCCCGGGTTCTGCCCGACTTCGGCGAGGCCGGCGGCGTTCGAGCCCGACTGGTCAATCACCGCGCGCAGGAAACCGAGTCCTGCGAAGACGTCCCACTGCGGCGTGATGCGACCCGCCACTTCAAACTCCAGCGCATCGGTGTGGCGCTTGCCGGACAGCAGGTAGGAGTTGTTGGCCGTATCGATGTCGGTATTGCGCTCGTTGTACTTTTCAGTGCGTGCCAGTGCCGTGCGCAAGGACAGGTCGCCGCCATACAGTTCCCACTTGACGCCGATCTCCATGTTGCGGCTGCTCTCAGGCGGTGTGTTGGCCGACCGCGGGTCAAACTGGTAGAGGTCGCCCGATGTGTTGAACGAGGTGCCATACGCGGCGTAGTAGCTCACCTCTTCGTTCGGCTGGTACATCAGGCCGACGCGTTTGCTCAGGAGGTTGTCCGAGCGTGAGAGCGGGGTATTGTTGGGGGCTGTGTTGCCGGAGCGGTCAAAGTCGCCCTGGAAGCGGTCCAGGCGCAAACCGGCGACCACCTTCCAGTAAGGCGTCAGGTCGATCGTGTCCTGCACGTACAGGCCCAGTGTCGTGGCCGTGAATTGCGTCGCCACCTGCTCGATCAGGTTGCCGCTGATGCCGGCGCTGCTTGGGTTTCCAACGGTGGTGGACGGTTTGGTGGCAATCAGCGAGGGATAGGTCGAGCGGCTTGAATTTTCAACCGCGTATTCGGCTCCCACCAGCAGGCTGTTCTTGCGGCCAAACCATTGGGTGCTGGTGAGGTAGTCGGTTTGCAGGAAGGTGTGGTGCTCCTTGCCTGCCTTGGCATTGGTGCGCCTGTTCACCACCGTGTCGGGATTGATGTTGGACACGGTGGTGCCGGCGGCGAAGCTGGACTGCGTGGCCCACATGGCGCGGGAGTAGTAACCGTCGCGCAGCGTGGTTTTCAGGCTGCTGCCGTCGGTCCAGCGGTGGGTGTGCGACAGCGTCAGCGCGTCCGCCTTGTCGTTCTGGAAATCGCTGTCCAGGCCATACCAGTACTTGTTGGTGGGCGAGGGGGCCGGGCGGCCTTCGAGCCAGGCAAAGCCCCAGTCGGGCTTGTCGTTGTAATGCAGGTGGTAGTAGCTGACCTGGAATTCGTTGGCGGTGCCTATGCCAAAGCGGTAGTCCAGCGCCAGGCCGCGGCGATGGGTGGAAGCGCCGGCGTTGTCTCCGCGGCCATCGCTGTCGGTCGTCATGGCGTTGATGCGCAGGGCCGCATCGTCGTCCAGCTTGAAGTTGAAATCGCCTTGCAAGCGCTGGTAATTGTCGGTCCCGATGGTGGCGTTGATCTCGTGTTCCGTGATCAGGCGCGGCTGTTTGCTGACCTGGTTGATGATGCCGCCGGTCGAGCCGCGGCCAAACAGCATGGAAGCCGCGCCGCGCAGTACTTCGACGCGATCAGTATTGAAAGTGTCGCGGTTGTACTGGGCAATGTCGCGCATGCCGTCCTGGTAGATATCGCCCGCAGCGCTGAAGCCGCGCAGGCGAATGTTGTCGCCCACCCGGCCGCCTTCGCCCGCTTCAAAGGTGATGCCAATGACATTTTCGAGCGCGCTCTTGAAGCTGTCCTTGCCCTGGTCGTGAATCAGCTTTTCGTTCACAACGGTCAGTGATTGCGGAATGTCCTTGGCGGGCACCGGCACCTTGCCGACGCTGGTGATGCCGCTCTGGTAGGTCTGTGCCGCGCGGTCACGGGTTCCGGTGACCGTTACGGGGGCGAGGGTTTTGCCTTCGGCCTGCGTGGACGTGGCGGGGGCGGCGGAGGTGGATGCTGCGGTATCCGTGCTCGTGGTGGCGGGAACGCTTTGTGCCCAGCCGGAAACCGAAACAGCCAGCATCAGCGCGCCGAGGGGCAGCAGGGCTTTGTCGGACGATGCGCTGGGTGGGGGCGTTGCGCCCGCTAGCAGTGAGTGGTTGCCAGCGCCGGGGCGGGATTTTTGTTTGCGCACAAGGCGTGCGGCGCGGTCGGAAGGGTGTGCCAAGAGGGCCTCCAAGCATGATTCGGCCTTTTGTCGCGGCCGGACCGGGTTTCAGGAAATAGCTTGGCTGTTCTCGAGGCTGTCCCATGGGGACGCGAGTTTGGCTGGCTCGTAAAGTTCGTCTCCAAGTGTATGCCAAATGATAATGATTCGTAATAGCTTTAATGCAAAAGTTGCGCAAAAACAACCCGAATCAGGTCGGATATCGCCTTTGACGCCATAGGCGTGTGTGGGGTATGTGGGCGTCTGAACGAAAAAAGAGGGCTCTTCGGGCCCCCTTTTTTAGCGCGCCAGGTCCAGGCTATTGGCCCGGAACGTGCCGCAGTGGTGTGTATCGCGCTTAGCGCTTAGCTGACCTCGCCCATCTGGCTTTGCAGGTAGTTCTGCACGCCAACCTTGTCGACCAGTTCGATCTGGGTCTCGAGAAAGTCAATGTGCTCTTCCGTGTCGTCGAGGATTTCCTGCAGCAGGTCGCGCGAGACATAGTCGCGCACGGTCTCGCAATGGGCAATGCCGTCCTTGATCGTGGCTTGGGCGCCTTGCTCGCTCTTCAGGTCGCAGTTCAGCGCTTCCAGCACGTCTTCACCGATCATCAGCTTGCCCAGATCCTGCAGGTTGGGCAGGCCCTCGAGCACGAAGATGCGGTCCATCAGCTTGTCGGCATGCTTCATTTCGCCGATGGATTCCTCGTATTCCTTCTTGGCCAGCTTGTCCAGGCCCCAGTGTTTGTACATCCGGTAGTGCAGGAAGTACTGGTTGATGGCAGTCAGCTCGTTTTTGAGCTGGGCCTGCAGGTGGGCAATGACTTGGGCGTCGCCTTTCATGGGAGATCCTTCTGGTTTTTTTGGACGAATTCCATTGTCTTCAGACCGGCCGGGTTCGGCAAGCAAAATGCCATGACCCTACGGGTGCGTTTTGAGGGCGAATGGGATTGATAGGCGTTCTTCTTTGCAGAAACATTGCTGCCGGTTATGCCGGCCATGTCGGCGATGTCGGCGATGTCGGCGATGCCAGCCAGCTGGCGCAGGGCTTCAGGCTGCCGGTGCTGAAGTGCGGATCAGGTGATCGAAAGCGCTCAGCGCGGCCTTTGCGCCTTCGCCTGCCGCGATGATGATCTGCTTGAAAGGCACGGTCGTCACATCGCCGGCTGCAAATACGCCAGGCACAGAGGTCTGGCCCTTGGCATCCACCACGATCTCGCCATGCCGGGACAACTCAACCACGCCCTTGAGCCAGTCGGTGTTGGGCACCAGACCGATCTGGATGAACACGCCTTCCAGTTCGACCGTCTTCAACTCGCCACTTGCACGGTCCTTGTAGATGAGGCCGTTGACCTTCTGGTCACCGGTGATCTCGGTGGTCTGCGCATGGGTGAACACGGTCACGTTCTTCAGGCTGGCGAGCTTGCGCTGCAGCACGGCATCGGCACGCAGCGCAGTGTCGAACTCGATCAGCGTCACATGCCCGACGATGCCGGCCAGATCGATCGCCGCTTCGACACCGGAGTTGCCGCCGCCTATCACCGCCACGCGCTTGCCCTTGAACAATGGGCCGTCGCAGTGCGGGCAGTAGGCCACACCCTTGTTTTTGTACTCGCGCTCGCCCGGCACGTTGATGTTGCGCCAGCGCGCTCCGGTCGAGATGACGATCGATTTGCTTTTGAGCGAGGCACCGCTTTCAAGCTGGATCTCGATCAGGTCCTTGCCCGGTCCGGTATTCGGAACCAGCGCCTTGGCGCGCTGCAGGTTCATGATGTCGACGTCATAGTTGCGCACATGTTCTTCCAGCGCGTGCGCGAATTTCGGCCCCTCGGTTTCCTTGATCGAGATGAAGTTCTCGATGCCCATCGTGTCCAGCACCTGGCCGCCAAAGCGCTCCGACGCCACGCCCGTGCGGATGCCTTTGCGCGCGGCGTACACCGCCGCTGCGGCGCCGGCCGGGCCACCGCCGACGATCAGCACGTCGAACGGGTCCTTGGCGGCGATTTTGGCCGCTTCCTGTTCCACACCGCTGGTGTCGATTTTTGCCAGGATTTCTTCCAGGCTCATGCGGCCCTGGCCGAACTCGGTGCCATTCAGGAATACGGTCGGCACGGCCATGATCTGGCGCTCCTTGACCTCGTCCTGGAACAGCCCGCCTTCAATCATCGTGGTGCGGATGCGTGGGTTCTGCACCGCCATCAGGTTCAGCGCCTGGACCACGTCGGGGCAGTTGTGGCAGGTGAGTGAAACATAAATCTCGAACTCGAAATCGCCGTCGAGCCCACGAATCTGCTCCAGCACGGCCTGCTCGACTTTCGGCGGGTAGCCGCCGACCTGCAGCAGCGCGAGGACCAGCGAGGTGAATTCATGGCCCATGGGCAGGCCGGCAAAGCGCGGGCCGTGGTTCTCGCTCGGGCGGTTGATCGAAAACGAGGGCTTGCGATGTTTGTCGTCGCGGCTTTCGGTCACCTTGACCAGCGGGGACGAGTCGGCGATGTCCTTGAGCAGCGACTGCAGCTCGCCCGAGGCCTTGCTGTCGTCGAGCGAGGCAACGATTTCGATCGGCTGCGTGGCGCGCTCGAGGTAACTCTTCAGTTGGGCTTTGGTGCTGGCGTCGAGCATGGGGAACTCACTTTTCGAATGCATGGGGGAATAAAAAAGCCCGGGAGCTGGCGCGCCCGGGCTTGGCGCAAACAGCTTGGGCTTAGATCTTGCCGACCAGGTCGAGCGAAGGCTTCAGCGTTTCGGCGCCTTCCGTCCACTTGGCGGGGCAAACTTCACCGGGGTGGGCGGCCACGTACTGGGCAGCCTTCACGCGGCGCAGCAGTTCGGCAGCGTCACGGCCGATGCCGTTGTCGTGCACTTCGATGGTCTTGATCTTGCCTGCCGGGTCAATCACGAAGGTGCCGCGGTAGGCCAGGCCTGCGTCTTCACCTTCTTCGATCAGCACCTGGAAAGCGCGGGACAGCTGCTGGCTGGGGTCGCCGATCAGCGGGTACTGGACCTTGCGGATGGTGTCGGAGGTGTCGTGCCAGGCCTTGTGGGTGAAGTGGGTGTCGGTCGACACGCCGTAAATCTGCACGCCCAGCTTCTGGAATTCTGCGTAATGGTCGGCCAGGTCACCCAGTTCGGTGGGGCAGACAAAGGTGAAGTCGGCGGGGTAGAACACCACGACGGACCAATGGCCCTTGAAGTTCTCGTTGCTCACCGGCACGAACTTGCCATTGTGATATGCGGTGGCCTTGAAGGGAATGATTTCGGTGTTGATCAGGGACATTTTTGCTTTCTATGGCTTGGTTAAAAAAATACTTGAGTGCTTGCGTTGAGCGCTTGCGAATTGATAGTGTATATCTTCTCATTTATTTATTTCGATAGGTATTTACTATTTATCGAATTGCCACTCACTATGCTTTCTCTTGATCCGCGGTTGCGGCGGGCTATTTTTGCATCGAATTGTTGCGAATGAGAGTTATTCGCGCATACTTTCGTCGCATTTTGTGAGTCAGCCACGTGGCGCTGCAGTGATCACTTGCAGCACCGCGCCTTCTACACGCTCTCGGGCGGTGAAAAGGCACGGGTTCACCTGGCGCACGCTGGCGAAAATGTGGCTGTATGTCGATATCAGTGGGCGTAACGAGCTGCAAAAATGATAGCGACTGCAGCTCCGGGTGAGCTGGAAAATAGATTTCGGCAGTCAGTACTCCAGCCGCTCCGGCCGGATTTCCTGCAGGATGGTGGTGGAAATCTCTTCGATGGACTTGGTGGTGGTGGACAGCCAGCGTATGCCTTCGCGCCGCATCATGGCTTCGGCTTCGTGGATTTCCTCGCGGCAGTTCTCAAGGCTGGCGTACTTGGAGTTGGGCCGGCGTTCGTTGCGGATCTGGGCCAGGCGCTCGGGAGCAATCGTCAGGCCAAAAATCTTTCTTCGGTGCGGCACCAGGGCGGGCGGTAGCTGGCGGCGCTCAAAGTCCTCCGGAATCAGCGGGTAGTTGGAGGCCTTGAGCCCGTACTGCATGGCGAGGTACAGCGAGGTCGGCGTCTTGCCGCTGCGGCTCACGCCCACCAGAATCACGTCAGAGCCCGCCAGGTCCTTGTTGCTCTGGCCGTCGTCGTGGGCCAGCGAGAAGTTGATCGCCTCGATCCGGTCGTCGTATTCCTTGCTTTTGGAGGCATCCGAAAAGCGGCCCACCCGGTGGTTGGACTTGATGCCCAGCTCGCTTTCAAGCGGCGCCACAAACATGCCAAACATGTCCAGCAGCATGCCGTTGCAGTGGGTTTTGATGACGGCCAGGATCTCCATGTTCACCAGCGTCGTAAACACAATGGGCCGCTTGCCTTCCACTTCCGCCGCGTGGTTGATCTGCCGGATGGCCTGGTGGGCCTTGTCCACGCTGTCGATAAACGGCAGCCGGACATGGCGGGGCTTGAACTCAAACTGCGCCAGGATGGCGTTACCAAAGGTTTCGGCGGTAATGCCAGTGCCGTCGGAGATGAAAAACACGGTGCGTTGGGACATGGTGGGCGTCTGTCTGATTGAAAGCTGGGTGAAAGGCTGACGCGGCACATCCGGCCGCAGGCCCCTACAATCGTGGCAATTATCCCGATTGTCACGCCATGCCCCGCCACAACCCCTTCAAACAACAACAAGGTTGCTTGCCGCGCATGGTGAATTCCCCGGTTTTTAAACCTCCCGGAGTATTTTCATGTCCAACCTGTTTGAGGCGACCGCCCTGGTCGTACCGTTTGAAAACCTGAGAATGACAGATGTCGAGGCCGTTGGCGGCAAAAACGCCAGCCTCGGCGAGATGATCTCGCAGTTGCCCACAGGCCCGCAAGGCGTGCGGGTGCCTACGGGTTTTGCCACCACCGCGCACGCTTTCCGGGTGTTCCTGGCCTACGACGGGCTGGATAAAAAAATCAATGCACTGCTCGATGCGCTTGACACCGACGACGTGCGCGCGCTGGCGGAGGCCGGCGCCAAAATTCGCGCCCTGGTCGAAGCCCAGCCTTTCCCGCCCGACTTCGAGCAAGCCGTTCGCGCCAGTTTTGCCACCCTGAGCGCCGGAAATGCGCAGGCCAGCTTTGCCGTGCGTTCGTCCGCCACGGCCGAAGACCTGCCCGACGCTTCCTTTGCCGGCCAGCAGGAAACCTTCCTGAATGTCGTCGGCATCGACGATGTGCTGCACAAGATGAAAGAGGTGTTTGCCTCGCTCTATAACGACCGTGCCATCAGCTACCGCGTGCACAAGGGCTTTGCCCATGCCGACGTGGCCCTGTCGGCCGGCGTGCAGCGCATGGTGCGCAGCGATCTCGGCGCAGCCGGGGTGATGTTCACCATCGACACCGAGAGCGGTTTTGAAGACGTGGTCTTCATCACCTCCAGTTACGGGTTGGGCGAAACGGTGGTGCAGGGCGCGGTGAACCCTGACGAGTTCTACGTGCACAAGCCCATGCTCGAGGCAGGCAATCGTGCCGTGATTCGTCGCAACCTGGGTTCCAAGCTGCTGCAGATGGAGTTCACCACGGCCGAGGAGAAAAAAGCCGGCGGCAAGCTCGTCAAGACCACCGACGTGCCCGCAGAACTGCGCAACCGCTATTCGCTGAGCGACGAAGACGTCGAGCAACTCGCCCGTTACGCGGTCATCATCGAAAAACACTATGGCCGCGCCATGGACATCGAGTGGGGCAAGGACGGCACCGACGGCCAGCTCTACATCCTGCAGGCCCGCCCCGAGACGGTGAAAAGCCAGTCCAAGGGCAAGGCCGAGCAGCGCTACAAGCTCAAGGGCACCGGCACCGTGCTGGCCGAAGGCCGCGCGATCGGCCAGAAGATCGGCACCGGCCCGGTTCGCATCGTGCACAACATCAGCGAGATGGACCAGGTTCAGCCTGGCGACATTCTGGTGACGGACATGACCGACCCCAACTGGGAGCCAGTGATGAAGCGCGCCAGCGCCATCGTGACCAACCGCGGCGGGCGCACCTGCCACGCGGCCATCATTGCGCGCGAGCTGGGCATTCCCGCGGTGGTGGGCTGTGGCGATGCCACCGAGCGGCTGGTGGACGGCATGCTGGTGACGGTCAGCTGCGCCGAAGGCGACACCGGCAACATCTACGACGGCTTGCTGGAAACCGAAGTGACCGAGGTGCAGCGCGGCACGATGCCGCCGATCGACCTGAAGATCACGATGAACGTCGGCAACCCGCAGCTGGCTTTTGATTTTTGCCAGATTCCCAACCATGGCGTTGGCCTGGCGCGGCTGGAATTCATCATCAACAACAATATCGGCGTGCACCCCAAGGCGATTCTCGACTACCCGAATGTCGATGCGGACCTGAAAAAGGCGGTGGAAAGTGTGGCGCGCGGCCATGCGTCGCCACGCGCTTTTTACGTGGACAAGGTGGCCGAAGGCATCGCGACCATTGGCGCGGCTTTCTGGCCCAAGCCGGTGATCGTGCGTTTGTCCGATTTCAAGTCCAACGAATACCGCAAGCTGATTGGTGGTTCGCGTTACGAGCCGGAGGAGGAAAACCCGATGCTGGGTTTCCGCGGTGCATCGCGTTACCTCAGCCCGGATTTTGGTGAAGCCTTTGCCATGGAGTGCGAAGCGCTCAAGCGCGTTCGCAATGACATGGGCCTCGTCAACGTCGAGGTCATGGTGCCTTTTGTCCGCACCCTGGGACAGGCCAAAAAGGTGACCGACCTGCTGGCACAACATGGCCTGAAACGCGGTGAGCAGGGCCTGCGCGTGATCATGATGTGCGAGGTGCCGAGCAACGCCGTGCTGGCCGACCAGTTCCTCGAATACTTCGACGGGTTTTCCATAGGCTCGAACGACCTGACCCAGCTGACGCTGGGACTGGACCGTGACTCGGGCCTGGAGATTCTGGCCACGGACTTTGACGAGCGCGACCCCGCCGTCAAGGCCTTGCTGAGCCAGGCCATCAGCGCCTGCAGGCGACAGGGCAAGTACGTCGGTATCTGCGGCCAGGGTCCCAGCGATCATCCGGACTTTGCACTCTGGCTCAAGGAGCAGGGCATCGGCTCGATTTCGCTGAACCCGGACACCGTGATAGACACCTGGAAGCGCTTGGCCAAATGATGCTGATCAGCCGATGCTGATGCGTTGAGTCTGCTGGCAGTTTGCCGGCAGTCAGTGGCAACCGAGGGAAAACCCCCGGTTGCTTGAATGCACACGGTAAGCAACTGGCAAGCCCTCCGATGACAATCGGGGGCATTGCCCCTAAATGCCATGCTTGCTGTTGTCACCACTGTCAAACTGCTCACCGAGATCGCACTGCTCGCGCTGTTGGGCCAGTGGGTGATAGGCCTGCTGTCAGGTCAGGCCCGCGATCACAACCCGTTTTATCGCCTGCTGCAAGTGGTGGGGCGCCCCTGGGTACGGGCGGCACGCTGGCTCGCGCCCCGGGTGGTGCTGGACCGCCATCTGCCGTTGGTGGCCGGTTTGGTCCTGCTGTTCATCTGGGGTGGCGCAGCCATCGCCAAGGTCGCGATTTGCCTGCAGATCGGCGTGGTGCTGTGCAAATGAAGGTGGCGCTGAATTCGCTGAACTATCACTTTCTGAGAGTGCAGGCAGTGGCCCTGCTTGCGGCCGGAAACCGCGCGCGCGCACTGGCAGGATTTGAGCGGATGCTGCGGCTAAGACCACTGGATCGCTATGCGCTCGCCAGCCGGGCCCATGTGCTGGCAGCGTTGAAAAATTATGACGAGGCGGCGGCGAGCCTGCACCAGCTCACCCGCGCCTGGCCGCAGGACGCACCTGCCTGGTTCAACCTGGGCTATGTGCTGCAGCATGCCGGGCAGCATGAATCTGCTGAGGCCGCGTTTCGCAGTGCCCTGGCACTGGATGAGCGCATGGACCGTGCGTGGTACGGCCTGGCGCTGGCCCTGATCCACCGGCGGCAGTTTCATGCGGCGGTGCAGCCCCTGGAAATGAACACGGCATTGCAGCCCATGAGTCCCCACGGCTGGTACTGGCTGGCGCAGGTTCGCCTGGAACTGGGCCAGCCCGAAAAAGCCCGGAAAATCATCGACCACCTCCGCCAGTTTGAGCCCCGGGTGGCCGCGCAACTGGAAGGCGAATACGGCTTGCAAGTCAGGCCCGGCCAGCCGGCGCGCGCAGGGCAGGCCCCTGGCGCGGCAATGAGTGTGACGGGCAATGCAGCTCACTGACAACCATCGCCGCTACTGGCGCAAGAACCTCGCCCTGACGGCCGCGCTGTTGCTGATCTGGTTTGCCGTCACGTTTGGCGTGAGTTACTTCGCGCGGGCCTTAAGCTTCACTTTTTTTGGCTGGCCCTTCAGTTTCTGGATGGGGGCGCAGGGCGCTTTGCTGGTGTATTGCCTCATCATCGGGTTTTATGCGTGGTGCATGAACCGTCTCGACATTGAGCACGACGTGGCAGACCTTGCGGATGGAGAGCACTGAACCATGGCCGGATTTTTCGGATCCCGGGACGGGATCGGCCTCTCGAAGCGGCAGTTCAAGACCCAGCTGAACCGGGTGTACTGCTGGTACACGGTAGGTCTGGTGCTGTTTGTGGCCGTGCTCGCCGGCCTGGAGCGCATGGGCATGCCACGGTTGTGGATAGGTTCCACCTTCCTGATGGCCACCATTGGCCTGTATGCGGGTATCGGGATCATGAGCCGCACCACCGACGCCGCGGAATATTACGTGGCGGGCCGCCGTGTCCCGGCTGTCTACAACGGCATGGCGACCGGTGCCGACTGGATGTCGGCGGCGTCGTTCATCGGCCTGGCAGGAACCCTGTACCTCACGGGTTACAGCGGTCTGGCCTTCATCATGGGCTGGACGGGCGGCTATTGCCTGGTCGCCCTGGTGCTGGCTCCCTACCTGCGCAAGTTTGGCCAGTTCACCATCCCGGATTTCCTGGGCGAGCGCTACGGCGGAAACCTGCCCAGGCTCATCGGGGTGATGGCCGCCATCCTGTGCTCCTTCACCTACCTGGTGGCCCAGATTTATGGCGTCGGCCTGATCACGTCCTATCTCACGGGCATTGCGTTCGAACTCGGGATTTTCCTCGGCCTGGGCGGTATTTTGGTGTGCTCATTCCTGGGCGGAATGCGCGCCGTGACCTGGACGCAGGTAGCCCAGTACATCATTTTGGTGGTGGCCTACCTGATTCCGGTGATCTGGCTGTCGGCCAAGCAGACCGGCGTCCCCGTGCCGCAACTGGTTTATGGCTATCAGCTGGAGAAGGTCACCGCCCGGGAAAAACAGCTGGTCGATGATCCCGGCGAGCAGCAGGTGCGAGCCCTGTTCCGGCAGCGCTCGGAGGCCCTGGCCGACAAGATCGGGCATCCGGCGGCTTCGCTGGCTGCCGACAAGCTGGCTGCCAGCAAGAAGATGGAAGAGTTGAAGAGCGGTAATGCCTCCGTTGCACAGGTTTCCTCAGCGGCCAGGGCGCTGGCGGCGATGCCTAAAAACGAGGCCGCGGCGGTTCGCAGCTGGTCGGCCGCCAAAGCCGTCGCGGACATCAAAAGCCAGCCGCTCAACGGCATGCCGCCACACGCGGCCCAGTTTTCCGGCGACCCGGAGGGAACGCCGAAAGAAAGAGAGATTTACGACACGTCGCGCCGGAATTTCCTGGCGCTGGTCTTTTGCCTCATGGTGGGGACTGCCGCTTTGCCGCACATCCTGATGCGGTATTACACCGTCCCCAGCGTGCGGGAGGCGCGTCAGTCCGTCACATGGTCCCTGTTTTTTATCTGCCTGCTGTACTTCACGGCGCCGGCGTTGGCCGTGCTGGTGAAATATGAAATCTTCACCGTGCTGGTGGGCATGCCGTTTGACCACCTGCCGGCCTGGATCAACACCTGGAGCAAGGTGGACCCGTCGCTGCTGTCGGTGACCGATGTCAACAGGGACAACATCCTGCAACTCAATGAAATGACGGTCGGCGGCGACGTCATTGTGCTGCTCACCCCCGAGCTTGCCGGCCTGCCTTACGTTATTTCCGGGCTGGTGGCGGCCGGCGGTCTGGCGGCTGCGCTCTCCACGGCAGACGGCCTGCTGCTGACGATTGCCAATGCGCTGGGCCATGACGTGTATTACAAGATGATCGACCCCAACGCCTCGACGGTCAGCCGGGTGACGGTGTCCAAAATCCTGCTGCTCATCGTGGCCTTAACGGCGGCCTACGTGGCGGCCCAAAAACCGGCCGACATCCTGTTTCTCGTGTCGGCGGCATTTTCCTTTGCGGCGGCCTCATTTTTTCCGGCACTGAGCCTGGGCATTTTCTGGAAACGCGCGACCGGCATTGCGGCGGTGCTGGGCATGGTGTCGGGCCTGGGTGTGACGTCCTACTACATGCTGACCACCCAGCCCTGGCTGCGCGAGGCCTTCGGCATCACCTCACCCATCCAGCTCTGGTGGGGCATTGATCCCATTTCCGCGGGGCTATTTGGCGTTCCGGTCGGGTTTGCCGTGATCGTGCTGGTGAGCCTGGTAACCCGGCCACCCCCCCAGAAAGCCCGCGATCTGGTGGATCACGTGCGTTATCCGGACCTGAAAAGCCTTTAGGTTCAGGTTTTCGGGCGTCGTCCATCCTCCTTGGCGCGTTCCCCTGGCATGCCGTCTGCCGGTGGAGGTTCGCCCTGGAAGTACCTCCCTGCGTCACTTGAACACCTGAATTTGCACCCGGGGCCGCCAACCGGCTATAATCATGGGCTTCGCCTTGCTGCACCCTTAACGACGCTGGGGCAGCTTCAATCAACCACAAGGAGAGTTTATGCGTCACTATGAGATCGTCTTGCTGATCCATCCGGATCAAAGCGAGCAAGTGCCAGCCATGCTGGAACGTTACAAGGGCATGATCACCGCCGGCGGTGGAAAAGTGCATCGTGTTGAAGATTGGGGCCGTCGCCAGCTGGTGTACCTGATCCAGAAACTCGCCAAAGCCCACTACCTCTGCATCAACATCGAAGCCAGCCAGGCCGTGATGGAAGAAATTGAACACGCGTTCAAGTTCAACGATGCCGTGCTGCGCCACCTGACCGTGGTCAAGAAAAAGGCCGAAACCGGCCCATCCCTCATGATGCGCAACGTCGAGAGGGAAGAAGCCCGTAAAGCCCAACAGCAGGAGTATGCGGCTTAATAGCCACCATGCTGTTGAACGCCTCGCTGCCGCGCAGCTGCCATTGAGCAAAAGCCCGCAGTGAACCACGTTGAACTGACCGCCTGTATCGCCGAGGCAAGTCCTCTTCGCTACACGCCCGCTGGAATCCCTGCCGCCAATTTCGTCCTCGAACACGAGTCCGAAATCGTCGAAGCAGGTGTTGCCAGACAGGTCAAATTGACGGTCAGGGCGGTTGCCTTCGGAACGCTGGCTGAGCAATCAGCCAAGTCTCCGCTAGGCAAGCCCTTCAGGTTCACCGGTTTCCTCATCAATGCGCGCACCAGCAAAGGCGTTGTTTTTCATATTCAAGCCCTAGAACAAGTTTCTGAGCAAGTACTGAACCCAATTTAAGGAGTCCATCATGGCCGGACCAAAACGTTTCAACAAAGACAAGCGCCCCAAGCGCAATACCCAATCCCTGCTGTTCAAGCGCAAGCGTTTTTGCCGCTTCACAGCCGCTGGCGTTGAAGAAATCGACTACAAGGACATCGACACCCTGCGCGATTTCGTCGCCGAAAACGGAAAAATCATCCCCGCACGCCTGACCGGCACGCGCGCGATTTTCCAGCGCCAGATCAACACCGCCGTCAAGCGCGCTCGCTTCCTCGCGATGCTGCCTTACAGCGACCAGCACCGTAGCCTGTAAGGAGCACGACCATGCAAATTATTCTGCTCGACAAAGTCGTGAACCTGGGCAATCTGGGTGAAGTCGTCAAAGTCAAAGACGGCTATGCACGCAACTTCCTGATCCCTTCCGGCCGTGCCCGTCGCGCCACGGAAGCCAACAAGGCCGAGTTCGAAGCCAAGCGCGTTGAGCTTGAAAAAGCCGCCGCCGCCAAGCTCGCCGAAATGCAGGCTCAGGGCGAAAAGCTCGGTGGTACTACCATCAAGCTCACGCAAAAAGCTGGTGTGGATGGCCGCCTGTTTGGCTCGGTCACCAACCACGACATCTCGGCTGAGCTGACCAAGCAGGGCTTCCCCGTCGCCAAGTCGCAAATCCGCATGCCCAACGGCCCGCTGAAGACCGTGGGCGACCATGCTGTCAGCGTGGCACTGCACACTGACGTGGCAGTTGACATCACCGTGACGGTTTACGGCGAAACCGCTTAAATCCGGTTACGCTGCTAAAAAAGCCGCTCTTCGGAGCGGCTTTTTTGTTGGGACGGCCCGTTCCGGGTTGTACACACGTACATCCGGCAATCCCACTGAATTTCCCCCGCTTATCCACAGCCTTATCCCGGGTGCTTTCGCGCTGTCGGCGTAGTATTTAGCACCTTCCCAGGAAACCCATGTCCGCTTTACTTTCCACTTTTGACGATCCCGGCTACAGCCCTGACCGCCAGATTGCCCAGTTGCGCATTCCACCGCACTCCATCGAAGGCGAATCCAGCGTACTGGGGGGCTTGCTGCTCGACAACGGCGCCTGGGACCGCGTGGGCGACCTGCTGACCGATGAAGATTTCTATCGCCACGAGCACAAGCTGATTTACGCCGCTGTCGGCACGCTCATCAACGCTTCCAAGCCGGCCGATATCATCACGGTATACGAGCACCTGCAGAACCAGGGCAAGGCTGACGAGGTGGGCGGATTGGGCTATTTGAACTCGCTCGCGCAGTATGTGCCGAGCGCCAGCAACATCCGCCGCTATGCAGAGATCGTGCGGGAGCGCTCCATCCTGCGCAAGCTGGTGTCCGCCTCCGACGAAATCTCCACCAACGCCTTCAACCCGCAAGGCAAGGATGTCGCCACCATCCTCGACGAGGCCGAGCAGAAGATCTTCAAGATTGGCGAGCAGGGCTCGCGCATGAAGGAAGGCTTCCAGAGCATGGACACGCTGGTCGTCAGCCTGCTCGATCGCGTGACCGAAATGGCCGAGAACCCGCAGGACGTCACCGGCGTGCCCACAGGTTTCTACGATTTGGATCGCATGACCTCCGGCTTCCAGGCCGGCGATCTGGTGATTCTTGCGGCCCGCCCGTCCATGGGTAAGACCGCACTGGCCATCAACATCGCCGAGCATGTCGCGCTCAACGAGGGCCTGCCCGTGGCCGTGTTCTCCATGGAAATGGGCGCCTCCCAGCTTGCCGTGCGTATCGTTGGTTCCATCGGCCGCATCGACCAGACCCATTTGCGCACCGGCGGCCTGACCGATGAGGAGTGGCCGCGCCTGACCGAAGCGATTGAAAAGCTGCGCACCGTCTCGCTGCACATCGACGAAACGCCCGGCCTGACGGTGAGCGAGCTGCGCGCCAACGCCCGGCGCCTGGCGCGGCAGTGCGGCAAGCTCGGCCTCATCGTGGTCGACTATCTGCAGCTCATGAGCGTCTCCGGTGGCATGGCCGAGGAGAACCGTGCCACCGCCGTCGGTGAGATTTCACGCGGCCTGAAGATGCTGGCCAAAGAGTTGCAGTGCCCCGTGATTGCGTTGTCGCAGCTCAGCCGCGGCGTAGAGTCCCGCACCGACAAACGCCCCATGATGAGCGACCTGCGCGAATCCGGCGCCATCGAGCAGGACGCCGACATCATCATGTTCATCTACCGCGACGAGTACTACACCAAAGAGGCCTGCAAGGAGCCGGGTGTGGCCGAGGTCATCATCAGCAAGCAGCGTAACGGCCCTACGGGCACGGTGAAGCTGGCGTTTATCAACCGCATTACCAAGTTTGAAAGCCTGGCCAGCGGGTCGAGCGGGGACTTCTAGGAGCCTGTCGGGCTTGGGGCGTCGAGCGAAAATCGGCCCCGGCGAGGACAGTTTTTGCCGGATTTGCAGGCCCATAGCCCCGCTATGGGACAAGGGGATGGTGAAAAATGGACCACTGCGGTCGATTTGCAGCCGACGCCCCAAGCCCGACAGGCTCCCAGACGCAGGCACGAACAGTTGCGCTGAAAGGCCGCTTTCAGGGGCCGGCAAGCATGGCTTGCGCCAGCGCGGTCATGGCGGCCACGCTGTGGTTTTGCGGCTGCAGCACCCGCGCCGTTTCGTAATGCGCAAAGTTGCGCCGCATCGACTGCAGGTACACCGGGTCGTAGTGCTTGACCAGCAGTTCGCGAACCACCGAGGCCACGTCGCCGGCGCGGGCCCGTGCCTGCCAGTCCTGCACGGTTTCCTTGCCGCGGGCCTCGGTCAGGGCGCCCAGCCGGTCGCAGAAAAAGTCGATGTCCTTGACAAAAAAATCATAGTCTTCCAGCAGCAGTGCCACCCGTTCCTCCTCGGGCAGTTCCAGCTGCAGGCAGGGGCTGGCACGCATGGCGGCAATCAGCCCTTCGGGCACGGCTACATTGCCGACTTTTTTGCTTTCGCTTTCAATGTACACCGGGCGAGTCGGGTCAAAGCTGCGCAAGGCGGCCCAGATGCGGCTGTCAAAGGCTTTCTGGCTGGGCTGCGGTGAACCGGGAATCATGCCCAGCACCGAGCTGCGGTGATTGGCCAGGGCTTCGAGGTCCAGCACCTGGGCGCCTTGGGCCGCCAGCGCGTGGAGCAGGCGGGTCTTGCCCGAACCCGTGGTGCCGCAAACCACCTGGTAGCTGTGGCGTGCTGCCAGTTGCGGTAGATCCGCCACCAGCGCGGCCCGGAAAGCCTTGTAACCGCCATCGACCAGGGTGACCTTGAAGCCGATCTGGTCGAGGATGAGCGCCAGCGAGCCGCTGCGTTTGCCGCCGCGCCAGCAATACACCAGCGGCTGCCATTCCCGGGGTTTGTCCAGCACCTCGCGCTCAATGTGGGCGGCGATGTTTTTGGCCACCAGGGCCGCACCCTGCTTTTTGGCTTCAAACGCGCTGATCTGCTTGTACTGGGTGCCGACTATTTTTCGCTCGTCGTCATTCAGGCTGGGCCAGTTGATGGCGCCCGGCAGGTGGTCTTCCGCATATTCCCCCTCGCTGCGGGCGTCAATGATGGCGGAAAAACCGCCCAGTTTGCCGAGTGCGTCCTCGGCGGAAATGCGTTCGAGGCTCACTTGATCAGTTTCTTCAGTTCGGGCCAGACATTGGCCAGCATCCTGGCTTGCGACTGCTCGTTGGGGTGAATGCGGTCGGCCTGGAAGTTGGCGACAGGGTCGGCTGCGTCGGCCACACCTTGGAGGAAGAAGGGCACCAGCGCGACTTTTTCGGTCCTGGCCACTTTCGGGAACAGGCCGGCAAAGCCAGCCCCATAAGCGCCGCCGTAGTTGGGCGGCACCTGCATTCCCACCAGGAGCACTTTGGCACCCGCTTTTTTGGACGCTTGCGTCATGGCCGTCAGGTTTTTCTCGGTCATGTCCAGCGGCAGGCCGCGCAGGGCGTCGTTACCGCCCAGCTCGATCACCACCGTGTCAGGTTTGTGCTGCGCCAGCAGGGCCGGCAGGCGCGAGCGCCCGCCGGAGGTGGTGTCGCCGCTGATGCTGGCGTTGACGACTCTGGCGGCTTTCCTTTCGCCGGCCAGCTGCTTTTCCAGCAGCGGTACCCAGCCGGTGCCGCGCTTGAGGCCGTATTCGGCGCTCAGCGAATCGCCAACGATCAAAATGGTGTGCGATGTTGGGGCGGCCTGCGCCGGTTGCGCAGGGGCCAGCCCGGGCGCGCCCATGAGCACTGCGATCAGCAGCGTGCCGAATGGTTTTAGCAGCCGGGCCGCCGGCATCCGCGCAAGCTTGGTAAAGTCTGATTTCAAGTTTTCTGACAAGGCTGACATGTTTGAACCCGCAGTGACTGTCGTGAGCGACGCTTCGTGCGCGCCGGCTTCCCCGACTCCTTCAATTATTTCCGTTGAGCATGTTTTCAAGTCGGTGAGCGACTCGACCGGCACACTGACCATTTTGCGCGATATTGATTTCTCGCTGGCGCCTAAGGAAACTGCCGCTATTGTCGGCGCCTCCGGTTCCGGCAAGAGCACGCTGCTGTCCATCATCGCCGGGCTTGATACGCCGTCCCAAGGCACGGTGCGGATGGCGGGGCAAGACCTGTTTGCCCTCAATGAGGACGACCGTGCGGCGCTGCGCGCCCGCGAAGTGGGTTTTGTGTTCCAGAATTTTCAGCTCATGGGCAATCTGACGGCACTGGAAAACGTCATGTTGCCGCTGGAGCTGGCCGATCAACGAAATGCCCGTGCGCTGGCGACCGACATGCTCAAACGGGTGGGTCTGGGCGAGCGGCTGGGCCATTATCCCAAAGTGCTGTCGGGCGGCGAGCAGCAGCGCGTGGCGCTGGCGCGGGCCTTCGTCGTGCAGCCCGCCGTGCTGCTGGCCGACGAGCCGACCGGCAGCCTTGACTTTGCCACCGGCGAAACCGTGATGGCGCTGATGTTTGAACTCAACCAGGAACTGGGTACGACGCTGGTGCTGGTTACGCACGACCCGATGATTGCCGCACGCTGCGAGCGGCGCATCACCATTGATGCCGGGCGGATAGTCAAGGCTTGATGGACAAAACGATCCTGGGCCAGGTAATACGCTCCCCCTTTGTCTTTGCTATTGCTGGTCCGGCAATTTGACGGCGGGCAGGGTGGCCGATGGGCCCGTCGGCACGAGCAGTGATAATCGGGTATGTCTTCTTCCCCCAAAGTTCTTTTTGGCTTTCATGCCGTGGGTGTGCGTCTTAAAACCGCCCCCCAATCGGTTCTGGAGGTTTTTTTCGATGCCTCGCGCCGCGATGCCCGCATGCGCCAGTTCACCGACCGCGCCCGCGAAGCCGGCGTTCGCCTGATTGAGTCCGACGGCCTGCGACTGGCCAAAATGTGCGGCAGCCATGGCCACCAGGGTGTTGTCGCCCGCGTCGATGCGGTGGCCCAGGTCAAATCACTCGATGAGCTGCTGGAGCAACTGGAAGAGGCCGGCACCGCGCAGCCGCTGCTGCTGGTGCTCGACGGCGTGACCGATCCGCACAACCTGGGTGCCTGCCTGCGGGTGGCCGACGGCGCGGGCGCCCATGCCGTGATCGCGCCCAAGGACCATGCCGCCGGCATCAACGCCACGGTGGCCAAGGTGGCCAGTGGCGCGGCCGAGACCATGCCTTATTTCATGGTCACCAACCTGGCCCGCACGCTGGGCGAGCTCAAGGAGCGCAACATCTGGTGCATAGGCACGAGCGATGACGCCCCCAAAACGATTTACGACGTGGACCTCAAGGGCCCGGTTGCACTGGTGCTCGGCGCCGAAGGGGAGGGCATGCGCCAGCTCACGCGCAAGACCTGCGACGAACTGGTCAGCATTCCGATGCGCGGAGCTGTCGAAAGCCTCAACGTGTCGGTGGCCAGCGGCGTTTGCCTGTACGAAGCACTGCGCCAGCGCAGCTGACCGGGCTTTTGTCGCCCGCATTTTCCTGGAGATGCCCACCATGAGCTTCCGTTACCTGATTGCTCCCGTTTTCATGGCTGCCAGTGCGGTAGCCCTATTGGCTTCCTGTACCCAGGAGCAGCAAAACAAGATCAGCCGCGACATCCAGAACTGGACCGGCACCAACGGCGTGCTGGAGTTTTATGCGGGCGACAAGCTGATGCGCCGCTTCATCAAGATTGACAAACTGAGCACCGCCATGGGCACCGATGACAACAAGGCGCGCTCCTACCGGTTTGGGTATGGCGTGCTGGATGAAAACCTGAACATGGTTGCCGACGCCGGCGAGAAAAAGGTGTATTTCGAGGTCAGCGACTACGGCTCGAACTACATCTTTTTCGAGAACCCCCACTAGGCCAAGCCTGACCTGATCCAGCAGGTCCGGCCCAGGGCAGATCAAACCCTGGATGTGGCCCGGATCACGCTCAGATCAATCCGAACCAGCCGAGCGCAGCGCCTGCCGCCAGCAGCCAGAGCAGGTGAATCCTGGTGCGCCAGACGATCAGCGCGGTGGTGCCGCTCAGTAACCACACGGGCCAGTTTTGCGCAACGCTGTTGCCCGCCTTGCCGTTGGCGCCCGCCAGGATGCAGCCGGTGGCAATCAGCAGCGCCACCACGATGGGCGCCATGCCCTGCTTGAAGGCGCGCACTGCCCGCATCTCCCGATTTCTGTGGCCCCACTGGGCCGCCGTGTAAGTGAGCACGGTGCTGGGGATGAGAATGCCCAGCAAGGCGAGAAAGACGCCCATTAGGCCGGAGAGCATGCCGCCCGCATTCATGCCCACGTTCCAGCCGAGCAGGGCGATGAACAGGACATTCGGGCCGGGTGCCGCCTGCGCAATGGCAATGGAGGCGTTGAATTGGGCGTCGGTCAGCCAGTGCTGCTTGTCCACCAGAAACCGGTGCATGTCGGGCGCCGTGCTGATGGCGCCTCCGATCGACAGCAGCGACAGCGACAGGTAGTGCAAAAACAGCTCAAACCATTCATGCGCGCCGAAAACCAGGTGGGGCGCATTGGTCATGGCTTGAGCCTGTAGAGGGCCGCCACGCAGGCCACCCCGCCCAGCCCGGGCAGCACATAGGCCATCGGCCAGCGCAGCAGGGCGATGGCGGCAAAGGTTGCCACGCCGAACACGGCGCACAGGCGCAGTCCCAGCACGTTTTTGGCCAGCGCGCCAGACAGCCGCATGCCGGTTGCCGCAATCAGGCCGGCGGCCACTGCCGCCATGCCGCGCAGGGCACCCGCCACGCCTGGATGCGCCGCAAACTGGGCATACAGCACAGCCAGCAGCAACACCAGCACCAGCGGCACGGTCAGCATGCCCGCGAGCGCCGCCATCGCACCCTTGAGGCCGAAGTAGCGCCCACCCACCATCAGTGACAGGTTCACCACGTTGGGCCCCGGCATGATTTGTGCCACCGCCCAGTCTTCGATGAATTCTTCACGCGTCATCCAGCGCTTTTTTTCCACCAGGTCGCGCTGCACGACCGCCAGCACGCCGCCAAAGCCCTGCAGGGCCAGCAATGTGAATGAGACAAACAGGTCGGTGAGGGATTTGGGTTGCGGGCGCACTTCCGCGGGCAGGGAACTCATGGCCTGATTATCGTCGTTCACCCTGCGCACGGTGGTCTCCTAGGACGACAGGGGACTGCTGTCATCGATGCTGGCCAGCAGGCGTTCCCGCCCCGACAGTACATGACGTTCAGCAGCCGATTTCGCCCTGGCTTTGGCCCCCTTGATGATGGCCTCGTAAATCGTCCGGTGCTCGATGTTGGAGCGCCGCATGTTTCCGGGTGAGTTGAAGTAGCGCCGCCTGAACAGGTGCAGCTCCTTGACATAGTCGTCATAAGTTTCATGGGCTCGCTGGTTGTTGGACAGGCGCAGGATCAGCGCGTGGAATTGCAGGTTCAGGTCGTAATAAAGATCGGAGTCTTCAGCGTCGCAGGCCGCATCCATCTGTGCGAGAAGCCGCTCAAACTGCTGCTTGTGTTCTTCGTTGACATGTTCCGTTGCGCGTTCGGCCGCAAAGCCGAAGACCAGTGCCCGGAGCTCATAGATCTCCAGCATTTCGCGCACCGAAATCTGCCGCACGAAGACACCGCGGTTGACGACAGCCTTGACGATGCCCAGGCCCGTCAGCATTCGGATGGCCTCGCGGATGGGGCCGCGGCTGGTACCCATGCGCAGCGCCAGTGCGGCCTCGTTCAGGCGCTCCCCGGGCTTGAGTGCGCCGGTGTAAATCAGGTGCTTGAGCTCTTCCGCAATGAAGAGCGGCAGTCCCTGTTCGGGCTTTTCTTTGGGTGAGGTCATGGCTGAAGGGGTCGGGGCCGCGCGAATTGTGCGCATGCCACCTTGTGCAGGAATGGTACCTGAAAAAATTCTGCCAGAAGACGAATTGCCGAAAAGTGTTATCTATAGTAAAAAAAGTGTTGACACTTGTCGTTAATATAGATGACACTTGCGCCTGTTTTTGCCTCCCTTCAATCCTGGATTTCCCCTCATGCCTCATTTGCCAGCCTCTTCCGCACTCCAGCGCTTTCGCGTGGTGGATCTCACCCAGGTCCGGGCCGGCCCGACGGCCTGCCGCCAGCTGGCCGACTGGGGCGCCGACGTCATCCAGGTCCAGATGCCCGAGCACATGCGCGGCGATGACACGCTGGGCGGGCAGGAAGGCTCCGACTACCAGTACACCCACCGCAACAAGCGTTCCATTACCCTGAACCTGAAAGAGGAGGAGGGCATCTGCGTGCTCAAGCGCCTGATTGGCGGGGCCGACGTGGTGGTGGAGAACTTCCGTCCCGACGTGAAATTCCGCCTGGGCATCGACTACGAAACCCTGAAGCCGGACAACCCGGGTCTGGTGTATGCCAGCATCTCGGGCTTTGGCCAGTCGGGCCCGCTGGCTACGCGCCCCGGTTTTGACCAGATTGCCCAGGGCATGGGCGGCCTGATGTCGGTGACCGGCCTGGCCGAGCAAGGGCCGATGCGCGTGGGCATTCCCATCGCAGACCTGTGCGCCGGCATATTTGCGGCGCAGGGCATCCTGGTGGCGTTGCTGGAACGCGAAACCTCGGGCAAGGGCCAGTGGTTGCACACCTCCTTGCTGGAGTCCATGGTCTACATGATGGACTTCCAGACCTCGCGCTGGCTGATCGACGGTGAAGTCGCCACGCAGGCCGGCAACTTTCACCCCACCAGCATTCCGACCGGGGTCTACAAGGCGCGCGACGGCTATATGAACATTGCCGTGTTCGGCTCCAAGATCTGGGAGCGCTTTTGCGAGATCCTGGGCGCGCCCCAGTGGGTCAGCGACGAGCGCTACAAGGACAAGGCGGGGCGCTCGGTGAACCGCGACGCGCTCAACGCCGAAATCAATCGGCTGCTGGCCGCGCAGGACCGCGCCTACTGGATCGAACGCCTGAACAACGGCGGCGTGGCCTGCGGCCTGATCAACAATGTGCAGGAAGCCTTTGAGGAGCCGCAGATCAAGCACCTCAACATGGTCAAGGATGTGGTGTCCGTGCACTTGGGGGCGCAGCGCCTGGTGGGCCAACCCATGCAACTGGAACGCACGCCCAGCACCATTGCCCGCGCCGCGCCGCGCCGTGGCGAGCATACCGAGGAAATCCTGACCGAAATGGGTTTAAGCGCCGGCGACCTAGCGCGCATGAAATCAACTGGAGTGTATTGATGACAACCGTGAGCTATGACTCCTCTACCGAACGCGTGCAGACCTGGCTGGACGCTTCCACGCTGCATATCCGCTTCAACAATCCGGCCCGCCATAACGCACTGTCGGTCGACATGTGGGAGGCCGTTCCGCCTTTGCTGGCGCAGGCCGAAACCGACGACCGGGTGCGTCTGGTAGTGTTCTCGGGCGCCGGCGAGAAAGCGTTTGTATCGGGCGCCGACATCTCGCAATTTGAAGACATGCGTGCCGCCCGGGAAGCCGTGACCCGCTACGAACAGATGGCGGAGAACGCGCTGATGGGCATCCACCGCTTCAGCAAGCCCACGCTGTCGTGCATACGCGGCTTTTGTATCGGCGGCGGCGTGAATGTGGCGATCAGCTGCGACATCCGCATTGCCTCCACCGACTCGGTGTTTTCCATTCCCGCGGCCCGCCTCGGTCTTGGCTACCGCTACTCGGCGATGAAAAACCTGGTGGACCTGATCGGTCCCGGCGCTGCAAAAGACCTGTTTTTCACTGCCCGCAAGATTGACGCCGACGAGGCCAAATCGCTGGGCCTGATTTCGCGCGTGTGCGAGCCCGAGCAGCTGCCGGCGCTGCTGGCGGAATACACCTCGGCCCTGGCCGCCAATGCCCCCTTGACGGTACGCGCGGGCAAGGCCATCACGGCGGAAATCCTCAAACCTTCACCCCAGCTGGACCTGGACCTGTGCCAGCGCCTGATTCGCGGCTGTTTTGACAGCGCCGACTATGTCGAGGGCCGCAAGGCCTTCATGGAAAAACGTAAACCGGCCTTCACCGGGAAATAACCGACGTCTGGGCCGGCCGCCCGGCCACACCCCCACCGACATCGACACCGATACCGACATCGAAAGAGAGCGAACGAATGCAGTCTTACTGGATGCAAATGACCGCGGATCACGCCACGCTGGAACTGCGTGACGTACCCCAACCCGAGCCGGGAGCCGGCCAGGTGCTGGTGCGGCTTCACGCCGCCAGCCTGAACCGCGGCGAGTTCATCGTCGGCCATGGCCTGCATGGCAAGCCCGGCAGCGCCAAGGCGGTGGGCATGGAGGGGGCGGGCGAGGTGGTCGGGCTTGGTGCCGGCGTGAACAGCCTGAAAGTGGGCGACAGGGTGATGGGCCGCTGCCCCGGGACGTTTTCCGAATATGCCCTGATGGATGTACGCGAGGCCATGATCATGCCGGCCAGCCTGTCCTGGGAGGAAGCCGCCAGCATTCCGCTGACCTTCCTGGTGGTCTACGACATGCTGGTGCTGCAGGGGCGTCTTGCCGCCGATGAATGGCTGCTGATCAACGGCGTGTCGTCGGGTGTCGGCGTCGCCGCCCTGCAAACCGCCAAGGCCCTGGGCGCGAAAGTGATTGGCACGTCCGGCTCGGCCGACAAGCTGGCGCGCCTCAAGCCGCTGGGCCTGGATGTGGGCCTGTGCACACGTTCTGCCGATTTTTACGATGCCGTGATGCAGGCCACCGGCGGCAAAGGCGTGAACCTGGTCGTCAATACGGTGGGCGGCTCGGTGTTTGCGGAAAACGTTCGCTGCACGGCCTTCCAGGGCCGGCTGGCCACGGTCGGCTATGTCGATGGGGTGCTCAAGGCCGAGATCGATATTGAAGCCCTGCATGCCCGCCGGCTGACGCTCTTCGGTGTGTCCAACAAGCTGCGCACACCCGAGCAGCGCGCGTTGGCCGTGCCGGGCTTTGTGGCCGATGTGGTGCCTGCCATTGCGGCGGGCCGCATCAAGCCGCTGCTGGATCGCGTTTTTCCGTTTGGAGAGCTCGCCGCAGCCAAAGCCCACATGGAGTCCAACCAGCATCTGGGCAAGATCGTGCTGGCCATGCCCTGAACCGCGAACGCATTAGACGCGTACACAAATAAAGGAGACATTCAACATGAAAAAAACAAATATCTTCTCGGCGTTGGTCCTCGGCGGCCTCGCGCTGAGTCTCAGCGCTGGCGCCTGGGCCCAGGCGCCCGCCTATCCCGTCAAGCCGATTCGCCTGCTGGTCGGCTTCGCGCCCGGCGGTGCGGCGGATTACGTAGCGCGGGCCATGGGTGATGCGCTGGGCAAGGCCATGGGCCAGCCCATCGTGGTTGAAAACCGCGCGGGCGCCGGATCGAGCATCGCCGCAGAGGCAGCGGCCAAGTCCGCGCCGGACGGCTACACCTTGTTGATCGCCAGCCCGAGCAGCATGTCGGTCAATCCGGCACTCAATCCCAAGCTGGGTTACAGCGCCCGCGACCTCACCCCCATCACCAAGGTGAGCAGCTCGCCGCTGGTGATTGCAGCGAATCCGGCCCTCGGCATCAACTCGGTGCAAGACCTGATTGCCCGGGCCAAAGCGGCGCCCGGCACACTCAACTACGCTACCTCCGGCAACGGCTCGGCGCCGCACCTGGGCGCCGCGCTGTTCCTTCAGGTCACCGGCGTGCAGATGACGCACATTCCGTTTCGTGGCGGCGGCCCGGCGATTCAATCGGTGATCGCGGGCGACACGCAACTGACGTTTGGCACGCCGCCGTCGGTGCTGCCCATGGTGCAGGCCGGCCGTCTGCGCGGGCTGGCGGTGAGCACCCGCGAACGCACGGCGCTGGTTCCCGGCATTGCGGGCATGGTCGAGGCGGGCCTGCCTGAATACAGCATTGAGTTCTGGTATGGCCTTTTTGTGCCGGCGGCCACGCCTCCGGCCATCGTCAGGAAAATATTTGAAGCCACCACCAGGGCAATGCAACAGCCTTCGGTCAAGGCCGCGCTGGCGCGCGAGGGTACCGACGTGTCGCTTTCCCAGTCGCCTGAGCAGTTCGCAGCCTTCCTGAACGACGACGCCAAATTCTGGGTCAAGCTGGTCAAGGACGCGGGCGTCAAGCTCGAGTGAAGGCCGGGTGGGGGTGGATGGGCGAGAAGCGATGCTCGCGGCCCGCCATGGGCTGAAGGGTTAAAAGTCATTTGCGGTTTCAGCCCTCGTGGAATTGCAAGCAGGTGTTGCAAATTCAGCGTCAGTGGTGAACGCTTCACGGCAGCCCGGTGCTGCATCCCAACGTTATGCAAAAACACAAGCTGGTGAGAAAATGGCATTGGCCAACGCCGCTGACCGTTCGTCCGATCAACTAGTCTGAGAGCCTGTAACTGGCGCAAGATGAAATACGCTGATCTGGTGGTCGGTCAGCCCTGAGACTGGAGGGCACATCATGCTAACCAGAACAGAAGATAAAGTGCGGCGCCTGTTCGACGACGTCATGGCGTGCGCGCGCGAGCGCCTGCCGGATGCGGCGTTTGCGGTATTCGAGCCGTTCCTGAACCACTACTACGGTCAGGCCGATGAGGAAGACGTACTCAGCCGCAGCATTGCCGACCTGTACGGCGCCGCGATGGCGCACTGGCAGTTGGCGCGCAAGTTCTCACCGGGCAGCGCGCGCGTGCGCGTGTACAACCCGGGGCTGGAGCAGCACGGCTGGTACTCCGATCACACGGTGATCGAGATCGTCAACGACGACATGCCGTTCCTGGTCGATTCGGTGACGATGGAAGTCAACCGGCTCGGGCTCACGCTGCATGCGGCGGTGCATCCTGTGTTCCGCGTCTGGCGCGAGGCCGGTGGCCAGATCGTGAATGTGCAGGCGGCCAGCGAGCAGGGCGATGCCGAATCCGACGGGTCGGCGCTGGAATCCTATATCCACCTGGAGGTGGATCGCCGTACCGAGGCAGCGCGACTGGAGGAGCTGACGGCCGGCCTGATCAAGGTTCTGGGCGACGTGCGGGCGGCGGTGGAGGACTGGCCCCGGATGCTGGAGACGACCCGGCGCACGATCGCGGACCTGGTCGCGCGCGAGCAGGCAGCCGGCCCGGCGCAGATTGAAGCCGCGGAGGTCGCGGAAACTGCAGAAGCCAGGGCTTTCCTCGAATGGATGGCTGACGATCATTTCACCTACCTCGGCTGTCGCGACTACCAGTCGCTTGTGCGGGACGGCGTCTACTACCTGCAGGGTGTCGCGGGTTCCGGCCAGGGCATCCTGCGCGAGGCCTTGCGCGACCCGGCCACGCCCGACCTGACCCGGCTGCCGGCCGGCGTGCAGCGCATCGTCGACTCGCCGTCGCCGATTTTCGTCACCAAGGCCAATTCGCGCTCGACCGTGCACCGGCCAGGCTACCTTGACTATGTCGGCGTCAAGCTGTTCGACGCCGACGGCAAGTTGTTTGGCGAACGCCGCTTCCTCGGCCTCTACACCTCCATCGTCTACCGGGTCGCGACCGACGAGATCCCGTTGGTGCGGCGCAAGGTCGCCCACGTCATGAGCCGCGCCGGCTTTCTGCCCAAGGGCCATCTCGCCAAAACGCTGCTCACGATACTTGAGCAGTACCCGCGCGACGAACTGTTCCAGATCGACGACAGCGAACTGTATGAAATCGCGCTCGGCATCCTGCGCTTGCAGGAGCGCCAGCGCACCCGGCTGTTCGTGCGCCGCGACCGCTTCGACCGCTTTGTGTCCTGCATGGTGTTCGTCCCGCGCGAGAAGTTCAATACCGATCTGCGCCTGCGGATCCAGAGCCTGCTGCTGGACGCCTTCCGCGGCGTGAGCGCCGAGTTCACACCGCAGCTGTCGGAATCGATGCTGGCGCGCATCTACATCATGGTGCGGACCCAGCCGGGCAATGTTCCGGAAGTCGATGTGCGGGAGCTGGAAGCACGTATCGTCGAAACCACCCACCGCTGGCAGGACGAGCTGGCCCACGCGCTGCTGGAAGGCTGCGGAGAGGAGCGCGGCAACCGGTTGCTGCGCCGCTGGGGCGGCTCGTTCCCGGCCGGCTTTCGCGAGGACTATGCGGCGCGCACCGCGGTGCGCGACATCGAGCTGATGGAAAGTGTGCAGGGCGGCCAGCCAGAGGGCGAGCCGGCCGCGCTCGCGATGAACCTGTACCGACCGATCGAGGCGGCACCGGGTTCGCTGCGCTTCAAGGTCTACCGCGCCGGACAGCCGGTCGCGTTGTCGCAGAGCCTGCCCATGCTCGAGCACTTGGGTGTCCGGGTGAACGAGGAGCGCCCCTATTGCATCGAGCCGCGGGATGCGCAAGCCGTGTGGGTGCACGACTTTGGCATGGAGCTCGCCGACGGCGCCGAGATCGAGATCGACCGCATCAAGGCGCTGTTCGAGGACGCGTTCGCGCGCGCCTGGGGCGGCGAAATCGAGAACGACGACTTCAACCGGCTGGTGTTGCGCGCGCAACTGGCCTGGCGCGAAGTCGCGATCCTGCGCGCCTATGCACGCTACCTGCGCCAGGTCGGCTCGACCTTCAGCGACGCCTATGTCGAGCGCGCGCTGACCGGCAACCCGGCGATTGCGCGCAAACTGGTCGAGCTGTTCCTCGCGCGCTTCGACCCGGCGCAAGGCGAGGAGCGCGACGCACGGACGCAGGCGCTGCAAAACAACATCGCGAATGCGCTCGATCAGGTGCCCAACCTCGACGAGGACCGCATCCTGCGCCAGTTCCTCGGCGTGATCGAGGCGACCACGCGCAGCAACTATTTCCAGCGCGCGGCCGACGGCGGGCTCAAACCCTATCTGTCGTTCAAGTTCGACCCGGCGCGCGTGCCCGGCCTGCCCGAGCCCAAGCCGATGTTCGAGATCTGGGTCTATGCGCCACGGGTCGAGGGCGTGCACCTGCGCGGCGGCCGCGTCGCACGCGGAGGGCTGCGCTGGTCCGACCGGCGCGAGGACTTCCGCACCGAGGTGCTGGGGCTGGTCAAGGCGCAGATGGTGAAGAACGCGGTGATTGTGCCGGTCGGCTCCAAGGGCGGCTTTGTCGTGAAAAATCCGCCGTCCGTGACCGACCGCGACGCGTACATGAAGGAAGGCGTCGCCTGCTACCAGACCTTCCTGCGCGGGCTGCTCGACCTCACCGACAACCTGGTCGGCGCGCAGGTGGTGCCGCCCGCGGACGTGGTGCGCCACGATCCGGACGACCCCTACCTGGTGGTTGCGGCCGACAAGGGCACGGCGACCTTCTCCGACTATGCGAACGCGATCTCGGCCGAATACGGATTCTGGCTGGACGACGCATTCGCCTCGGGCGGCTCGGTGGGCTACGACCACAAGAAGATGGCAATCACCGCGCGCGGCGTCTGGGAGTCGGTCAAGCGGCACTTCCGGGAATTGGGTGTTGACACCCAGACCACCAACTTCTCGGCGATCGGTATCGGCGACATGTCGGGCGACGTGCTCGGCAACGGTATGCTGCTGTCGCACCATATCCGGCTGCTCGCGGCGTTCGACCACCGCCACATCTTCCTCGACCCCAATCCTGATACCGAGGCGAGCTTTCACGAGCGCGAGCGCCTGTTCGCGCTGCCGCGTTCGAGCTGGGCCGACTACGATCCCTCGCTCATCTCGGCCGGCGGCGGCGTATTTGCGCGCAGCGCGAAGGTGATCCCGCTCACGCCTGAAGTGCGCGCGGCGCTCGAGCTGGAAGGCGACGAGATCACGCCGAATGATCTGATCCGCATGATCCTGAAGGCACCGGTCGACCTGCTCTACAACGGCGGTATCGGCACCTATGTGAAGGCCGGCCGCGAGACCCATGCCCAGGTTGGCGACCGGGCGAACGACGCGATCCGCGTTAACGGCGCCGAGCTGCGCTGCAAGGTGGTTGCCGAGGGCGGCAACCTCGGCTGCACCCAGCTCGGGCGCATTGAGTACGCGCAGCACGGCGGGCGCATTTATACCGACGCGATCGACAACTCGGCCGGCGTCGACTGCTCGGATCACGAGGTCAACATCAAGATCTTGCTGGGCCTGGTGGTCACCGACGGCGAGATGACCAGCAAACAGCGCAACAAGCTGCTCGCCGAGATGACCGACGAGGTCGGCGAGCTGGTGCTGAGCGACAACTACTATCAGACCCAGGCGCTGTCAGTCGCCCATAGGCGTGCGGCAGTGCTGCTGGAGCCCGAGGCGCGGCTGATCCGCCATCTGGAACGCGCCGGCCGGCTCAAACGCAAAATCGAGTTCCTGCCGCCCGACGAGGAAATTGAAGAACGCAAGACCGCGAAACAGGGGCTCACTTCGCCCGAGCGCGCGGTGCTGCTCGCCTACGGAAAGATGTGGCTGTACGACACGCTGCTCGCGTCCGACCTGCCGGATGATCCCTTCGTCGCCCATGTGCTGGCCGACTACTTCCCGCAGCCCCTGCGCGAGCGCTACGGCGACACGATGCAGCACCATCCGCTCAAGCGCGAGATCATCGCGACCTACCTGACCAACACGCTGACCAACCGCGTCGGTGCGACCCTGGTGCACCAGCTCGCGGAGGAAACCGATGCAGCCCCGGCCGACATCGTGCGCGCCTGCATCATCGCGCGCGCGGTGTTCGGGCTGGAGGACATCTGGCAGGGCATCGATGCGCTCGACAACCAGGTGCCGGATGCGCTGCAGGCGCAGATGCTGACAGATACCGGCCAGTTGATCGAGCGTGCCAGCCTGTGGTTCCTGCGCCACCGGGTCGAACGCAGCGCGATCGAGGCGGCGGTCGCGCGCTTTCGCGCGGCAGCCGACCTGGTCGGCCCGCAGCTTGCGACCTTGCTGGCGCCGGACGATGCGGCGGCACAGGGCGCGCGGCGCGACGAGTTGGTGCAGGCCGGGGTGCCGGCCGAACTCGCGCGGCGTGTCGCGGGTGCGGACAGCATCGCCGCCGTGCTCGACATCGCGGAAGTCGCGGCCGCTTGCGAGCGCCAGCTCGAACTGGTCGCCAGCCTTTATTTTGCGCTCGACCTGCATCTGAACCACGGCTGGATACGCGAGCGCGTGAGCGCGCTGCCGGCCGACACCCACTGGCAGATGCTGGCGCGCGCCGCGCTGTTCGACGACCTGGCCGCGCTCAAGCGTGCGCTGACAACCAGCGTGATCCGGCTTTCACCGACTCTGGAAACGCCCCAGGCGCTGATCGCCGCCTGGCAGGCGCACAACCAGGTGCCGCTGGAGCGCTACCGGCGCTTTCTTGCCGAGCAGCAGGCAGCAGGCACGGTGGACCTGGCCATGCTGTCGGTGGCGATGCGGGAGATGCGAATGATCGAGGGGGTGTGAGGGGTGGGCTGGACCACACTTCCCATGCCTTAGAACCTGTTTACGATCTAAACGAGGCCGCGTTGGGGTGCAATCGGGATGAGTGGGGCGCCCGGGACCGCCGCATGGGCTAGTGCCCATGCAAGGGCTCGGGTGGCTCAATCGCCCGACTGCACAGCCGGCCGGCTGTGCGTCGTGCGGCTGCCCCATGGGGATGCAAACGCGACCGCGTTTGCGTCACCCCAACCCGAAGGGCAAGCGCCTTCTCGGGCGGTCTGCGGCGTTGCGGCGCTTGCCCATAGCCCGAGCTATGGGCGGCGCGCCTTGCATCCCATCCCGAGAAGGTGCTTGCGCGGCCCCGTTTAGATCGTAAACAGGTTCTTACAGCCGCAACTCCCAGGTTTCACCCACGAGGTCATGCCCGAAGCCGTGGTAGGGCTCGCTTTTAACCAGCCGGAAGCCCCGTTTGGCGTAGATAGCGCGCGCCGCGTCCAGGCAGCTATTGGTCCAGAGCCGCATTTTCTGGTAGCCCTTGCGGCGGGCAAACGCGATGCATTCATCCGTGAGGCGTCCGCCCAGGCCCAGACCGCGCGCCTCCGGGGTGAGGATCAACATGCGTAACTGGGCCACGGTGGCTGATTTGCGCACCACAAACACCGCGCCGGCCCGCTCGCCGTCGAGTTCTGCGATCCAGCATTTCTCGGAATCCGGCAGGAAGTTTTTAAGGTATTTGCCGGTGATGTCGGCCACCAGCGCTTCGAACTCGCAGTTCCAGTCGTATTCACGTGCGTAAATTTCGCCGTGCTGCTGTACCACCCAGCCCATGTCGCCGGGCTGTGGATCGCGCAGCACAATGGTGCGGGTGGGGGCGAGTTCGGCGGCTGGCGCCAGCAGGTGCTCAATGGCGGCCATGGCGTTGACCAGTTTTTGCTGCGCATCGGGCGCCAGCGTTGCCAGCAAAGCCGCTGCCTCTTCGCTGGATTTTTTTTGCAAGGGCGCAAACGCCTTGTGACCGGCTGCCGTGAGCGCCAGCAGGCTTTGCCGGGCATCTGCCACGGACGGCACGCGCGTCAGCCAGCCTTTGCTTTCAAAACGGCGCAGGATGCGGCTCAGGTAACCGGGGTCGAGCGCCAGGTCGCGCCCCAGTTCGGAGGCCGTGGGTTGGTCGCGGTGTGCCAGTTCGTAGAGCACCCGTACCTCGGTGAGCGAAAGTTCGCTGCCCAGATAGGGGTCGAGCACGCCGATGCGTTGGGTGTAAAAACGGTTAAAGCCGCGGACGGCTTCGACGTGGCCCGCGGCAGATGGGAGTGGTGTGGAGGGCTTTGACAATGCCATGCGGCCATCGTCAATCAATTAGTTGACTTTGTCAAATAATTGAACTTTGAAATCTTTTTTTTTGCGACCGGCAACTCAAACCGACATGCCGCCCGACACCTCGATGACCGCGCCATTGATGTAGCTGGCCTCGTCGCTTGCCAGAAAGGCGTAGACGTTGGCGATTTCCTCGGGCTGCCCCAGCCGCTTGAGCGGTACATGCGCTTCCATCTCTTTCAGGACCTTCTCGGGAATGGTGTTCAGGATGGGCGTGGCAATGAAGCCAGGCGCCACGGCATTCACGCGCACGCCCTTGGGACCGAGCTCGCGGCTCCAGGTTTTGGTGAAACCGATCACGCCGAACTTGCTGGCCGCATAGTTGGTCTGGCCGAAGTTGCCGTAAATGCCCACCACCGAACTGGCGTTGAGGATCACGCCCCGGCCCTGCGCCACCATGGTGTCCGCCACAGCCTGGGCGCAATGAAACACGCCGCGCAGGTTGACGTCAATCACGCGGTCGAACTGCTCCAGTGTCATTTTTTGCAGCCGCGCATCCTGCGTGATACCGGCATTGTTGACCAGCACGTCAATGCGGCCGAACTGGTCCTTGACCTGCTTCACCACGGCATCGACCATGGCGCGCTGCGTGACGTCCATCACATGGCCGACGGCTTGCGCGCCCAGTGCCTGGCACGCCCTGACAGCCTCGTCAACACCGGGTTGCCGGACGTCGCAGACGATGACGATGGCGCCTTCGCGGGCGAATTTGATGGCGGTGGCCAGGCCTATGCCTTGCGCCGCGCCGGTGATGATGCTTACCTTGTTCTGGAGTCGTTGCATGAGAGGGTGAGGTTGGTTGAAGGAAATCGGTTCAAGGTTCAATAGACATAGACGATCGACGGCTGGTGCCTGCCCGGGGCATTCCTGACGGTACGGGTCAGCATAAAGCCTGGGCCGGATTTTGCCGCCACTTCATTACAACGCCGAATGAGGTCATCCGGGGTTGAATCCATTGCGGCGCTGCAGTTCCGCAGCGCGCGGAGGGCTGCGTGGAGGAATGCTTCGGCCATGCGATTTTCCCCACGGGGGCTTGGGGCTTCGGCCTCAAGGCGCAGGACACCGCCGAGCTCTTCTTCAACGACGTGAGGGTGCCGGCTGGCCATCTGCTGGGCGGCGAGGCGCATGAGAACAAGGGATTTATCTGCCTGATGGAGCCGCTGCCGTGGGAGCGCCTGCAAATCGCCACCACGGCCGTTTCGGCGGCGCAGGCCGCCATTGACTGGACGCAGGCCTATGTGAAGGAGCGCAAGGTGTGCGGTCAGCCCGTGGCCAACTACCAGAACACGCGCTACAAACTGGCCGAGATGCAAGCCGAAGTGCAGGTGGCGCGTGTGTTTGTCGACAAATGCAGTCATGGACGAATGCGTGCAGTTTTTTTGGTGGCTACGGTTACATGTGGGAATACCCGATCACCCGCGATCACCCGCGATCACCCGCGCCTATGCTGACGCCCGCGTGAGCTGTAACAAAGATTCGTTTGTCCGCGCCGTCTTTTGTGCACGCCGGCAGGCCGTGAGATGCCGTCCTACGCAAGGACGGGACAGTTTCAGCGGCCAATCACTAAAACTGGGTATTCCCAAAACCTTTATTTCTGTTTCAATAAAAACTGTTTCTTTCACTTCTGCTTGAGGAGGGGTTTTATATGCGATTCGATCTTTTTCATACACGCGTGGATGCCCATATTCGGAAAGCCCAGGAGTATTTGCAGGCGGCCAATCTGGCCCGCATCGAGCACCAGATAGCGGCGGACCATCATCTTGCGCTGGCATCGATGTATGCGCAGCGCGTGATCTGGCTTGAACAGGAATTGTCCGAATCGGTTTCACGGTTTAGCCCGTCTTTTCGGGGCGTCGTGTCCGTGGCAGCCGAAGGTGCCAAACGCGGCCCGGAATCCGTTGTGAGCCTGCAGCGGAGCGCCCCGGTCGGAAATGGTTGAGGGGCGCTAGCCCCTCCGCGGCGCTGCGCTGGCCTTCAGCAGGCGCCGGTGGTCAGGACGGGTCTTTGCTGCGTGTGCGGCTGACGGCGCTGAAAATGCCGATGCCGAGAAGTATCAGTGCACCGATGCCGATATACAGGTGTGGTATGCCCGCTACCACCGCGCCCCAGATCACGCCGCAGAGGAAGATCACGAAACCGATCATGTAGAGTGCAAAAGACATGGTTTTTCTCCGGGAAGTTGTCGTTTCACTATGCGTGGCGGAACACTCCCGATGTATCGGGGGGAGGCGCTGATAGGTGTCAGTGCGGGCCTACTGAAGGCCTTGGCCTGACCGCGGTCGGAGCCGGACAGGCGGCACAAGGACGTCGGGTGGATGGATAGGCGGATGGCCTCCCGGTGGCCCTTCAAGTAACCGTACGCCGCACCTGCATATTGCCCGCGCCATGACAAGGCGCGGCCGTTCCACGTAAAAATCGCGCCTGCAGACCCGTCATATCCACTGTTTGACAAGGCGGTCCACACCGGGCGATCCTTCCGTGGACTTGTCATGCAGGCGAGCTGGCGACCTTGCGTGAAAAATGAAATGAGAACGACACACCATGACCATCCCCCTCAAAATCGATTTCGTCTCTGATGTTTCCTGCCCATGGTGCGTGATCGGGCTTAAATCGCTGGACCAGGCGCTGGCGCGGGTCGGCAAAGACATCACGGCCGAGCTGCATTTCCAGCCATTTGAGCTCAACCCCCAGATGACGGCCGAGGGCCAGGAAATCACCGAGCACATCACGCAAAAGTACGGCATCACGCCCGAGCAGGCCCAAGCGAACCGCGAAAATATCCGGGTACGGGGCGCGCAGCTGGGCTTCAAATTCAGCATGGCGGACGAGCCGGGCGGTGGCCGCAGCCGCATTTACAACACCTTTGATGCACACCGCCTGCTCCACTGGGCCGAGCTGCAGGGCGAGGGCAGGCAGAAGGCGCTGAAAGAGGCACTGTTCAAGGCTTACTTCACCGATGGACAGAGTCCCGGTTCGCACGAGGTGCTGGCGCGGGTGGCGGGCGAAGTGGGCCTGGATGCCGAGCGCGCGCGGAACATCCTGGCGTCATCCGAATACGCCGATGAGGTGCGCGAGCGCGAGCAGTTCTACCTGAGCCAGGGCATCCATTCGGTGCCGGCCGTCATCATCAATGACCGCCACCTGATCTCTGGCGGGCAGCCCCCTGAAGTGTTTGAACAGGCCCTGCGCCAGATCGCGGCGGCGGGCTGACATTCCGGACTCAGGCTGCTGGACCGCCTTCGCGACGATCGAGCACTTCAAACCGGCCCGACTGCCGGAACCATTCCTTGCCATTGGACGCAAAGCCCACCGCGGTGCCGTCCCGAAGATTGAGCACCACCGTGAGCGTGTAGCCGCTGTCGGCTGACAGGTAGGACACCACATGCACGTCGTCTGACACCTTCACGGCGGCACTGGCCTTGTCGTGGTGCTCGCTGGCGTCCGGGTTGTCCGCGCTGCGCCAGGTGACGCGGCCATTGGGCTCAAAGGTATGTTCAAACGTCCGGCCTTTGGCCGGGCCGTCGCTGAAGGTCCATCTCAGGGTTTTGCCGTGGAGTGAACTGGCTAGGGTTGATTTCGCCATTGCATTGACCTCCGGAAAAAACGAAAAGGCGCCTGCACCTGGTGGCGCCCTTCTTTCATGCTGCTTCAGTGTCTCAGTGTCCGTCGGCTCGAAAAACCGGAGGTGTCAGACCGTGGCCAACTTCATGTAGGACAAGATGAAACCCGGTTTAAACCCCGGTTAAACCCCGGTTTGAACCTGGTTGGTCTGGAATTATTTTCTCTGCCCGATGAGGTGGACACCTGAGACCGCGTTCTCGCCTCTTGCCTTTATTGCTATGAAATACATAGTTCTTTATGTCCGTCCGGCATGGGCTAAAGTGGCGTTTCCCGTCATTTCACATACTGCCCACACTCTGCCAACCCACCCACCGGGGGAGTTTCATGTCATACGAACTTCATTACTGGCCCGGCATTCAGGGACGCGGCGAATTTGTGCGCCTGGCGCTGGAAGCCGCAGGCGCCGACTACGTTGATGTGGCGCGCGATCGCCAGGGCGAAAAAGCCGGGCAGGGCATGGCGGCCATGATGCATGTCATGGACAGCCCCGATGTGCTGCACCCACCGTTTGCTCCGCCTTTCCTGGTGCACGGCAAGGTCATCGTGGGGCAGACGGCGGCGATTTTGCTGTACCTCGGCCCCCGCCTCGGGCTGGTCGGCAAGAGCGAGGTTCAGCGCGTGTGGACGCACCAGCTGCAGCTGACCATTGCCGACGTCGTCGCCGAGGCCCATGACACGCACCACCCGATTGCCACCGGCCTCTACTACGAGGACCAGAAGCCGGAGGCCGTCCGGCGTGCAAAGGAGTTTCGCGAGGCGCGCGTGCCCAAATTCCTGGCCTGGTTTGAAAGCGTGCTGGCGCGCAACCGCCGGGGTAGTCGCCATCTGGTGGGTGGGCGGTTGAGCTACGCGGACCTGTCGCTTTTCCAACTGGTGGCGGGCCTGCAATACGCCTTTCCCAAGGCCAGCCGGCGCGCGCTAAAAAAGGCGCCGTGTGTTGCAGCCCTGCACGACAGCGTGGCGCAGCATCGCCGCGTGGCGGCCTACCTGGCCAGCGAGCGACGCATTGCATTCAATGAAGACTGCATCTTTCGCCGCTACCCGGAACTCGACAGCTGACGAACGCATGCCCGCCTGCATGTTTCATGCCTCATGCTTCAACCTCATGTTTCAATCTGGTTGCTACTGATTTAATAGCTGTTAGCCCAATTCTTTATGGGCTACTGAGCTGTTTTCATTCGACGGGAGAGAGGTCGATATTGCAGTGTCCAGAGGTGGGGCCGACCCCGTGCAGACCCCTATGTGACCTATGCAAGTGCGGCGCGGTCTTCTCCTACAAATCTGTCTGTGCTTGCCTGACCGCAGCGGCACCTTGTGCGCGCCATGATGGATTACGTGCTGCTGATACCAGGGTGCCCAGCGTAGTCATGACCAGGTCAAGGCCATGCGCGCCAGCCTGAAGGCAGCGCACTAAAAGAAAAATGACTTTAGAGAGGATTCAGTTCGCTGGCGCCCAAGACTTTGTTGCTGGCACTCGAGGCTCGGCACACCGGGGGCAGCATGCAAGGCTGCCCCTTTTTTTCTCCGGCCGCGGTTAGTTTTTCAGGCGACTTCCGCAATCGACCTGCGCATCGAGTTGCCGGCCTTCGCGTGAATAGTCGCTCTCGGTCACCTTGCAACCCGAGGCTTGCTCGATGGCCTGCACCAGCGCGGCGCGGGTAGAGGGTTTGCTGGCTGGAGGGGGTGTCACCAGGTTGGTGGAAATGGCGGTCCAGGTGCCGGCAGTCAACTGGCTGAGCACGTAGGACTCACCCTCGACGCTGACCCTGTGCCCGGCGGGCGAAGACATCCATGTGCAGGCGCCCACCAGGCAGAGGACAGCCAGCGCGATCAAGGCTTTCATGCGCTGGCCGGGCGAGGTGCCAACACCATGGCGATGGGCGTCGTGGAGGGGGCAACGGCAGCCTTGGGTTCCGGCACCTGGGGTGGGAGCTTGGGCGACTTGGTATTATCCGGGCAGCCCGCCAGCAGCATTGCGGCCAGGCTCAATGGCAAGAGGTATTTCATGAGGTCTCCAGCGCAATCGTCTTGCGGTACTGAAATCATAGGCCGCCATGCGGCGCCATGCCAGTGCGCAGCGTCAACTTGCGGCAAAGGCCTACACGGCCAGCCGTGCAAAAGCCGGCTGGGTTACCGGGTTATCGGGCGCAGCCGCAGCCTAGGCAACACCCATGCGCCGCAACGCTTCGCTGAGGCTTTGGGGCGGTGGCTGTTCGCTGGCCGGGGTGGCGCATTGTTGTTGTAGTGATGGTGGTGCGTGGGGTGTCGGCGCCGCGATGCCGGGGCTTTCCGTGGGCCGGCAGTTCCCCAACTCGGCCGCACGGCGGCGGCCTTCTGTCTGGAGGTAGGCGGTCAGATCCATTTCATCGCGCGGTTCCATGTGGCTCTCCTGGTTCGCACTGAAAGCCCTCGCGCGTGGGGCTTCGATGCGTAAATTGATTCACAGTCGGGTGGCCTCGCCGGCCTGTCGGCCCCGGCCCCGGGACCGATGCCAAGGGGCGTTGCCGGCCTGCGGATGATTGGCCTGCTTGTCCTGCCGGTCGCTCTCGTTGGTCTGGGTGGTTTGGTGGCTTGGGTCAGGCTGATGGGTCTGCTGGGTTTGGTGGGTTTGCTCGGTCTGGTGGTTCTGTTCGGTTTCGGTGGTTTGCTCGGTGGATTCCATGAGGTGCTCCTGCGGTAGGCAACGAAAATCGCCTGAAATAACCCATGACAATTCAATATGGCAATTTAGCGGCGATGATTCTGATTGGCTGTCGGGGCAAGGATGCTGCTGGTGTAGGAGGCCGATGACAGCTGGCGAAGTGCTTGCCCTGCCGTCAATGGGTGGGTGGCTTGAAGCCCAGTTTTTTCATCGCCGCAGCCAGGCTGTTGGCGCAGGCGTCATAGTCCTTCCAGGGCTGGTTGCCGGTGGCCAGGCGCCCACCTGTCGTCGTCGTGGTCCAGTGCGCGCCGCCGGTGAGCGAAGCCAGTTCATCCCACGCCACCGGTATCGAAACCCCCAGCCCCGGCCGCGCGCGCGCCGACCAGGCCGAGACGGTCGTGGCGCCGAAACCGTTGCGCAAGTAGTCCACAAATATCTTGCCGACCCGGTTTTTGGGGCCGCTCTTCGCCACGAAGCGTTGCGGCAAAACACCTGCCAGGTGTTTCACGATGGCGTGCGAGAAATCCTTCACCGTGTCGAAGTCGTAGTTGCGCCTCAGCGGCACCACGACGTGCAGGCCTTTGCCTCCGCTGGTTTTCAGAAAACTGGCCAGTCCCAGCTCATCCAGAAGAGAGTGCACCAGCTGCGCGGCCTCCTGCATCTCCGGCCAGCCAACCTTTTCGCCGGGGTCCAGGTCGAAGGTCATGCGGTCAGGCTTGCGAATGGCGCGGCTGGTCGCGTTCCAGGTGTGGAATTCCACGGCATTGACTTGCGCGGCTTCCAGCAGGGCCGCTACAGAAGGGATCTCGAGCAGCGGTTCATGTCCCGGGTCCAGCGCCGGGTCGAGCAGCTTGATACCGGGAATGGCTGTGGCTTCCGCGTGTTTCTGGAAAAACAGCTCACCCCCGACGCCTGCCGGCGCGCGAACCAGGGCAACCGGGCGCCCCTTGAGGTGCGGCAGCATGAGCGGGGCGACAGCGGCGTAGTGCTCCACCATGGCTTGCTTGGTGAAGCCGGTGGTTTTGTCGATCACGCGGTCGGGATGCGTGATGCGCACGGACTCAGGAGCCTTGCCAGGGGCCTTGTCAGGGGGTTTTCGGCTGGTGGGGCCTGGTGTGGCAGCGTCTTGCGGCATGTCGGAGCCTTTCCGGGGGGTGACTGGTGATGTGGGCGTCTCACGGAGGATGTTTTTGGCCGGCTTGTCGGTGCGAAGTCCCTGGAACACGGGGTGGCGGATATGGCCGCCGTGGGTCCATTCGCCAAACGCCACTTCGGCCAGCAGTTGCGGCTTCACCCATTGCCCTTTGACGCCTGCCGGCAGCGCGGCAAACGGGCTGCGCTCTCTGTGCAGCGTTGACAGCCGCTCCTTGAGGCTGCGCAGCGTCTCGACATTGAAGCCTGTGCCCACATTGCCGGCGTACTGGAGCTTGCCCTGCGCATCGTGCACGCCCAGCAGCAGGGCTCCCAGGCCAGTGCGGGAGCCTTTGGGCTCGGTGTAGCCGCCAATCACAAACTCCTGGCGCAGCTGGGTTTTGAGCTTGATCCAGTCGGGCGAGCGGCGCGAGACGTAGGGCGAGGCTGCGCGCTTGCCGATCACGCCTTCCAGGCCCAGGCGCTGGGCCGAGTTGATCAGGTCTTGCGGGGGCTGGTCAAACGCCTCGCTGAAACGGATGCTGTCCTGCGGATTGCGCGTCAGGGCCGTGCGCAGGATTTCGCGCCGCTGTGTCAGCGGCACCTGGCGCAGGTCCAACCCATCGTAAAACGGCAGGTCGAACACGTAATAGAGAATATCTGCCGTGCTGGCGCTGTCGAAGGCGTTTTGCAGCGCGCCAAAGCTGGGCAGGCTCTGCTCATTCATCACCACAATTTCGCCGTCCAGCCAGGCGGAGCGCATGCCCAGTTGTGCAACGGCTTTGGCCAGCCTGGGCAACCTGGCGGTCCAGTCGTTGCCGTTGCGCGTCATGCAGCGCACCGAGTCCCCCTCGATGCGGGTGAGCAGCCGGTAGCCATCAAACTTGATTTCGTAGATCCAGTCTTGCGGGTCGGCAGGCACGCGGTTGACCAGCGTGGCCAGTTCCGGGGCCAGCGTGCCGGGCAGCCCGGATTTCACCGCGCCTTCGGGAATGCCTTTGGGAATGTTTTTACCGGACCGTGCGTTGGCCGCCGTTGTTCTGGTGGGCTTCCTGGTCTTGCTTTCAGGCGCTGTTTTTTTGGTGCGCGCAGCGCGAAGGGCGCCCTGTGTTTCGGTGGCTGCCTTGCCAGGCAGGGGCTTGCCGGAAAGCACGCTGTCGGGCAGCGCCTGGAGTACATCAAATACCTGCTCGGGGCGTGCGTGGTCGTCCTGCTCCTTGATCAGCAGCCAGGGTTCATGGCTTTCCCCGGCATGGCCGTGCATGCGCACCAGCGTCCAGCCTCCCTTGAGCTTTTCACCGTGCAGTTCAAATTTGAGCTTGCCGTTCTTCAGGCCTGCGGCCGGGTCGCCCGTCGGCGCCCAGAGCCCGCGGTCCCACACAATGACGTGGCCGGCACCGTACTGCCCGGGTGGAATGGTGCCTTCAAAGCCGGCATAGGCCATCGGGTGATCTTCGACATGCACGGCCATGCGTTTGACGGCCGGATCCAGGCTCGGCCCTTTGGGAATCGCCCAACTCTTCAGCGAGCCCTGCAGCTCCAGCCGAAAGTCGTAGTGCAGGCTGCGCGCGGCATGCTTCTGGACCACAAACCTCAGCGCCTTGGCGGAGCGCTCGCCTCCTGTGGCGGGCTCGGGCGTCTGCTTGAAGTCGCGCCTGGCGCGGTAGGTTTTCAGCAGGTCCTCGGCGGCCATGGCGCGGGCGTGTTCATGGGCAGGTTTTCAGGCAGCCCGCTTGCCGTGCGCGCGCGAAGCGGCTTTTGCCGTACCCTTGCGGGCGGTCGTGCGGACGGTTGTGCGGGTGGCCGTCCTGGGGCGGGCTTCGGGCTTGGGGGTCTCCTTGCCATCTGCCCCATCTGCCGCGGCCGCTGCGCCGCCCTTGCGCAGGCTGCGCTGGAGCAATTCGGTGAGGTCGAGGATGGTGGCGCCCGAACGTCCGGCGGAATCCTCCGCCTTTTGAGGCTGCTCCACGGTTTCGATCTTGCCTTCCCTGGCCTTGCGTTCGACCAGGGCCATGATTTCGTCCCTGAACGAGTCCCTGAATTTTCCCGGATCCCAGGTCTCCGTCATGTCATTGACGAGCTGTTTGGCCATGGACAGTTCGCGCGCCGACAGCCCGGCCGCCTTCGCGCCCTCGGGTGGAAGGTCCAGGTCTTCCCAGGAGCGGATTTCTTCGCCCCAGCGCATCAGGTTCAGGATGAGACCGGGTCCGGAGGGCACCAGCACGGCCAGGTGTTGCTTGGTCTGGATCACCACCCGCGCGATGCCGACCCGCTGCGTGTCAAGCAGGGTGTCACGCAGCAGGGCATAGACTTTTTGCCCTTTGTTGATGGGCGCGATGTAGTAGGGCCGCTCCAGGTAGATAAAGGGAATTTCCGTATTGGCAACGAAACTTTCGATCTCGATCGTCTGGGTCGTCTTGGGATAAGCCCCGGCAATTTCCTCTGCAGACAGGACCACATACTGGTCATCCTGGTATTTGATGCCCTTGACGATGTTTTCCCGGCTGATTTCCTTGCCGGTCTTTTTGTTGATGCGTTTGTAGCCAACCGGGTCCATGCTGCGTTTGTCCAGCCAGTCAAAATCGATACCGCTGTCGGACGTGGCCGCATGCAGCGCCACGGGGATGTGGACCAGCCCAAAGCTGATGGCACCTTTCCATAGAGTGCGTGAAGCCATTGCCAGCTCCTTCCGGTTGTGCCGTACTGCGTCAGCCGCCCCTGCCGGCGGCGGTGCCGTGAATGCTTTCCCGCAAACCGCGCAGACGCAGATGGTGTTGCAGTAGATGGTGTTGCAGTGTGTCAGCCATGTGGTTTGACCATGTGTGTTTAACCATGTGTTTTGTCATGGGTGCTCATGGCGAGCCATGGTGAACGAGGACGGACATAGTTTCACTTTCCCAAAGTGGTTGGCAGTTGCCTGTCGGCTGCCATGCGCCTGTGCCGTAGGACAGCGACCCCTTTGATTTGCGGCGCCATGCCACCCCCGCGGCAACCAGGCTGGCCGCCTGGCAGGCATGTCGTCCCATGCCCGCTGGCCACACCGGGTTTGTCCTACGATGGCGCGGTTTTGCCCCGCCGACAATTACCCTTTTGATCTACAGGAATTGATCATGCCCCTGCACCTCCATCGTCAAGCAAGCCGTATTTCCCGTGCTGCCGTCATGGTGGCGGCTGTGACCGCCATCACCGGCTGCGGCTTGATGGATCGCCAGTCCAACCTGGTGGCGTTCACCACCCAGCTACGGGCTGCCAACGAGGTCCCGCCCAACGCCAGCCGGGCTACCGGCTCGGTCGATGCGGTGTTCAATAAGGACACCAACCTGTTTCGCTGGAAAGCCAGCTTCAGCGGACTGACCGGGCCCGCCACGGCCGCCCACTTTCATGGCCCTGCTGCCATTGGTGCCAACGCGGGAGTTGCCTTGCCCTGGCAGGGCCCCATCGTGAGCCCGCTGGAAGGGCGGGCCACGCTGACGCCGGCACAGGCTGCCGACCTGATGGCGGGGCGCTGGTACGCCAATGTTCACACGGTGGCCAACCCCGGAGGCGAAATACGTGGCCAGATGACGGTGCGCAACTAGTGGATAGTGGGCGGTGGGTAGCGGCCTGATGGTTTCGCTGCACTCCTGACCGTTTTCCGCCTCGGGCCGGGGACGCCTCGCAGCGGGCAAAACCCATCCTGAAAAAATGGTTGCGCGCGCAACCTGATTGATTTATAGTTGCGCTCGCAACCATAAATCAATCGGGACAAACGCATCGTGACCACTCCACTTTCCACTCACTGGCCCGACAGGGTTCCTGTGCTGATTGCCGGCGGCGGACCTGTCGGCATGAGCCTGGCGGCCCTGCTCGGACGCCACGGCATCGCCAGTCTTGTGATTGAAGCCGATGACGGCTATTGCGCCGGCAGCCGGGCGATTTGCATGTCGCGCCGCTCGCAGGAAATACTGGGCTGGGTCGGCGCCGACCAGCCGCTGGTCGAGAAGGGCTTGTCCTGGGTCGGCGGGCGCAGTTATTTTCGCGACCGGGAAGTGCTGCATTTCCAGATGCCGAGCGAGCCGACACAGCGCTTCGCGCCCATGGTCAACATCCAGCAGTTCTATGCCGAGGAGTTCGCCCACAAGGCAGCACTGGCGCAGGGCGGCCTGGTCGACGTGCGCTGGTCCAGCAAGGTGACCGCGGTCCGGCCGCAAGCGGATGGCGCGCAAGTAGATGTCCAGGCCGCCGATGGGATGCACACGGTGCAGGCTGACTGGGTTGTGGCCTGTGACGGGGGCCGCAGCACGGTGCGCGAGCAGCTCGGGCTGCAACTGGAAGGCACCCAGTACGAAGGCCGCTACGTCATCGTGGACGTGGTGCAGAAAACCCGCCGCGCGGTGGAGCGTCTCGCCTGGTTTGACCCGCCGTCCAACCCCGGCTCGACCATTCTGATGCACCGCCAGCCCGATGATGTCTGGCGCATCGACTACCAGATTCGTGACGACGAGGATCCGGTGGAAGCCGTGAAGCCTGAAAACGTGCTGCCGCGCGTGCAAAGCCATCTTTCGATGATTGGCGAGGACGAGCCCTGGGAGCCGCTGTGGATTTCGATCTACAACGCCAAGTGCCTCACCTTGCCCAGCTACCGCCATGGCCGTGTGCTGTTTGCCGGCGATGCGGCCCACCTGGTGCCGATTTTCGGGGTGCGCGGACTCAACTCGGGCCTAGACGATGCGGCCAACCTGGCCTGGAAGCTGGCGCTGGTGCAACAGGGGCGGGCGGCGGACTCCCTGCTGGACAGCTATTCCACCGAGCGCGTGCATGCCACCCGAGAGAACATTGCCTACGGCGCCAAAAGCACGGAATTCATGGCGCCGCCCAATTACGGTTTCAAGCTGCTGCGCGAGGCGGCGCTGCGCCTGGCCACCGAAGACGCAGCCGTCAATTCGCTGCTCAACCCACGCCAGTCCACACCCGTTGAATATGTGGGCTCACCACTGAATCTGCCTTCGCAGGAGGGCGCGCCTCAGGCCGGTCCCCGCGCCGGCATGCCCGCACCCGAGGCCAGGTTGCGCGGCACCAGCGGCCACGTCCACCTGACGTCGTGCTTCGGTGGTGGTTTTGTGGTGCTGTATTTCGCGCAACATGGCCGGCTGCCGGACGAGATCGCCGCGTTGGCCGCGCCCGGGGAGGGCGGTCCCGCCGCGGTCCGCGTGATCTGCATTGCCAGCCAGGGTGAGCCTGACGTGAACACGCTGGTCGACGAGTCCGGGCAAGCCCAGGAGCGTTACGGCGCGGCCGACGGCTCGGCGTGGCTGGTGCGGCCTGACGGGTACCTGATGGGATGCTGGACGGGCACACCAGCCGCCGCTGTTCAGGCAGCCCTGAAGCCTTTTCAGCAACACTTCACCGCCGGTCTGACCCGTCCGCTGTGATGCCGCAGGAAATAACCATGACCACCACCAGCACCACCACCATCACCGGGACCAGTACCGCCGCCGTCGCCAGCGCCGCCAACGCTGACCATCTTGATCAGACCTACACGGCACTCGCAGAGGCGACAGCCCGTGTGGGCGAGGCCAGGGCTCCGCTGTTTCTGGCCACGCTGTCCCTCGCACTGCTCAGCCGCCAGGCCAATGCCGGCGAAGCACTGGCGCTGATTGCCCAGGCCGAGCGCCTGGCCGGTACCTGATTTTTCTGCCGCGCTACCGACTGCTACCGATTCATTTCTGTCTGGAGACAACATGCAAAACCTTCCCGCTTTCATCCGCCGTTCGATGGCGCTCCTGGCCTTGGCCGCAACGGCCGCCTCGGCGCAAAACTTTCCCACCCGGCCCATCGAGTGGGTGGTGCCTTACCCCGCCGGTGGTGGTTCCGACGTGGTGGCTCGCTCGCTGACTGAAGCGATGGGCAGCGCGCTGGGGCAACCGATCGTCATCAACAACAAGCCGGGCGCCGCCACCAACATCGGCGCTGACTATGTGGCCCATGCCAAACCGGACGGCTACACGGTTCTGACCGGCGACACCGCCACGCTGGCCGCGAATCCGGCGCTCTACACCAAGCTGAGCTACAGCGCCGAAAAAGACCTGGCGCCCATCGGCCTGCTGGCCCGCTTTCCCATGATCCTGGTGGTCAACCCGGCGATTCCCGTGAAGAACCTGGCCGAATTCACGGCCTGGGCCAAGACCCAGAAGTCGGGGGTCAGCTACGCCACACCGGGCGCGGGCAGCCCGCACCACCTGGCAACGGAACTGTTTCGCGGCAAGACCGGATTGAACCTGGTGCATGTTCCGTACCGCGGTGCGGCGCCGGCGGTGCAGGATGTGACGGGTGGCCAGCTGCCCTTCATGTTTGTCGATACGGCCAGCGGCATGGCTTTCATCAATGCGGGGCGCCTGCGTCCCATCGGCATTGCCAGTCCGCGCCGCGTGAAGAACTTCGAAACCATTCCCACGCTGGATGAGCAGGGCCTCAAGGGCTTTGAGGCCTATGCCTGGCAAGGTCTGGTGGCACCGGCCGGAACGCCCGCCGACGTGATCGGTAAACTGAACAAAACGCTGGTGGACGCGCTCAATTCCACATCGGTGAAAGCACGCTTCCAGGTTCTGGGGCTGGAGCCCACGCCCAGCACGCCGGCCCAGATGGCTGCTTATGCCAAGGCCGAACGCGAAAAGTGGGCGCAGGTGATTCGCGCCAGCGGCATCAAGCTGGACTGAACATGAACAAGCCGGACTGACCATGATCAAGCTCGACAGGACCCTGACTTACCGCCTGCATTTGCTGCACAAGCTGACCGACATTGAAAGTCAGCGAGCCTATGTGGCCGGGGCAGGGCTGTCCATGAGCGACGGCCGCTGCCTCACGGCGGTGGGCACTTTTGCGCCGCTGTCGGTTAACGACTTGGCCAAAAAGGCCAACCTGAACAAGGGGCAGGCCAGCCGGGCCGCGCAGTCGCTGGTCGACCAGGGCCTGGTGCTCAAGGCTGCCAGCCCGACGGACGGACGCGGCGTGGTGCTGACGCTCACGCCCAAGGGCAAGGCGGCATGGCAGCGCGCCATGCAGGTGGTGGGGCAGCGAAACCAGGAGATTTTCAATGTGCTGAGCGCTGCCGAGCGGACCCAGCTCAGCGATTTTTTCGACCGCCTGATCGATCAGGCCCGGGCCAATGGCGACGCTGCTGATGACGCCGCTGATTGAAATTCAGATTGAGATTCACTTTGGAGAGATGCGATGAACACAGACGCCTTGTGCTACCAGTCCGGTTTTGGCAACGAATTTGTCAGTGAAGCCGTTGCGGGCGCCTTGCCCGAGGGCCGTAACAGCCCGCAGCGCGCGCCCCATGACCTGTACACCGAGCTGTTGTCGGGCACCGCCTTCACGGCGCCGCGCGCCGAGAATCGCCGCAGCTGGCTGTACCGCCGCCAGCCGTCTGTGGTCAGCGGCGCTTACCAGGCCTATGCACAGCCGCAGTGGACGACCGGTGCGGCGGGCGGCATGGCCGTTGCGCCCGACCCGCTGCGCTGGAACCCGTTTGCCATTCCGGCCGAGGCTCTGGACTTTGTGGACGGCATGCGCACCGTGGCGGCCAACGGCGATGCCGAGGCCCAAAACGGCATGGCCGCGCATGTGTATGTGGCCAACCAGTCCATGTCGCAGCGCGCGCTGGTCAATGCCGACGGTGAAATGCTGCTGGTACCGCAGCAGGGCCGGCTGGTGCTGACCACTGAACTCGGCCTGCTGGCGGTCAGGCCCGGCGAGGTGGCCGTGGTGCCGCGCGGCATGGCCTTCAGCGTGGCACTGCCGGACGGCGCTTCACGCGGCTACGTCTGCGAGAACTATGGTGCGCATTTCCGCCTGCCGGAACTGGGACCGATCGGCTCCAATGGCCTGGCCAATGCACGGGATTTCATGGCGCCCACGGCGGCTTTTGAAGACGCTGGCGCACCGGCCGGCGGTTTCGAAATCATCAAGAAATTTGGCGGCCGCTTATGGACGGCGATGCAGCCGTGCAGCCCATTCAACGTGGTCGCATGGCACGGCAACCTGGTGCCGTACAAATACGACACCGCCCATTTCATGACGATTGGCTCCATCAGTTACGACCATCCGGACCCGTCCATTTTCACGGTGCTGACTTCGCCATCGGACACCCCCGGCACGGCCAATTGTGACTTCGTGATCTTCCCGCCGCGCTGGCTGGTGGCCGAAAACACCTTCCGTCCGCCCTGGTATCACCGCAACCTCATGAGCGAATTCATGGGGCTGGTGTATGGCCAGTATGACGCCAAGCCCGAAGGCTTCAAGCCGGGCGGCGCTTCGCTGCACAACTGCATGGTTCCGCACGGCCCCGACGCCGAGGCCTTTGAGAAAGCCAGCACCGGCGAGCTGGCGCCGCACAAGCTGGACAACACGCTGGCTTTCATGTTTGAAAGCCGCTACCGCTTTATTCCCACCGCATTCGCCATGGAAGGCGGTGCGCTGGATACCGGTTACCTCAGTTGCTGGACTGGCCTCAAGGATCAATTCAAGCCCTGAGCTTTTTGCACAACTTCGCACGGCTCATCACCCCCTTCAAGGCGCCACGGCGTCAAGGATTTGCATCATGAATGATTTGGTCAATGCCACCCACGACCCGGCGCTTCGCAGCTGGGTGACTTCTGCCAACGCGGCGGACACCGACTTTCCGATCCAGAACCTGCCGTTCGGCCGTTTCCGGCGCACCGGCAGCACGGAGGCCTTTCGCATTGGCGTTGCCATTGGCGACCAGGCGCTCGACCTGAAAGCCGCCGGCCTCATCGCCACGGATGACATGAACGCCTTGATGGCCATGGGCGCAGCGGGGCGCCAGACCCTGCGCGCGGCGATTTCCGAAGGCCTGCGCGAGGGCAGCCGCAACGAGGCGGCATGGCTCAGCGCCCTGCTGCCGCAGGCGGAGCTTGAAATGGCCTTGCCCTGCCATATCGGCGACTACACCGACTTCTATACCGGCATTCACCATGCCACCACCGTTGGCAAGCTGTTTCGCCCTGATGCGCCGCTGTTGCCCAACTACAAGTGGGTGCCGATTGGCTACCACGGCCGTGCATCCTCGATTGGGGTGAGTGGGCAGTCGTTTCCGCGCCCGCTGGGCCAGACCAAGGGCCCCAACGAAGAAGTGCCGGTTTTACGGCCCAGTCACCGGCTGGACTACGAACTTGAACTGGGCGTTTTCATGGGGCAGGGCAATGCGCTCGGCGACCGACTCACGATGGACCAGGCGGAGGCTCACGCCTTTGGCATGGTGCTGCTCAATGACTGGTCGGCGCGCGATGTGCAGGCCTGGGAATACCAGCCACTGGGGCCCTTCCTGGCCAAGAACTTTGCCAGCACCATTTCCCCCTGGATCGTGACGATGGAGGCTTTGGCGCCTTTTCGTGCGCCCTTCGTGCGACCCGAGGGTGACCCGCAGCCATTGCCTTACCTCGACTCGCCGGGCAACCGCCAGCAAGGCGGTATCGATGTGGAACTCGAGGTCTGGCTGCAGACCCAGGCCATGCGCGATGCCGGTCAGGGTCCGGAGCGCCTGTCGCAGTCCAGCTTTCGCGATGCCTACTGGACAGTGGCGCAAATGATCACGCACCACACCATCAACGGCTGCAACCTGCAGGCGGGCGACCTGCTGGGCTCCGGCACGCTGTCGGGCGCCAAGCCCGAGCAGGCCGGCTCGCTGCTGGAACTGAACTCAGGCGGAAAGAACCCGCTGACGCTGGCCAATGGGGAAACGCGCACCTTCCTCGAAGACGGTGACTCCATCATCCTGCGCGGCTACTGTGTGCGTACCGGTTTCCGTCGCATCGGCTTTGGCGATTGCCAGGGCCGGGTGCTGCCTGCGCGCGGCTGACAGCAGCCCTGCGGAGCGCGGGTCTTGCTGGTTGCTATTTGTTTAATAGCGTCATGTTCAAGTGTTCATTKGGATGGTGCCTGATTTTTGGATGAATTCTGGCCCTTTTCCCAGGTTCGCCCTGAAGGTGCACCCCGAACCGGGCAGACGCCTGACTGGGCGCTTTCACCACGCCGCAGGCAGTTTGTAGGGCTTAAATGCCGATTAAAGAGGCAAAAGTGAGGGTAAACCTTACAATCGAGGGTTACCTACGCCCCTCATGAACGCCCCCATCGACGTCTCCTTCTTCACGCGCGCCGCCAAGCCGCTGACCAGTTACCGCAAGTACTGGGCGGCCCGTTTCGGCACGGCGAAGTTTCTGCCCACCAGCCGGGCCGAGATGGAAGCGCTTGGCTGGGACAGCTGCGACATCATCATCGTCACCGGCGACGCCTATGTCGATCACCCGAGCTTTGGCATGGCGGTGATCGGCCGCATGCTCGAAGCACAGGGCTTTCGCGTCGGCATCATTGCGCAGCCAGAGTGGCAGAGTGCCGACCCCTTCAGGGTGCTGGGCAAGCCCAACCTGTTCTTCGGCGTGACCGCCGGCAACATGGATTCGATGATCAACCGCTACACGGCCGATCACAAGATTCGCAGCGATGACGCTTACACACCGGGTGATGTAGGCGGCAAGCGGCCCGACCGCGCGGCGCTGGTGTATTCGCAGCGCTGCAAAGAGGCGTTCAAGGACGTGCCCATCATCCTGGGCGGCATTGAGGGCTCGCTGCGCCGCATCGCGCACTACGACTACTGGTCCGACAAGGTGCGCCGCAGTGTGGTGGTTGATTCGAAATGTGATTTGCTGCTGTATGGCAACGCCGAGCGCGCAATTGTCGAGATCGCGCACCGCCTGGCCGCCAAAGAACCCGTGGCCAGCATGACGGACATTCGCGGCACCGCCTTCATTCGCCGCAGCGGCGATGAAACGGCGCAGGGCTGGTTCGAGATCGACTCGACCAGCGTCGACACCCCGGGCCGCGTCGAGGCGCATGTCAATCCTTACCTGATGATTTCGGAGCAGGCCAAAGAGCAGGGCGCCACCTGCGCCCGCGAAGACGAGGCCGCTGAAGTGGCGATGAAGGCCGAGGCCAATGCCAAAGCAGCGGTATTACCCCCTCTCCCCCTGGGAGAGGGCAGGGGTGAGGGCGCGGCGAAGCCGCTTCAGGCCCTTGCTGGCGCACAGGCTGCCGTCAAGGCAAATGCGGGGAGCCCTCACCCTAACCCTCTCCCAAAGGGAGAGGGGAAAAAAGAGGGAGGCATCCAGGCCAACCCGGCCATCAAGCCGCTCACCTTCGTTCCCAACCCCAGCCTTCCGCACATGCAGGGCAAGATCAAGGTCCCGCCGCGCGACCGCTCGGTGATCCGCCTGCCGTCGTACGAGCAGGTCAGAAGCGACCCGGTGCTGTACGCCCACGCCAACCGCGTGCTGCATCTCGAAACCAATCCCGGTAATGCGCGGGCGCTGGTGCAGGCCCATGGTGAAGGCGCCACCGCGCGCGACGTGTGGATCAACCCGCCGCCCATCCCGCTGACCACGGCCGAGATGGACTATGTGTTCGATTTGCCTTACGCACGTTCGCCACACCCGGTGTATGCCGACGAAAACGGCAGCCACGACCACGCCACCAAGATCCCGGCGTGGGAGATGATCCGCTTCAGCGTGAACATCATGCGCGGCTGCTTTGGCGGCTGCACCTTCTGCTCCATCACCGAGCACGAAGGCCGCATCATCCAGAGCCGCTCCGAAGACTCGGTGATCCGCGAGATTGAAGCCATCCGCGACACCGTCAAGGGTTTTACCGGTGCAATTTCAGACCTGGGCGGCCCAACCGCCAACATGTACCGCATCGGCTGCAAGTCGCCCGAGATCGAGGCGGCCTGCCGCAAGCCCTCCTGCGTGTACCCGGGCATCTGCTCCAACCTCAATACCGACCACAACCCGCTGATCAAGATGTACCGCCGCGCGCGGGCACTGAAGGGCGTGAAGAAAATCCTCATCAGCTCCGGCCTGCGCTACGACCTGGCCGTGCAAAGCCCCGAGTACGTGAAAGAGCTTGTCACGCACCATGTCGGCGGCTACCTCAAGATCGCGCCCGAGCACACCGAGCAGGGTCCGCTCACCAAGATGATGAAGCCCGGCATCGGCAGCTATGACAAGTTCAAGCAGATGTTCGACAAGTACAGTCTTGAGGCCGGCAAGAAGCAGTTCCTGATTCCCTACTTCATCGCGGCCCACCCGGGCACCAGCGACGAAGACATGATGAACCTGGCGATCTGGCTCAAGAAAAACGGCTTTCGCGCCGACCAGGTGCAGACCTTTTACCCGTCACCAATGGCCACGGCCACGACGATGTACCACACCAACAAGAACCCGCTGCGCAAGATCACGCGCGACAGCGAAACGGTGGACATCGTGCGCGGCGAGCGCCGCCGCCGGTTGCACAAGGCGTTTTTGCGCTACCACGACCCCAACAACTGGCCGGTACTGCGCGAAGCGCTGAAAGCCATGGGTCGCGCCGATTTGATCGGCAACGGCAAACACCATTTGATCCCGACCTTCCAGCCGCTGACCGATGGCAGTTATCAGAGCGCGCGCCGCAAGAACTCGACCACCGTGGCGCTGAAGACCCCCACGCCGGTCAAGGGCCGCATCTTGACGCAGCACACCGGGCTGCCGCCGCGCGACAACGGTTCGGGCAAGGTCGCCGGCAAGCCGCCGGTGCGCAAGGCACGCTGATACTGTCTTGTCATTGCGGGCCTGACCTGCACTGCTGGATCACAACGAGTGGTGGTTTGTGCGGTGTGGATCCAGGGTCGAGTCCGGGATGACAGAAGCAGAAAAGTGCCTAGGGCTACGCTGAATAAGCCCCGTCAAAGAGCCCATGCGGGTCAATGACGGAGCGATTGTGTTCAAACGGGTCGCTGAGCGACCTTCCTTGAGGCCCCCTGGGCCTGTTTCTTGGGCCTTTCGGCCCGTTTTCCGCCCTCATGGGCGCACCTGTGCCATCAGCCGTTGTCGGCTGAGGTAGATGTTGGCCAGCGCCAATGCCGTAAAGGCGCGTGTAGCGTTCTTGGCCAGCCCGCGGTAGCACACCTTGCCAAATCCCCACAGCCGTTTGACCACGCCGAACACATGTTCCACCCGCGCCCGGATGCGTGACTTGCTGCGGTTTTTGATTTTGACCGCTTCGTCCACGATGCCGTTGCGCCGCGTGCGCTGGTTCGTGAAGTCTTTGGCCATGGGCGCCTTGCCCTCAATCAGCGTCTTCTGGCTGGCATAGGCCGAGTCACCGTACACACGCCGCTCTTGCCCATGCAGCAAGTCAGGCAGCGGGTGCTTGTCATGCACATTGGCCGCTGTGACCACGGCGCTGTGCGCCAAGCCGCTTTGGCTGTCCACCCCGATGTGCAGCTTCATGCCGAAATACCATTGTTTGCCCTTGCGGGTTTGATGCATCTCGGGGTCGCGCGCCTTGTCCGCGTTCTTGGTCGAACTGGGCGCACCGATGATGGTGGCATCCACGATGGTGCCGGTGCTGAGCTTGAAGCCTCGAGCCTGCAGTTCTTGCCCTACCTTGGCGAACAGAGCCTCGCCCAGCTTGTTGTCGTTGAGCAGGCGTCGAAACTTGAGCATGGTGGTGGCGTCGGGTACCGGCTCTCGGCCCAGATCGATGCCCACGAAACGGCGCAGGCTGGCACTGTCGTACAGCGCCTCCTCGCAGGCCAGATCGGCCAGGTTGAACCAATGCTGGATAAGGTGAATGCGCAGCATGCGCTCCAGGCCAATGGGCGGGCGTCCGTTGCCGGCCTTGGGATAGTGCGGCGCGATGACTTCGCACAGGGCTGACCATGGCACGATCGCGTCCATGGTCTTGAGGAACTCTTCCCGCCGCGTGGGCTTGCGGAACTGTTCGAATCCCAATCCTTGATCGGCTGCCATTGCCAGGCTTTGTTGTTTCATCGTCAAGTAACGCCTCTCCCTCAATTGCCGTGGACCTTAATCAGCATTGCCCTAGCTGAGCCGTTTCGCCGCCTTTCCTCAGGAAAAATCGACCTCCAGCCCTTATCCTGCTGGCGCCAGCAGCTATCAAATAAGTAGCGTCTCTGGCTCCGGCATCCATCGCTGCAGCGCTGAAAGTGAGCCTCGTTTTACAGCGAGGCCATGCCACGAGACCGCAGCCTGCTGCAGCACACCACCACATCGAAGGTGGAGCGCGTGGTCTTGCATGCCGTGCCAGTGCAGTGGAGCCCCAGCTCCGAAACGGCCCCCATCCCGCGGGCCGGGCAAGCGGTTAGATAAACCGGCTGAGAAATGCTCTTGTCCGTGGATGCTGGGGATTGCAGAGCACCTCTGCCGGCCGGCCTTGTTCAACGACGACGCCACCGTCCATGAAGACGACGCGATCGGCCGCCTCCTTGGCAAATCCAATCTCATGTGTGACGACGATCATGGTGAGGCCTTGGTCGGCCAGGTCGCGCATGGTGGCCAACACCTCTCCGACCAGTTCCGGGTCGAGGGCCGAGGTCGGCTCGTCAAACAGAATCAAGGTAGGCTGGATGGCGAGCGCTCGGGCGATAGCCACCCGCTGTTGCTGGCCGCCCGAAAGCTGGCGTGGGTAGGCCTGTGTCTTCTCGCTGAGGCCGACCTTTTCCAGCAATTCAAGGGCCCGTGCACGGGATTCGGTTTTGCCGCGGCCGTGCACGCCAACAGGGGCTTCCATGATGTTCTCCAGCACCGTCATATGTGGGTACAGGTTGAACTGCTGAAAGACCATGCCGATATCGCGGCGTTGGTGCGCAATCGCTCGCGGGGACAGGCGGTGCAATCGTTCGCCGCGAAGTTCGTAGCCTATCTGCTGGTCACCGACGGTGATGGAGCCCTGATCCATCGTCTCCAGGTGATTGATGCAGCGCAAGAAGGTGGATTTCCCTGAGCCGGAGGGGCCCAGAATGACGACCACTTCGCCCGCCTGGACATCCATGTCGATGCCCTTGAGCACTTCGTTGTCGCCAAAGCGCTTGTGGACATTGCGTGCCCGTACCAGGGGCTTGCCCGTTTCCGCGGCTTGCGGGATTGGCGTGGTCATACCTTGGCCTCCTGTTCGCCCTTGGCGTAATAGCGCTCGATGGCGCTCTGGCCCACATTCAGGACGGTTGTGATCAGCAGATACCAGACCACGGCAACCATCAGCAATGGGATCACCTGGAACGTAGCGTTGTAGATGTTCTGAACAGAATGCAACAGGTCGCCCATGGCAATCACGCTGACGATGGACGTCGCCTTGACCATGCTGATGAGTTGGTTGCCGGTGGGCGGTACGATGGAGCGCATCGCCTGCGGAATCACAATTCTGCGCAGGACGCGGTTGCGTGTCATGCCGAAAGCCAGGGCCGTTTCCATCTGGCGTGAATCCACCGAGATAAGACCGGCCCGGATGATTTCCGCCATGTAGGCAGCCTCATTGAGCGCCAGCCCGGTGATGGCGGCAGTCAGTGGCGTGATCAGGTCATTGGTGTTCCACGTTGCGAACGTCGGGCCCCACGGGATCCCCAGCGACAGCGTGGGAAACAGCGTGGAGAGGTTGTACCAAAATAGCAGCTGCACCAGCAGTGGCAGGCCCCGAAAGAGCCAGACATAGAGCCCGGCAAAGCCGCGCAGGAATGGGTTGTCCGAGATACGGGCAATGGCCAGGACAAGCCCGATAGCAACCCCTATGACCATGGCCACAAGCGTCAGCCCGAGTGTCACCAAAAGCCCGTTGATCACGTTTTTTTCGGCGAGGAATTTACCGACAACCTCCCATTCAAAATTCTTGTTGGTGACAAGAATCCAGACGAGCTGGAGCGCCAACAGACAAAGCACACTGACACCCAACAGGCGGCCATAGTTACGCGAGACATGCGCATGGGCCACATTGCGTTGCCGGGCCTCCGCTACGGGATCAGCGACTCCCCGATGCAGAGCCTGGATGGCCTTGCTCATTTAGCCAGTTTCCCTGCCAGATTGACGCCTGGCGTCTTGAGCATGTTGTCGCCCAAGCCCCATTTTTTCATGATGATGGCGTAGGTGCCGTTGCCATTGAGCTTTCGCATGGCTTCCAGGACGACCTCACCCAGGACCGAACCCTTCTGAACCACCGCGCCCTGGTAGAGATCATCAAAGCCATTTTTCTTGCCAATGCCCGTCAACTCCAAAGCGCCGTTGGCTTGCTGGACAAAGTAAGTCAGCGGGGCATGGGAGGAAAAGAAGGTGTCGGCCCGCTTGGCGTTCACGGCCAGGATGGATGTCGGCTGATCTGCATACGCCTGGACTTCGACGGCAGGCTTGTTGGCGGTGGTGCAGGCAATGGATTGCTGCCGGATGACTTTTTCTGCGGACCCTCCGGCCATCACGGCCACTTTGCCGCCACAGGTGTCTTCCAGTCCGTTGATGCCCTTGGGATTTCCTTTGGGTACGGCGAAGACCACGTATTCCTGCACAAAATCGATGAAGTCAACAGACGCTTCACGGTCGACAAAATCACCGATGGGCCCCATGGAAAACTGGTAGCGCCCCGACTTGATCCCCAGCAGCAGACCGGACAGGCCATTGACGGGTGCAAGGTTGATCTTGACGCCCAGTATTTCGCTCAAGGCCTTGATGAAATCTGCACTGGCGCCAGTCATGGACTGGCTGCCGGTCACGATGGTGTACGGAGGAAAAGAGCCATTGTTGGCCGCGGTCATCTCTCCGGCGGCAAGAATCTCGGCCGGCAGTTTGGCGCGCAGCCTGGCATCCAGGGGCTGAACCGGGATCTTGACTTCCTGAGCGTAAACCGTGGAGCCGGCCAGTACGGCGGCGACGAATGCAGTGCAAAACAGGTGGCGGGTAAACATGGCGAATATCCTTTGTAGTGGCAATGATGGCAATCAGTCGACCCTGTTTTTGAGCACCGGCTTGTCGAAGCGCCGGTTTTCGAGCACCGGCAACACCATCTTGGCATGTGCGATGCGTGCGGGGTCAAGCTCGGCAAATAGCAGTGCCGGGGCTTCGGCTGCACCCGCAATGGTGACCCCTAGCGGATCGATCACCCGGCTGTTGCCGATATTGCGTTCCCCGCACTCGCCAACCGCCACCATATAGCATGTGTTTTCCAGTGCACGTGCGGTCACCAGCACCTCCCAGTGCATTTCCTTGAGCGGCCCTTTCACCCAAGCCGCTGGCAAGACCAGCACATCGGCGCCATCCAGCGCGAGCCGGCGAGCCAGTTCAGGAAACCGCACGTCGTAACAGGTCATGAGGCCGACTTTCATGCCGGCAACCTCCACCAGCGGCGGAACGTCCAGGCCGGGCGTGACGTTGGCGGACTCCTTGGCCGAGAAAGCATCATAGAGATGAAGCTTGCGATATTGGGCCAGGATCTCCCCATTGCGGATGGCAATTAGCACGTTCCAGACCCGACCTTCGACATTCGACGGGACATGCACGCTCATCATCGTGGTGAGCGGATTGCCACGGCTTGCGCTTAACAGTTGACTGACAAAGGGGCCGTCGAGTGCTTGCGCGGCCTTGCGGACCAGATCGGGATCCGCAATATCCCGGGCGAGGATGCCTTCTGGCAGGACGAGGAGATCTGCGCCCTTCGACAGGGATTGCGCCATCAGGCTCAGGCAGGTTTTCAAATTTTCTGGCCAGTCCCGGCTTACGGCAAATTGGCCCAGTGCGACTTTCAGCATGCTTGGTTTCCTTCAACTTTGATTTAAGTGGCATTGGTTTAAGCGGCTTCACCGGGGAACAGATCGGCCGGATTCAACAAACCTGGCGTGATTTCCTGCGCATGCAGTTCCTGGCAAAAGTCCGTCAGCATGCGTTCATTGGCCTTGAAGCCGCTCGCGTTCCAGTTGCCTGGCAGATCGCGTGCACTTTGCCGGATTTCGTCCAGAATCCAGGGCGTGGTATCCGCATATTTCATGCGCTTTTCCATCCATACACGGCTGGACTCCGCAAAAAGTGCGCCCAGGGCCTGCGGTATCCAAGGGTGTTCGGCCACGATGGCGGGCTTGAGCCCCAGCAGGTGAATGCCCGGCATGTAACCTACTTCCTTGAAGTAGGCCACCTCTGCCGCGCGGCAGTCGGACTGCAGCGTGCGCAGGCCGGAGCCGGGCTCGAAAAATCTTGCCGGCATGAACGGCGTAAAAACGGCATCCAGCGCACCCTCGCGCAACAGGTCGACAAGCGGGCGTTCACCCGGCGCGATGCTGATACGCCCAGGGCGGCCGAAACCGTTGAGACGCTCCTGGATGGGATGGTCTTCAGACAGGCGTCCGACGAACCATTCGGCATCTGCGATTTCCACCCCTTCCCGGCGCAGCAGGGCACGTGTCCAGGTATTGCCGGAGTCTTGCCACCCCGTCATTCCGATGCGCTTGCCGGCGAGCGCGCGCAACTCGGTGAGCGGGCTCGCCGCGGTGGTGATGATGCAGTGCTGGCGAAATCCCCGCATGATGAAGTACGGAATCCCGACGATGGAGGTGTCACCGCGGGCCCGGCTTTGTGCATAGCGGCTAAGCGACATTTCGCCACCGTCATAACGCGGATCCGTCGCCAGATTGTTTTCCAATGCGTTGACACGATGGAGTTCCAGGTTAAACCGATTTGAGCGCACATCGCCAAGCACCAGTGGGGTGATGAAATCCCAGTCACGTACCGCGAGTTTGATGCTGATTTCCACTGCAATCCTTGTCTGAAAGAGGTGATTAATTTGGGCTGACAAAGTCATTGGGGATGACTTCTTGAGATGAATATTAAATGTTTAAAATTATTTGTACTATATAATTTTTGTTACTGAACAAAGTATTTTCCCTATGCACCAAAACATTACGGCGGCGCACCTTGGTGCGTCATTAAAAGGCCTTGCAACCCGCGCGATGGCCGTCAAAATGGCCGCTTTGATCCGTTCTGGTGCCATTCCCATTGGCTCCCAATTACCCTCCGTTCGGGATCTTGCCGAGGCGATGGGCGTCAGCCCGGCAACGGTTTCGGCCGTCTGGCAAGAGTTGCGACGGCATAAAGTCATTGCGGGTATGGGGCGCAACGGGGTATGGGTCTGCGGCAACAAACCGTCACCAAGACCCGCACGCTTTGAAAGCGTCGGTAATTTTGGCCAACATATCGTTGCCGATCTCACCTACGCCTCGCCTGATCCTGCGCTCCTGCCTGATTTGTCCCAGGCCTTGTTGCAGGGGGTGAAAACTCCGCAATTGAACAGCTACCGACGCGACCCCATTACGCAGGCGCTGCGTGAAGCGGTGACGTCACGCTGGGCGTATCCGGCAGAGGCCTTTATGGCCACGAATGGCGGGTTTGACGGCGTATTGATGACGTTACAGGCGCTGCTGATGCCAGGATCGGCGGTCGCCATTGAAGACCCCACCACGGCGCGCCTGCTCGATATTCTGGATCACATCGGCGCGGACGTGATTCCTGTGGCCTGTGACGAAGACGGGCCGAAGGCCGACTCACTGGCGGCAGCACTCCAGAAAAAACCAGCCGCCTTTATCTACCAGCCCCGCACGCACGCGATATGCAGCCATAGCGTGAGCGCGCAACGCATGCAGGAGCTGGCCAAGGTGTTGAAAAATAGCGAAACCCTGATCATCGAGGATGACGGTATCGGGGATGTTTCATCCCAAGCTGCAGTGAGCCTGGGTATGCACTATCCAGATCGCACGGTCCACATCGTGTCATATTCCAAATCCCTGGGGCCGGACCTGCGTTTGGCGGTTCTTTCGGGTTCGAAGGAAGCGGTGGAGCAGATTCAGGCCTACCGGAATTTTGGGGCCAGCTGGACCAGCCGCATTCAGCAGGATGCGGTCGCCTGGATGCTGAATGATCCGGGCAGCTTGGCTGCGGTGGCCAACGCCAAAGAGGTGTATGCTGCGCGTCGCAACCGTTTGATTGAGGCCTTGAAGCCACTGGGAATCAGGGTGCCCGGTCAGGACGGACTGAGTGTCTGGATTGCGGTGCCTTCGGAACAGTTCGCCATGGTCACGCTGGCAGTCCGTGGATTCGCGGTGTTCCCCGGTTCCAGGTTCGGCATCAAGCCGCATTCACACATTCGCGTCGGCACCAGTTTGCCGATGGAGCATGTGGCTTCCCTTGTGGAAGCGATTGCCCTTTGCATGCATGCAATATGAGTCGGCCAAGCATCCCTGCCTCCCCAGCCCCGAGCGTCAGACAGCTCGTCAAGCCCGGCGATTCGATGCCAAGCAGGTTGCCAGCCCTGGCACACCGTGCTCCACCGGGCTTTGAATCAGGAAGTCCCTGGCCGCTTCTTGCAGTGCCTGGATTTTGAGGCGGATGGCCATACCATCCATCAAGGCAACCGCGAAACGATCATCGCTGTGCGGATCGGGCGCAAGTGCTATGGGCACTATGATGTCGCCCATGCACCTCCAGCTTTCTCCCCCCTCCGCAACTCTGTAATGCACCCGGCTTGACGCCGGGCTGCGCATGCGGCTGCGCTATGTTCTGCACGAACGGCGCACAGCTTTGAGTTGACGCGCCTGCTCCCTTGATCTGGCAACAAAGCCCTGCGGGCAGGCGCATGGATGGAGAAATTTTTTCATGAAAACCCAGACATCGGCCACCCTGGCCTGGGGCGGCGTCTTGCTTGCGGGCGTCTTGTGGGGCGTGGGCGCGCTGGTCGCCCAGTCTGTGATGGCTGGCGGCATGGCGCCGTACAGCCTGTCTCTGGCGCGCTTTGCGCTCGGCTTGCCGCTCTTGTGGTGGTGGCACTGGCGGCAAGTGGCGCCGGGAAAAAATGCAGGGAAAAGATTGGGCGAGTGGCGGCAATTGCCCTGGCGCGAACGGGGGCTGATTGTGGGCACGGGTCTGGCGATGGCCATGAATGTGACCAGCTGGTTTGCCGGCATCACCTACATCGGGGCAGCCTTGCCCACCGTGATTTCAATCTGCTGCGCACCGGTGATCGTCGCTTTGCTGTCCGTGTCGCGCGGCTATGAGCGCGCCAGCGGGCGGCTGGTGGCGGCGCTGGTCCTGGCATTGGGCGGGGTCGGGCTGATCGTGATGCCTGCGGAGGGCCTGAGCCTGCCGAAGGACTACGCCGTGGGCCTCGCCTGGTCATTTGCTTCAGCGGGCCTTTATTCCGTGGTGGTGCTGGGCAATGCGCGCATGCCTGCGTATGTGCCGGCGGTCAGCGCCTCGGCCTGGAGCATGACGGTGGCTGCGCTACTGATGCTGGTGCTGGCCAGCGCGCAAGGCCTGACCTGGCCGCGCGACACCACCGCCTGGCTGCAGGTGGGCTACACCGGTGTGTTCACCACCTCGATTGCCTACCTGGCATTTGCCTGGGGCGCGCGCCGCCTGTCGCCGACGGCGACGGTGGTGGGCACGCTGATTGAACCGCTGGTGGCTGCGGTGGCGGCGGCGTGGTTGTTTTCCCAACCGCTGACAGGGCAGCAGGGGCTGGGGGCTTTGCTGCTGGGTGCGGCCATGCTGTTACTGGCACGCCGGCACCCAGCTTGAAGGGGCCAGAGAGCCTGTAAAGCTATGTATTCAGCAGCGAGTTCTGCAAGGGTCTCCAGAACAGCCAACCCGTCAGGACCATGCAGTGCAACACCACGGTGGCCCAGTAGGTCGTGCGGAAAGACTCCTTGCTCGATTTGTGCCGCAGGATGTGCTGGGCGAACCAGGCACCGGGCCAGCCGCCCAGCAGGCCGAACAGATGCAGCGTGTTTTCCGCGGTGCGCCACTGGCCTTTTTGCGCCGCGTATTTGTCGGTCCAGTAAACGAAGAACGTGATGAGATTCAGCAGCAGGGCTATTGCCAGCGTCAGCATCGGCAAGCGACTTGCCCAGATGCCCCACCCGATCAGCATGGTCCAGGCTAGCATGAGGAGCAGGGCGGGGCCGGCGGGGGCGGTGGCCGGGGTCACGGTTGAACGCCGCGGCAGGTGCTGCGGGCGGTTGGCGTTGCGGCTACTCCGGGTGGCCTGAGCAGGCACCCTGCGCGCAGGTGCGCCAACGGGCGCAACACGCGGAGCATAAGCCGCAGCCTGAACGGCCATCGCGCGTGGCCCCTTGCCGCCGACGTGAATTTCCTCAAATGTGACTATCAATCCCTCGTGGGGCGCTGCTGTGCCACGAAAATCCTTCGCATGGAAAAAAATATCGGCGCTTGCGACCGCGCTGCGAATGAATCCGAATCCGCGCGCCGCGTCCCAGCGCACGATCGTTCCTTGTTGTCTCATGGGCTGATCTGATTTGTAATGGCTGGCTTATTTGGCCAGTGTATGCAGCGGAATATCTTTCTCTGCCGCCAGCTTGTCCAGCTCCTTGCGCGTCTTGCCCAGCAGCCAGCCTGCTATCGCCTGATGCGTCGCGGGTGCAAACATCGCCTTCATGCCGGACCTCTCAACACCCGCAGCCGCGCACAGGCCGGCTGCAAAATGCGGCTCCAGCGCCGCCACGGTCACCCGCCCATCCTTGCACGGGTAGACGCGGTAGCCGGCGTGGCCGCCGCCAACGGCCGCGCCGGGCTGGGTCAGGCCCCAGGCTCGCGGCAGGGCCAGGTAGCCTGCGGCGCCTGAAAGGGCCACCTCCAGGTATAGGCCTTTGGCTTTGCTGCGCTGGTGCATCACGGCCTGCAGGACGGCCTCGCTGGCCATCAGTGAGCCGCCCATGTCGGCGTAGAGCGTTGCGGGCAATTCGAGTCCGGTGACCAGGTCGTTTTCGGCCAGGTAGGTGAGGTCGTGGCCGGGCTCTTCGGCGCGCTCGCCCGGGCTGCCGACGATGGCGACCTGGCTCAGGTGCGGGTGCTGCTTGTGCAACGCCTTCCAGGTCAGCCCCAGTTTGGCCAGTGCCGATGGCCGGAAGGAGGTGAGCAGCACGTCGGCTTTGGCCAGCTCGCGGTGCAGCAGCTTCTGGCCGCGTTCGGTCTTGAGGTCGGCCACACTGGTGCGCACGCCGGCGTGCAGTGCGGCGTAGGCCGTGGCGTTGTACTGCTTCATCGGATCGCCTGATGCGCCGGCGGGTGCGCCTGGGGGCGCGGGCGGTTCCAGCTTCACGCAGCTGGCACCCATCCGGCGGCAGCGCATCAGCGCCGCAGGGCCGGGCAGGTTGAGCGCCAGGCTGACCACGCGCACGCCCTTGAGCGACTGAAGTGGGGCGGGGGTTTTGCGGGAGGGAGGCAAGTCAGAAGGCGGCATGGGTGGGGACCTGGAGGGACAGGAGGCTGATTATGGGTGAGCCCGGCGTGGTTCGCTGGCACCTGTCAGCCCGCCCCGGAGCCCACCTCGTGCCGGGCACTTGTTGAACGGCCATTCGCCGCCGTCAACCGGCCCCCGGCCAATCAAGCCGCTTAGGGCACTGCTACTCAAACCACTCCGGTCACAGCGGCAGGCCGACGTAGTTTTCTGCCAGCGCGGTGGAGGCCGCTTGCGAGTGAATCAGGTAGTCCAGTTCCGCCTCCTGGATCTTCTCCCCAAAGCCGCCTGAATCGGGAAACTTGTGCATCAGCGAGGTGAACCACCACGAGAAGCGCACGGCCTTCCAGACCCGGCGCAGGCAGGTGTCCGAGTAGGCGTTGATACCGCCTTCGCTGCCCGCATAAAACTCTGTCAGCGCGCGTGCCAGGTAACCGACGTCGCTGGCGGCCAGGTTCAGGCCCTTGGCGCCGGTGGGCGGCACGATGTGGGCGGCGTCGCCCGCCAGAAAGAGTCGGCCGAAGCGCATGGGTTCGGCGACAAAGCTGCGCAGGGGGGCAATGCTTTTTTCAATCGACGGGCCCGTTTGCAGCTTGTCCGCGAGATCGGGCGCCAGGCGTCGTCGCAACTCGTCCCAGAAGGCCTGGTCGCTCCAGTTCTCGACCTTGTCATCGAGTGAGCACTGCAGGTAGTAGCGGCTGCGTGTGTGGCTGCGCATGCTGCACAGCGCAAAGCCGCGTGCGTGGTTGGTGTAGACCAGCTCGTGGGAGACGGGCGGCGTGTCGGTCAGCATGCCCAGCCAGCCAAACGGGTAGATGCGCTCAAAGGTCTGCAGCGCACTCGCCGGCACGCTGGCGCGGCTCACACCGTGGTAGCCGTCACAGCCGGCAATGAAGTCGCACTCGACCTCATGCGCGATGCCATGCTGCATGTAGCGCACCTTGGGGCGCTCGCCGTCAAAGTCGTGCAGGCTCACCTGCTCTGCCTCGTAGGCGGTCGCCAGGCCCGCTGCGGCGCGGGCGTCCATCAGGTCGCGGGTCACCTCGGTCTGGCCATAGACCATGACCTGCTTGCCGCCGGTGAGGTGGTGCAGGTCAATGCGGTGATGGGCACCTCCGAAGTCGAGCGAGAAGCCGCCGTGCAGCAGGCCTTCGCGGTGCATGCGCGCACCGACGCCCGCCTCGTCGAGCAGATCGGTCGTGCCTTGTTCCAGCACGCCGGCGCGTATGCGGCCCAGCACATACTCGCGGCTGTGCCGCTCAATCACGATGGCATCTATGCCGGCCTTGTGCAGCAGCTGGCCCAGCAAATGCCCGGCCGGGCCACCACCCACAATCGCTACCTGTACTCGCATGGTCGTCTCCTGTGCCTCTTCAAGGCATGTTGTCCTGGGTTCCAAGCGTAGGCTGCTGCGCGCCGCAGGGCTAGAGGCCGCGGGCGCCATTGCACGATGTTTGGCGCACTTGTGCGATGATCGCGCAATGGTCACTGCAAAAACCGTTTCCCCTTCCCAGGGGCACTTTCAGATCGCCAAGGCCGACATGATCGAAGGCATGGCCAAGGGCATGGCGGTGCTGGAGAGTTTTGACACCCAGCGCCAGCGCCTCAATGCCACGCTGGCGGCCGAGCGCGCCGGCATCACGCGGGCGGCCGCGCGCCGCCATTTGCTGACGCTGACGCACCTCGGTTATCTTGAAACGGACGGCAGCTATTTCTGGCTGGCAGCCAAGGTGCTGCGGTTTTCAGGCAGCTACCTGGCGACGGCACGCCTGCCGCGTGCCGTGCAACCCACCCTCAACCGGCTCGCCGCCCAGACCCAGGAGTCGTTTTCAGTCGTGGTGCTGGACGGCGACGAGATTGTCATCATCGGGCGCAGCGGGTTTGAGTGGAAGACGTTCACCGACGGCAAGACCGCACCGGCCCGGCTGCTGGCTTATGGCCTGCATCTGGGGGCGCGTTTGCCGGCGCACGCGACCTCGACCGGCCGGGTGTTGCTGGCTGCCAAGACCAAAAGCGAGTTCAACGCATGGCTCAAGGCCAGGACCGAAGCCGGCAGCCTGGCCCGGCTGACGCTGCACACGACGACCGATCCCCGCAAGCTCCGGGCGCTGATTGACCAGGTGCGTCTTGACGACTACTGCGTCGCCAGTGAAGAGCATGAGCTCGGCGTCCATGCGCTGGCCGTGCCGCTGCGCGACATGCAGGGGCGGACGGTGGCTGCGCTCAATGTGGTGTCGTCCCCGCAGCGGACGACGCCCGACGCGCTGCGGCGCGATCTGCTGCCCTTGCTGCTGGACGCTGCGCGCGAACTGCGGCCCCTGTTATAGAGGCAGGCTGCGATAGAGACAGGCTGCGGCTCACAACTCCTCGCCCGGCAGTGTGAAAAAGAATGTCGCCCCCTTGTCTGGCGCCGACTCGGCCCAGATGCGGCCACGGTGGCGCGCAATCACCCGGGCCACGGTAGCCAGCCCGACGCCGGTTCCGGCATATTCCGACACGCTGTGCAGCCGCTGAAAGGTGCCAAACAGCTTGTCGGCATAGGCCATGTCGAAGCCGGCGCCGTTATCGCGTACAAAGAACGCGCCCTGCGCCGTTGACCGGCCAACCGTGATCGTGGCCTGGGCCCGGCGTGAACTGAACTTCCAGGCATTGCCCAGCAGGTTTTCCATGACGGAGCGGAGCAGCCGGCCGTCACCGTGCACGAGCAGTCCAGGTTCGATGCTGCAGACGGCCTGGCGCGTGCGCTCGCCGGCCTGCAAGCGCTCAAGAATTTCGCTGGCAATGGCGCTCAGGTCTACAGCTTCGTGCCGCAGTTCGAGGCGCGCCACATGCGCCAGCGACAGCAGGCCTTCGATCAACTGGCCCATCTGGCCGACACCGGACTGGATTCGGGTGAGGTAGTGCTGCAGCTTCTTGCCCTGGTTGCCCTGGTTGCCGTGGAGCTCCTTGGCCAGCAGGCGGCTGAAACCGTCGACCGTCGTCAGCGGTGAGCGCAGGTCGTGGGAGACCGAGTATGAGAAGGCTTCAAGCTCTGCGTTGGACAGCCGCAGGGCGGTCTCGATTGCCTTGATCTCGGTGATGTCGGCGTCGATGCCGACCCAGAAGATGACTTCACCGCGTTCATTGCGCACCGGCGATGCGCGGTATGACATGGTGTGGTAGGCGCCGTTCCTGGCACGCAGCCGCCGCATCCCGGTGAACAGGGTGGGCTCTGCGCTGGGCACCCGCCAGTTTTGTGTCGCGGCAGCCACGTCGTCCGGATGCACGAGCCCGACCCAGCCGTGGCCGTGCCAGTCGGGCGGTGCACCACCGACGAGCTCATACCAGGCCCGGCTGAAAAAGGTGGCGGCGCCCGCCGGATCCACGGTCCAGATTGGCTGGGGCGCCTGCTCGGTCAGGGTGCGGAACAGCGCCTCCTGCCGCGACAGTTCACCGCTGCGCTGGATGATTTTTTCTTCGAGCCCGCTGTTCAGGTCCTTGACCTGGGACAACAGGTTCACGTTGTCAATCGCGATCGAGGCAAGCTGGGCCAGTTCCGTGGCCACGTATTCGTCCTGCTGCGTGAATTCACCCTCGAACTTGTCCGACAAATGCAGCAAGCCGATGTTGCCGCCATCGCGGCCGGTCAGCGGCACGGCCAGCCAGCCGCGCAGGGCCTGGTGTTGCCCGGCGGTCGTGTTGATCCCGCACCAGCGCGGATCGGCCTGCAGTTCGGCCTGGGTCAGCCGCACGGCACGCCGGGTCTCACAGGCCATGGCATGGATGCCTGTGCCCTCGGGGCTGTCGGTCCAATGCGGCTGGCCCCCATATTTGTCGGACAGCGACCGGGCCATGATGGCCTGCGTCCCTTTGCCTTCACGCAGCAGACTGATGGCCGACTGGTGTGCGCCGATGATGGCGCGGGACTGCTCGGCCACTTCCTGCATCATGGTGTCCAGTGCCTGATGCTGCGTGATGGCCTGGGCTGCATCCGCAACACGCTGCAGGGTCTGCAGGTAAGCCTGGACCTCCTGCTCGGCCCTGACCCGCAAGGTGATGTCGAACGCCACGGCAAATACCGCGTCTCGCCCGCCGTAGCGGATCACCCGACGGATCAGTTCCACCGGGAACTCGGTGCCGTCTTTTTGCCGGTGCATCCAGAATTCGGGGGTGTCCATCGGCAGGCCGGCAGCCATGAGTTGCCGCAGGCGTGCCTGCTCGGCAGCGGGGAGCAGGTCTGCGGGCGTCATGGTGACGAATTCTTCGCGTGAATAGCCGTAGAGCCGGATCGCCGTGTCGTTGACGGCGATGTGGTGATTGTCTTGCCTGTCCATGACCCACATCGGCACCGGCGCGGCATCGAACAATGCCGCATGGCGCTGTTCGCTCTCGAGCAGGGCCTGTGCGGCCAGCTTGCGTTCCGTAATGTCCTGCAGCGCGCCGTGCATGCGTGTGATGGTGTCCTTGTCATCGCGCACTGCCTGGCCCATCGAACGCACCCACACCGTGCGTCCGGCGGGCGTGAGCATTTCCAGTTCCACGTCGAAGGGCGTGCCGTGATTCAGGCAATCCTGCGCCACTTTCGTGGCCAGTTCACGCCACTGGGGTGCGCAAAGGCCTATGGCTGACTCCAGTGTTGGCGCAGTGCCCTTTGGCAACCCGAGAATGTGGGAGGCTTCATCGGACCAGATGAAGCGCATGTCGGGGAGCTCCAGCGCCCAGCCGCCGAGCCTGGAAATGTGCCCCGCGATGCGCATCAAGCCGGTTTGGACCTGGAGCGTTGCCTCGGCCCGTTTGAGTTCATCGACGTCGGTCGAGGTGCAGTACCAGGAGACGATGCGTTCGGCGCGGTCGCGGTTTGGCGTGGCGCGCACCAGTTGCCAGCGGTAACTACCGTCCTTGCAGCGCAGGCGATGTTCGTTGGGACGGCTCTGGCCGGTGTCCAGCATGTGCCGCATGTCGTCCATGGTTCGCTGAAGGTCGTCGGGATGGACGTGGTCGAGCCAGCCGCCCCTCAGCGCCGCCTCCAGGGGCTCGCCGGTCACCTCGCACCATTGGTCGCTGACGAAGGTCAGCCTGCCGTTGCCATCGGTGATAAACACGATCTGTGGCATGGCCTGGGCCAATTGGCGAAAGCGCAAGTCGGTGCCCGCGCGTTTGCGTGACTGCCAATACAGCAGCATCGACAGCAAAACCACCGTTGCCGCAGCGGCCAGCCAGATTACGGATGACAGCGTGGCAAAGCGCCTCCAGGGCTCCAGGACATCGTCATACAGGGGGGCGACCGTGACGAGCATCCCGCTGTACGGCGAGAGTGTGCGGTAAGAGACGACGCGCTCACGGGCGTCGACTGCGCTGGCAACGGTAAATGTGCCCTGCGGGCCGAGGGGAAGATGTTTGGTGAACAGGGGCTGGGTGGAAAAAAACTTGCCCATGGCCTGCTCATCGATCGGGCTGCGCATCATGAGCAGGCCATCGCTGCGAAACAGTGCGATCGCACCGCCTGCGCCCAGGTCGATATCCCGCCAGAGGGTGTCGAAGTAGGGTGGCTCCACCGCTGCGACGATCACGCCCGTCAGTTCCCCGCTGGCCGAGCGCAGGGGGCGCGAGGCGCTGATCAGCCAGGTGCCGGTAGTGCGGCTGCGCACCGGGGCGCCGATGTGAAAGCCCGTGGCCGGGCGCTGTTGGTAGATCTGGAAATACTCGCGGTCCGCCAGTTGGGCGCCGATGTTGCCGGTGTCCGAATCAAAAACAATGCGGCCGTGGCGGTCCAGTATCCAGAGGGCGCGTGCGAAAGGCAGCTCCTTAAGCTGCTCGCGCAGCATGGCCCGGCCGGAATCCTCGGTCAGCCGCTTTTCCGCTTCGAGCGCCTGCAGCCGGCTGGCAGCCAGTTGCAGGCGCTGGTCGGCGGCCTGGAAGGTGCGGCTGGTCTGCTCTGCAATCACCTGCGCCAGCGACCGGGTCAGCTTCTCGCCGGCTAGGAGGGCTTCGTTTCGCAGGTAAAACAAGGCGACTGCAACCACGCAACCCGACACGACGATGAGGGCGGTGGCCGTCCAGATGATCTGGCGCCCCGCGGATGCATACCGTTCGGGGTCTTGTGGGAAATGGGACTGCCGGAAGGGCGCGTCTTGCCAGGGCCACCGCATGCGTCCCGACCTTTCAGTTTGCCCTGTCACCAGGTCCTGCGGGTGACTGTGGCCAGTTGCTCAGTAAGCGGCGATGATGCCATGCGGGGAGCGCTTTGTCGATTGCGCCTGCGTGCTGCTCAAACGCCCAGATACAGCTCCAGCAGTTCAGGCCTGGCATGCAGCTCGGCCGAGCTGCCCTCAAAGACCACCTCCCCCTTGAGCAGGATCACATTGCGGTCGGTGATCTGCGTGACATGCTTCCAGTTCTTGTCCACGATCACGCTGGAGATGCCGGTTTCCCGCACCAGCTGGCAGATGCGCCAGATGTCCCGGGCAATCAGCGGCGCCAGGCCCTCGGTCGCCTCATCCAGGATCAGCACATCCGGATTCGTCATCAGCGCCCGGCCGATGGTCAGCATCTGCTGCTCCCCACCCGACAGCTGCTGCCCGCCATGGCTAAGGCGCTCCTTCAGGCGCGGAAAGGTCTCCAGCACCCGCTCATAGGTCCAGTCGCGCTGGCCCCGCGTGCCCGCGCGCGCCGCCATCTTCAGGTTCTCCACCACGCTCAGGTTGCCGAAGATGCCCCGGCCCTCCGGCACATAGGCCACGCCCAGCCGCGACACCTCATACGGCGCCCGGCCCAGCATCGGCCGGCCCATGATGTCGATCGAGCCGGCCCGCGGCCTGACCAGCCCCATCAGGCTCTTGAGCAAGGTGCTCTTGCCCATGCCATTGCGCCCCATCAGGCCAATCGTCTCACCGCGCGCCACCCGAAAGTTGATGCCGCGCAGGATGTGGCTGGCGCCGTAATAGGTGTGGATGTCTTTCGCCTCAATCAACAAATCGGTGTTCATGTGTGTTCTTCTCCGAGGTAGGCGGCCTGCACCCCGGCATCGGCCCGGATCTGCGCCGGCGAGCCACTGGCGATCACCTGGCCGTTGACCATCACCGTCAGCTGGTCGGCCAGCGCAAACACCGCATCCATGTCGTGCTCCACCAGCAGCATGCCGTGCTCCTGCTTCAGCGCCAGCAGCAGCGCCACCATGCGCTCGGCCTCCGCCACCCCCATGCCCGCCAGCGGCTCGTCCAGCAGCAGCACCTGCGGCTCGGTCGCCAGCGTCATGGCGATCTCCAGCTGGCGCTGCTCGCCGTGGCTGATGGTGCCGGCGATGCTGTGCCGGCGGCTTTGCAGCCCGGCCAGCTCCAGCGCCCGTTCGGCGCGGCCGTTGATGGAGGCCATCCGGCCGGCGCGCTGCAGCCAGCGCCCGGCATGCGGCTCGCGCGACTGCGCGGCCAGCCGCACGTTCTCCCAGAC